>JAZFWH010000098.1:0-2070 GCA_036482635.1 Myxococcota bacterium
GCGTGACCGGCGCGTCCGTCGTCACCGCGAACGGTGTGTTGCCGTTCTTCACCTCCGATTCCGGAATCGCCGTCGCGCCCGCCACGGTGGTTTCCGCGGGGTTCTGACCCGGCGGCTCGTGGCTCCCCCCACCGGGGTTGATGCAGACGGCCTCCGGTTCCGCCGTGGCGACCAGCGTGATCACGACGTCCCCGTTTCCGAGACCTGCCAGCGCCCCCGATACCTTCAACGTGAGCCCTTGATCGATGAACGTGGGGTCCTTCTTGGGCGGCTTGAGGTGGACATTGGCTGCGTAGGCCGTCGCTCCAATGGCCAGCATCGGAATCAGTATCGCTACTACCTTTCTCATCGGTCGGCTCCCCGTTGGATCGCCCGCCCCGGCGAGTGAACGTTTCCTGTGTCGAGGCGGTGCGGTTGTGCGGAGTATTCTGATGAGGGCGCGGCGCGACGGTCAACGCAAAACCCGCAGTGTCACCGAGTTTCACCCACGCGGCGGTCGTCGGAATGGCGGACGCTGGCCAGTCAGAACTAGCGCGTGGCCATTCGTGGTCAGCGAAAGCTCCGCTGGGTCCGTCGGCCGGAGGCTGGACGGCGCTGGCTGAAGACCCACTCCCGGCTCTTCCGGCACTACGCGTTGCTCCGCGCGAGGTTCTTCCGCTCCGAGCTCGAGATCGAATCCGCTGCGCGCGGGGGCCCTCGCGCAGTGGCCAACGGCGGCGGGTCATCGCCTGGCGGCCAGGTCCATCCTTCCGCGGCTTCGGGCGCTCACGGCGGCCGAGGGCCGGTCTCCTTGGGCACTCATGGGGCCTCCTGCGGGCCTGTCGGCATCACCGCGTACGCGCCGCTTCGTGCGGGTGGCGCCCGGTATCACGGCAGAGCATTCTCCCGACCCACCGCCGAAGGGGAGCGGGCGCGCGCCGCCCCAGCGAAGAGAGCGCAGGGCATGACCGAAGGAAGCCGCCGCGCCGTCATCGCCGCCTTCCTGGCCAACCTGGGCATCGCCATCGCGAAGTTCCTGGCGTTCTTGGCGACCGGCGCGGTCACCATGCTGGCCGAGACCGTGCACTCCGTGGCGGACACCGCCAATCAGGCGCTGCTCTTCCTGGGCGCTGCGCGCGCGCGGCGCGAGCCGACCCCGGAGCACCCCTTTGGCTACGGGCGCGAGCGCTACTTCTGGTCGTTCGTGGTGGCGCTCGTGCTGTTCTCCCTCGGGTCCCTCTTCGCCATCTCGCAGGGGATCGACAAGCTCAACCACCCGCACAGCGTGGAGTCACCCGGCTGGGCCATCGGGGTCCTGTGCGTGGCGATGCTGCTCGAAGGGTCTTCGTTGCGCGTGGCGGTGCGCGAGGCGAACCGGGTGCGGCGCGGCGAGAGCTGGTGGGTGTTCGTACGCCGCGCCAAGACACCGGAGCTGCCGGTGGTCCTGCTCGAGGACCTGGGGGCGCTGCTGGGCCTCCTGTTCGCGCTGGCCGCCCTGGGGCTCAGCATCGCCTTCGACGAGCCGCGCTTCGACGCACTGGGAACGATCGCGATCGGGACGCTGCTCGGCGTCATCGCCATCGTGCTGGCCAGCGAGATGAAGAGCCTGCTGATCGGCGAGGCGGCCTCGGCCCGCGATCTGGCAGCGATCCGCGCCGCGATCGAGGCGTCGCCGCACTTCCGACGGCTGATCCACCTGCGCACGCTCCACATCGGCCCGGAGGAGCTGCTGGTGGGCGCCAAGCTGGAGCTCGATCCCGACCTCGACTTCGCCGCAGTCGCCGGGGCGATCGACACGATCGAGGCCAACGTGCGCGGACGCGTGCCCGCGGCGCGCGTCATCTACATAGAGCCGGACATCCAGCGGGAGACGGCCGGCTGACGGCGGGCCGGTGCCCCGTCGCTAGCGGCCGGCCGCGGCCACGCGAGCGTGGGTGAGCTCGCCGATCCGCTGGCACTCGGAAAAGATCCCCGGCTGGAAGCCACCGCTCGGCGAGAGCGTCACGCCGCGCAGGATGACCAGCAGGTTCCCGTCGCTGTGGAGCTGCCACTTGGGCCGCGCGACGAAGGGACTGACGCGGCCGGGCCCTT
>JAZFWH010000099.1:0-2142 GCA_036482635.1 Myxococcota bacterium
TCAGGCGACCAGTGGGACATCTGGGAGGCGGTCTACAGCCCCCTCGGCGACGACGGGTACCCCAAGCGGATCTGGGACAAGCTGACCGGGCGGATCGATCACTCCGTGGCCGAATACTGGCGCGAGAACTACGACCTCGGCCACATCCTGCGGCGGGACTGGAAGACCCTCGGCCCCAAGCTACGGGGCAAGATCCACATCTACTGCGGCACCATGGACAACTACTACCTCAACAACGCCGTCGCCCTCGTCGAGGACTTCCTCGAGCGCACGAGCGATCCCTATTACGACGGTGAGGTCGACTACGGCCACGGGGCCGAGCACTGCTGGAACGGCGACCAGGAGCGCCCCAACGCGATCTCCCGGCTGCGCTACCACCAGATGTACGTCGATCGGATGCTGGCCCGGATCGCCGAGACCGCACCTGCGGGCGCCGATCTAACGAGTTGGCGGTATTAGTTTGTCGGGTGGGCACCGCCCACCACGAACGACAATGGACTTCCCCGTCCTCCTAATCGCAAATCGCTAGTCGCTCACTTCTTCGCTCATCGCTCATCCGGCTCCCGATTCCGCACGACGAGATCGCCGAGCCGGTTGAACCAGTGCTCGACGTGGGTGTCGCGGCCGCCCCAGATCGGCATCAGCTCGCCGACCTGCGTGACCGTGTCGTACACGATGAACTGGGCCAGCTTGGCGCCGTGATGGCTGCCGGTGCAGATGACCTGGACGGGATAGGCGGCGTTGCCCACCACCGGCAGCAGTCCGGCCCCCAGCGCGATCCACGGCCTGGCCTCCCCCCGCGCCGTTGCCTGCGCGAAGCGGTAGCCCGTGTAGGCGGTGCGGGCGAGCATGCCCCCGCAGAGCACCAGAAGCGCGGCGGCTGCGGGACCGACGACGCCGACCGCCAGCAGCGAGGGCACGATGCCCCACTGCACGGTCTTCACGAACGGCTTGATGGCCAGGTGCATCCCGAAATCGGTCAGGTAGGCGCTGGCCTCCTCGCTTCTCAGGTGGCGGCCCAGCCGGGCGGCCTCGGCGGGGTCGAGCTGGCCCCGCGCCTTCCACGCGCGGATGCGCCGCGCCACGTAGACCCGGGCGGTGCTCGTGCGGTACGCCTGTGAGGTGAGCAACCGCCACGCGACCCGGGCTACCTGCTTCAGGTTGATCGCCGCGAGCCACCGCGGCAGCCGGCCGAGGAGCCGACCCGCCGTGGTCACCGCCGCGCGTGACCCGCGGAGCAGCTCGCGCGCGTACCACCGCAGCAGCCGGGTGCGGTACCACGCCGCCAGCTCGGCCGAGAGGCGGCCGGACACCCGCTGGTACTCGATGCCGCGATGGCCCAGACCCAGCGCCCGCCAGCGACGCTGCCTCGACTCCAGCTCCTCGACGCGGGCCTGCAGGCGGGCCCACCGCTCCGGACCCAGCTTCGGCTGCAGCGCCCCGGCGTGGGTGCGCAGGTACCGCCGCAGCCGTCGCAGGTCCACGTCGTCGAAGAGCGGCCGGCGGTGCTTGAAGCTCTTGGGCACGTAGTAGGTCAGCAGCGTCACTGGGTTGATCGGGAAGAGGGCCGGCACCCCCGATTCGAGGTCGATCCACGTCCACCGCCGCCGGCCGTCGGCCCCGTCGAGCAGGAAGTTGTTGGTCGCCACCGGATTGCCCTTGCCCGCCTGCCACACCAGCCCATCGAAGCCGGCGTCCCGCAGATGCCTCTGGAGCGGCTTCATGACCGTTCTCAGCAGTTCGCGCAGCTCCCCGTCGCGGGCTCCCGAGAAGGGGTGGTGCAGCGAGGCCGGGCGACCGGGGCAGAACTCGCACTCCAGCTCGAACGCGTTCATCTCGCCGTTCCACCCCCAACCGGAGGCGGTCGCCACCCCCACGTCGTCGCCGAACCAGTGCTCCACCAGGTCGACGAGCACCTGCCGGCGCAGGGCAGCGCAGCGGATCGCGTCCTCGTTCCACGTGTACGGGTTGGGGGCGCCGGTGAGAACGTAGTTGACGAGCTTCGCCAGCCGCTCGCCGCTGAACACCTTCACCGCGAGGGCCCCGTCTCCGGCGGCGTCCCCCCGAACAGAGGCCGGCACCTTGAAGACCACCGCGGAACGGCCCCGCCCCAGCCGCGTCGATCGTCCCGATGAAGCCGCG
>JAZFWH010000100.1:0-4471 GCA_036482635.1 Myxococcota bacterium
TTGCGCAGCAGGCGCGCCAGGTCGAGCGTGGGATTCAGCGCCTGAGGATCGATCTCGCGCACGCGGCGCAGCAGGCGGACGGCCTGGGGCCGGCGCCGGCGGTTGCGAAACTGCCGCCTTCCCTCGAGCAGCGTCTGGACGGCGTCCGCCCGTGAGCGGGCCTTGAGCTGGGCCGCCGCCAGCGCCTCGTAGACCTCGGCGTAGTCCGCGAGGTAGCGGGCCGCCTCGCGGTAGACGCCGATGGCCTTGTCGGCGAAGCCCGCCTCGGCCATCGACTCCCCCACTTTGCGGAAGGCCTTCCACGCGTCGACCGGGCGCCGGTTCTGCGCGAGCAGCGGTGCCAGGCGCCGCAGCACCTCGATGTTCTCGGGCTCGTTCTGGATGATCCGCTCGTAGAGGGTGAGCGCCTTCTTGCGCTTGCCTTTCTTGCGAGCCTTCGTCGCCTCGGAGAGGAGCCGGGTCCGGTCGTAAGGAGAGCTTGCTGCGCCGCGACGCAGGCCGAGAGCCATGCCAGGTCCTCGTGGTCTTGCGCCGCGCCCGCCCTGCGACGACGTGTTTCCCCTTATCGGTCCGGCGCCACGCCACTGGAGAGGCGCCGTCAGCGCGGCCCCGCGGGGCTTGCCGGTTCGTGCCCCTTGTGGGCGAGGGAAAAACTCCGCAGATTCTCATGGACGGCCGGCCGCCGCTCGAACGTCGCCCCGCCGGGGGTGCCGTCGCCGCGGCCCGGTCGCCCGGAGAAGCGAGTGAGTCGGTTTTTGAAGTCAGTCGGCGAGGCGGAGGGCAACCGCGGGCGCAACCACTTCGCCTGGGAGCGGATCGACCGCGCCGCCGGCGAGCGCCCGTACCGGGTGCTGGCCGTGGTGAGCAACAAGGGCGGCGTCGGCAAGACCACCGTCGCCACCAACCTCGCCGTCTACCTGCGCGGTCTACGCGAGGACCTGCCGATCCTGGTGGTGGGATTCGACGAGCAGCCCACGATCGACCGCATGTTCTCGCTGGGTCCCAACGGCGGCGCCGAGAGCGTGTGCGCCGGGATGCGCTCGGGCAGCTTCAGCTCGGCATCCCGGCTCGGACAGTACGGTGTGCACTACGTCCCCACCGACCCGAGCGTGGCCGAGCTCAAGCGCGAGATCTGGAGCCACGAGCACCTCGAGCAAGTGCTTCACCACACCGGCTGGCAGGGGCTGGTCATCGTCGATACCAAAAGCGATCTCGAGATCTTGACCCGTAACGCCCTGTCGGCCAGCGACCTCGCGATCGTGGTGGTGAAGGACCGCGCCTCGGTGATCGAGGCCGCGCGCGTCTACGAGCTGATGGAGGGCTGGCGCCGACCCCGCGACCGGGTGCGGATCCTGCTCTCTCTGGTGGACCTGCGCGTGCGCTACGCGAACGGGGGCAACAAGGACGTGCTCGCCCTGCTGGTCGAGGAGATCCGGCGGCAGGGGTACCCGATGTTCCGGACCTTCCTGTCGCGCAGCCCGAAGATCGAATCGCTCCACACGAACCCGGAAGCCACCAACCTCTCCATCCTCCACAACGCACCCGGCTCCCTCGTCCACCGCCAGATGCTCTACCTGGCCGAGGAAGTGCTCGAAGCGCTGGATCTGACGGGCGCGAAGAGTGAAGCCGCGGCCGGCGCGAGCGCGGGGCGGCCGCTACACGCGTGAGCCGGCGTCCGAGGGCGTCAGCACCATCACCGGGATGCGCCGATTCGAGGCGCGCCGCTGGTACGTGTCGTAGCCGGGGTTGTACTCGCTGGCCTGCTTCCAGAGTCGGGCGCGTTCCTCGCCTTCCGCCTCGTGGGCCTTGCAGTGCAGCTCGCGACCCCCGACCAGCAGCGTCGCCTCGGGCTTGGCGCGCAGGTTGTGGTACCAGGCGGGGTGGCGCGGGTTTCCCCCCTTGGAGGCGATCAACGCGAAGCGCTCCCCGTCCTTGAGGTACAGCAGCGGCGTCGAACGCGGCTGACCGCTCTTCGCCCCCGTGGTGGTGAGCAGCAGGATCGGCGCCACACCGCCCGTGCTGATGCGCCCCTTGGAGAGACGCAGCAGCGCGCGGTCGATCGGCGGTGCGACCGTGATGAAGAACCAGCCGCCCGCCCGCGTCGAGGCCAGCTTCATGACCCAGCGAAGCATCCGTCTCCTCCGTTTCAACCGCCCGGAGTCCGTCGGCGGCGCCCTGCTCGCTCGCGCAGTCTATCTCGTTCTCGCGAACGCCGTGGGCGTGGAGGTCGCAGGTCGGGTGGGGGCGCAGTGGCTGTCCCGGCCGCAGCGGCCCGCGCATCGAGGAGCTGCGCCGCCTTGATCCGCGTTCGCACCGAGTTGCCCGCGGACCGAGACGCCGTGTTCGCGATTCAGGAGGCGGCGTTCGGTCGGCCCGACGAAGCCGAGCTGGTCTGCGCGCTGCGCGACTCCGCCTGCCCGCAGCTCTCGCTCGTGGCCGAGCTGGAGGGTCGACCCGTCGGGCACGTCTTCTTCTCCCCCGTCTGGATCGAGCCCGCCCACCGAGCCCCACCCTGCGCCGGTCTCGCCCCGCTGGCCGTCCAGCCCGCCAACCAGGGCCGGGGCGTGGGTGCGGCGCTCGTGCGCAGCGGCCTCGGCCGTTGCTCGGCACTCGGCTGGAGTGCCGTCTTTCTGGTGGGAAGCCCCGCCTACTACGGGCGCTTCGGCTTCGCACTCGCCGCGCCACGCGGTCTTCGCTACGCGAGCGAGGCCTTCGACTCCGCGTTCCAGGTCATCGAGCTGCAGCCCGGCGTGTTGGAGGGCCGCCGGGGATGGGTTCGCTACCCCGACGCCTTCTCACGGACCCCGCTCTGATCCGCCTCTCGGCATCGACCGATTCCTCGCACTCCGCGCCAATCGCCTGGAAACGCTGACGCCCGAGCATCGCCGGCGCGGCCGCGAGGACCGCCTGGGCTCGGCGGAGCTGGAGCCGAAGCGCACTCCTCAAGCGCCCCCGGTCGGCCTCCGAAACGACTGCGGGGACGCCCAGATTGCCCGGGAGCCGCGCGCGCGTGGAACCGCTGGGACCCGTCCCTAGGAGGTCCGGACGTTGCTCCTCACCTGTGAGCACTGCTCGACGCAGTACCGGGTCGCCGATGCCAAAGTGCCCCCGGAAGGCCTGCTGGTCCGCTGCAGCAAGTGCCAGCACCGCTTCGTGGTGAGACTCGAGCATCCCGCGGACCCGACCCCTGCGGAGCAGACGCCCACCACACGGGCGGGCCGCTACAGCCTGGGAGGGGGACGCAAGGCGAGGCGCAAGACGCAGAAGCGGGCTCGCGCCGAACCCCGGGCCCGGCGCGTGCAACCGGCCACCGCTCCGCCCGCGCCGCAACAGAACTTCGAGCCGGAGTCCGCGGTCGCGCAGTCGCCCGAGCCGCCCGCTGCCGCGAGCGAAGCCTGGACCGACAGCGCCGGGCCGGCGCCGATGCACGCGCCGCCCGGCCCGCTGGAGCGAGCGCGCGAGGTCCTGGCGGGGCTGGGCGGCGAGCTGGCCAGCCGGATTCCCGCTCTCCGGGCTCGCCTGGTCGAGCTGCGCGCACACCTGCCAGAGCCGCGACGGCTGGCGGCCGGAGCCGCGCTGTCCACCGCGCTGCTGGCACTGGTCCTCGGCATCCGCGTGATCGGGTCCGGCGGGAAAGAACCCTCGACCCGGGCGGCGACCGCGCCCGCAGCCCAGTCCACGGTGCAGCCGGCCCCCTCGGCGGCGGAGACCGCGGCCGCCCCGGCAGCGCCGTCCACGCCCGCCGCGGAGGATCCGCTGCTCGTGGAGGCCCCGGCCGAGGCCGACGTGGAGCCCATCGCCGTTCCGGCCTTCACCGCGCTCCCGGCCGCACCGGCGCCGCGGCCCGCGGCGACGTCCCGGCCTGCGTCCACGCCGAAGCCGCGCGCCCGGCGCACGGCGGCGCCCAAGCCCGCGAAGCCGGCGCCGCGGGTCGCCGTCACCACGCGAGCCGCCCAACCTTCACAAAGCTCGAGTAGCGGCTCGAAGAGCCGCCGAAGGGAACCCACCGAAACCCCCAAGCCGAAGGAAGTCAGCGGATGGTCCGTCGAACACTGATCGCCCCCGTGTGTCTCGTTCTCGTGCTCGGGTCCCTCGGAATGGGTTGCGCGGCCCTGGAGCTCCAACTCCGCAAGCCGGGCAAACGGCTGGTGACCTTCCCCGGCCGCGTGGCCGAGGAGTATCGCTGCGATGAGCGGAAACTCCCCTTCTTCGAGATCGAGGAGAAGGAGCTGACCCCGGAGCGGGTCAAGCCGGGCCACAGGGTCAACTACCGCTACACGTACGTCATGTGTCCGGCGAAGATCGCGGAAGTCGTGAGCGGCAAGCTCTACACCCGGGTGCACTACCGGGGCAAGCGGCTCTTCACCGACGTGGTGGAGTCCGAGATCCAGCCCGGCCGCTGGCTGGTGGACTCCTTCGTGAAGATCCCGGCGGTGGCGAAGCCGGGCGTCTACGCCCTGGAGGCGGAGTT
>JAZFWH010000101.1:0-2313 GCA_036482635.1 Myxococcota bacterium
GGGCCTGCCCAGGAAGTAGGGCGATGCGCTTTACGTTCAGCGACGATCAGCTGCTCTTCCAGGCCACGGTTCGCGACTTCCTGGCGAACGAGTGCACGCCCGAGGTGATCCGCGCCCAGTGGCAGACGCAGGCGGGACATTCTCCGGAGTTGTGGGCGAAGCTCGCCGAGCTCGGCGTCCCCGGCCTGCTCGTTCCCGAGGACCACGAGGGCATGGGGATGAGCGAGATCGACTCGGTCCTGCTCTTCGAGGAGGCGGGTCGGGCGGCGCTGGCCGAGCCGCTGGTCGAGACGGCGGCGGTGGCCGCGCCGCTGCTCGTGGAGCTCGGCCCGGGCGAACAGTGCGATCGGTGGCTCAAGCGCATCGCCGTGGGCGAGGCGATCGTCGCGGTCGGGCACGCGGCGAACCCCTTCGTCAGCGACGCGCACGTGGCCGATCTGCTGCTGCTGCCGCACGGCGACGAGCTGCACTCGGTTGCGCCGGAGGCCGTCGAGCTGACGCGCCAGTCCGCCAACGATCCCTCGCGCCGCCTCCACAGCGTGAGCTGGAAGCCCTCGCGCGAGACGCGCGTGGCGAGCGGCGCGGTGGCCCGCGGGCTGCTCGACGCCGCGTTGGATCGAGGCGCGCTGGCCTGTGCCGCCCAGCAGATCGGCGTGTCCGAGCGGCTGCTCGACCTGGCTGTGGCCTACGCCTGCCAGCGCGTGCAGTTCGGCGCACCGATCGGCTCGTTCCAGGCGGTCAAACACCAGCTCGCCGACGTGAAGGTCGCGCTCGAGTACGCCCGGCCGGTGGTCTACCGGGCGGCCCACTCGGTGGCGCGCGGGAGCCCCCAGCGCGCGCTGCACGTCTCGATGGCGAAGCTCGCCGCCTCCGGCGCGGCGACGCGGGCGGCGCGCGTCGCCCTTCAGGTCCATGGGGCGATCGGCTACACCTGGGAGCAGGACCTGCACATCTGGATGCGCCGCGCCTGGTCGCTCGCCCTGGACTGGGGGAGCGGAGCGTTCCACCGGGAGCGCGTGTCCCGGGTGGTGCTGGCCGACGGCGCGCGCCTCGGCCCGGGGGAGACGTTCTCCGCGACGCCCGGCGCGCAGCATGGAGAGGAATAGAATGGCGGAAGCGTTCATCGTCGATGCGGTGCGAACCCCGGTGGGCAAGCGGGGAGGTGGCCTCTCTCAGGCGCATCCCGCGGACCTCGGCGCCCACGTGCTGAAGGCGCTGGTCGAGCGCAACGGCATCGACCCCCGCATCGTCGAGGACGTGATCTTCGGCTGTTGCGACACTCTCGGGCCCCAGGCCGGGGACATCGCCCGAACCTGCTGGCTCGCAGCGGGCCTACCCGACGAGGTGCCCGGCGTCACCATCGATCGCCAGTGTGGCTCGTCCCAGCAGTCGGTCCACTTCGCGGCCCAGGCCGTGATGAGCGGGACCAGCGACGTGATCATGGCCGGCGGCGTTCAGAACATGAGCCTGATCCCGATCTCGTCGGCGATGACGCTGGCCGAGCCGCTGGGATTCACGGATCCCTTCAGCGGCTCCAAGGGCTGGGTCGATCGCTACGGAACCCAGGAGGTCTCGCAGTTCCGCGGCGCCGAGATGATCGCTGAGAAATGGGACATCTCGCGGGAGGACATGGAGCGCTTTGCCCTCGAGAGCCACCGGCGCGCGGTGACCGCCATCGACGAGGGGCGCTTCGAAAAGGAGATCGTGCCGTACGGCGACGTGAAGACCGACGAAGGACCCCGCCGGGGGACCTCGCTCGAGAAGATGGCCAAGCTCCAGGCCCTGAGCGAGGGAGGTCGGCTGACCGCCGCCGTCTCCAGCCAGCTCTCCGACGGTGCCTCCTGTGTACTGATCGCCTCCGAGCGCGCGGTGAAGGAGCACGGCCTGCGGCCCCGCGCCCGGATCCACCACATCAGCGTGCGCGGCGCGGACCCCATCCTCATGCTGACCGCACCGATCCCGGCGACGGCCTACGCGCTCGAGCGCACCGGCATGAAGCTGGACGAGATCGACCGGATCGAGATCAACGAGGCGTTCGCCTCCGTCGTGCTCGCCTGGCAGAAGGAGACCGGCGCGGACTTGAGCGTGGTCAACGTCAACGGCGGTGCCATCGCCCTGGGGCATCCCATCGGCGCCACGGGCACGCGTCTGCTGACCACGCTGCTCAACGAGCTCGAACGTTGCGGGGGTCGCTACGGCCTGCAGACGATGTGCGAGGGCGGCGGCCAGGCGAACGTCACCATCGTCGAACGGCTGTGAGGAGCTAGAGGATGGCCGGAATCTGCGAGGGACGCGTCGTGATCGTCACCGGGG
>JAZFWH010000102.1:0-12461 GCA_036482635.1 Myxococcota bacterium
AGGAGGGACAACGCCGGCTTGTCCGGCCACAAGTAGATCGAATCCATGGAGGGTCACCCTTGCGCCACCGGGCGCAACTTCGTTGAGTCGGGTGACCCGAGCGCTGAAAGTGTGAGACAAATCACGGAAGGTCGGCGGAAGCCAGGCGGCAACGGGGGCGCAACTGCGCTCGCTTGGTACTCGCGGCCCGCTGGCCGCGCGCAGTGGCCGGTGGGGCCCGGGTCAGAAGCCGATCAGCCGGGAGACGATCGCGTCCATGGTCCGGTCGGGCAGGATCCGGGTCAGCACGCGCATCAGGCGGGCGTCGAGCCCAACCCGGTAGCGGGTCCGGGGCCGGCTCGCGGTCAGCGCGTGGTGGACCGCCCGGGCGACGGCCTCGGGGGCGATCCCGCGCTTCGAGGCGCTCCGGGCGTAGTTCTCCATGGCGTCGAAGGCGTCGCCGTAGAGCTCGCGGCCGCGCTCGGGCAGCCGCTCCTTCAGCTCGGCCGCGTAGCCGAGCCCCTTGTCCCAGATGGGCGTGGCGATGCTGCCCGGCTCGACGATCGAGACCTGCATGCCCCACGGGCGCAGCTCCCGGCGCAGGGAGTCGGTCAGCGCCTCCAGCGCGAACTTGGAGGCGGCGTAGGGAGACATGAACGGCCCGGCGTTGTAGCCGCCCATCGAGCCGATGTTCACGATGCGGCCCTTCGCGCGCCGGATTGCCGGCAGGAAGGCCTTCGTCGCGGCCACCGCGCCGACCACGTTCACCTCGAGCTGGCGGCGCAGCTCGTCCAGGTCCATGAACTCGAAGACGGCGGGCACCGAGATCCCTGCGTTGTTCACGATTCCCTGGAGCCCGGCCTCGCCGACGGCGCTCTCCACGGTCTTGGCCGCGACTTCGAGGCTGGCGGCGCTCTCCACGTCGAGGATCACGTAGCTCAGCCGCTCCGACGCGCTCTCGCGCAGCGCCTCGCCGTCCTGCTGCCGGCGCACGCCGGCGAAGACGCGGAAGCCGCGCTCGTCGAGGTGGAGCGCGGTGGCCCGGCCGATGCCGGTGGATGCGCCCGTGATGACCGCGCTGGGTGCTCCCGGGGCCTGGATCGCCATGGTCATGCCTCCCTGGCCCATTCTACTACGCGGCGAACACGCTCTCCGCGTCGATCTTGCGGAACAGGATCTCCGGCTCTCCCAGCGGGCTGCCCGCGGCGAGCTCCGCGTTCGCGTCTACCCAGGCCAGGGCCGGATCGACGCGCAGCATCGCCGCGCACTTCGCCGCCGTGTGGGGCAGGAACGGAGCCATCAGGGTCGCGAGCGTCCGCACGGTCTGAAGGCAGTGGTAGATCGTCGCCGCGCAGCGGGCCTGGTCCGTCTTGCGCGTCTTCCAGGGCTCGTTCTCTTCGAAGTACTTGTTGGCCGCCCGAGCCAGGCCCATGATCTCCGCGAGCCCGTCGCGGAAGTGGAACTGCTCGATCTGCTCGGCCACCGCGCCCGGCGCCGCGCGCAGCCTTTCCCCGTGGGCCCGGTCGCCGGCGCTCGGCTCGCCGGGCTCCGGCACCACACCCCCGAAGTAGCGGTGGGCGAACGACATGGCGCGGTTGACGAAGTTGCCCAGCGTATTGGCCAGCTCGGAGTTGTTGCGCTGGATGAAGTCGCCGACGTGGAACGCCGTCCGGCTCGTCTCGGGCGCGATCGCCGTCAGGTAGTAGCGCAGCGGATCGGCTTCGAAGGTCTTCAGGTACTCGCCGATCCAGATCGCGGTGCCGCGGCTCTTGCTGATCTTCTCCTCGTCCTTGCCGGGAAACACAATGTTGAGGAACGCGTTGGCCACCACCTGCCAGGGTTGCTGGTAGCTGCCCTCCGCCATGAGCATGGCCGGCCAGATCAGCGCGTGGAACACCACGTTGTCTTCGCCGATGAAGTGCACGATCCGGCAGTCTTCGCTCTTCCACCAGCGCTCGTAGGCCTTCCAATCCCCGTCGACCCGTTGGCAGTGCTGGGCGGTGAACGAGACGTAGCCGATCGGGGCGTCGAACCAGACGTAGAGCACCTTGCCCCGGGCGTCCGGGTCCTCCAGGGGCACGGGCACCCCCCAGTCGACGTCGCGGGTCATGGCGCGCTCGGGCAGGCCCTTGCGGATCTGGCCGAGCGAGAAGTTGAGCACAAGCTCGCGCCAGGCGCCGCGCTTCGCCTCCAGCCACTCGCGCAGCGGGGCCTCGAACTCCTGGAGCTGGAGGTACCAGTGCGTCGTCTCGCGCGGCTCCGGCGCAGTGCCGGTGATCTCGCTGCGCGGATTGCCCAGCAGCAGCGGATCGATCGTCGAGCCACAGGACTCGCACTGGTCGCCGTACGCCTCGGCGTAGCCGCAGGGCGTGCCGTCTTGTTTGTCGTGATAGCAGGTGCCTACGACGAAGCGATCCGGCAGGAACTGCCCCGCCTCGACGTCGTAGAGCTGCTTGGTGGTCTTCTTCACCAGGTGGCCCTTCTCGTGGATCGTCCTGAAGAAGGCCTGGCTGAGCCGCTCGTGGAGCTCGGCGAACTCGGGCTGGTGGGTTCCGCCGTAGATGTCGAACTCGATGCCGAGGCCCGCGAAGTCCGCAGCCTGGAGCGCGTTGTATTGGGCCGTCAGCTCCTCGACCGGGCGTCCCTGCTTGCGAGCGGAGATGAGTGACGCGACGCCGTTGTCGTCGCTGCCGCAGATGAAGCGCACGTCGGCGCCGGTCGCGCGCAGGAAGCGCACATACGTGTCGGCGGGGAGATAGGCACCCGCCACGTGGCCCACGTGAAGCCGGCCGTTCGAGTAGGGCAGCGCCGCCGTGACCAGATAGCGTTGCGCCATGGCGGCACATGGTAACGTGAGGCGATGATCGCGCTCGAACTGAGCGGCGTCACGAAGCGATACGGAGCGCGCACCGCACTCGATGGAGTGGATCTGGCGATCCCGCGCGGATCGTCGCTTGGACTGCTGGGTCCCAATGGCGCCGGCAAGACCACGGCGCTCAAGCTGCTGCTCGGCTTCGTGCGGCCGACTGCCGGCGAGGTGCGCGTGGGCGGCCTCGATCCCAGCGAGCCGGCCAGCCGGGAGGGCCTGGGCTACCTGCCCGAGCGGCTCTCCCTGCCCGGGCGCATGACGGTCGGCGGGTTCCTGCGACTGCACGCCAAGCTCGCGCGTCTGACCGGCAGCGAGCGCGAGCGCGAGGTCGGCGCCGTGCTGGAGCTCACCGGCATCGCCGACCGCGAGCGCGACCGCCTGGCCGGTCTCTCCAAGGGCCTGCGCCAACGCGTGGGCTTCGCCCAGGCGTTGTTGGGTCCCCCCGAGACCCTGCTGCTGGACGAGCCGACCTCGGGGCTCGACCCGATCGGCGTGCGCGACGCCCGCGACTGGATTCGCGGCGCTCGCGAGCGCGGCTGCACCGTGCTGGTGAGCTCCCACATCCTGTCGGAGGTCGAGAAGACCTGCGATCGCGTCGCCATCCTCCACGAGGGCCGCGTGGTAGCGAGCGGTGCCCTGCACGACGTGGTCGCCCCGGGCGAGAGCCTGGAGGACGCCTTTGTGCGCCTGGTGCGTCGATGAACGGACCCGGGCGCTTCGGGGTGCTCGCCGCGGAGGCGGTGCAGGACGCGGTGCGCAGGCGCATCGTCGCGGTGATCGCCGTGGTCTCGCTGCTCTCCCTGCTGCTCGTCGACAGCTGTACCTCCTGCGGCAGCGGCAGCGTGACGATCAACGGGCGAGCCGCCGACCTGTCGAGCATCGCCGGCTGGACCGGCGCGCTGAGCTTCGTCGTGCTGGGACTGTGGGGCGTCGTGCTCGCCGGCGTGCTGGCTTCGGAGCACCTGGCCCAGACGCTGGCGGACGGATCGGCGACGCTCTGCCTGGCCCGCCCCGTGGGACGCGGCAGCTTCGCGCTGGCCCGCCTGGTGGGAGTCCTCGCCATCGCGCTCGGCACCGGCGCGCTGCTGCTGGGCGGAACCGCAAGCCTCGTCCACGCGCGCAGCGGGCTGGCGCTGGCGCCGGCCGCGAGCGCGGGGCTGGCGTGCGCGCTCGGCATGGTCGCGGTCGGCTCCCTCGCGATGCTGGCCTCGCTGTACCTCGCCCGCACGGCGACGGTGCTGCTCGTCTTCGCGCTGACCGGAGTGATCGCCACGGCCAACGCCTTCTCGCTGGCAGGCCGCGAGCTCGCGGGCTTCCTCGGCGCGGTCGACCGCTTCGGTCCGCCGCTGGCCAGCGCACTGGCGCTGGGCGTTTCCGACTGGATCCCGCAGCTGACGCTGCGCGCCGATCCGCTGGAGGTCTCGCTGCGGCTGCTCGGCTGGGCGGTGGCCGGCGTCGCGCTGCTGTGGGTCGCCTTCCGGCGCCTGGAGATCTCGCCAGATTCCTGAAACCCCCAGCCTCAACCGCGTCGCTCAGCTTCTTCGACCAGACGACGCCGACGGCGCGATCCGCGCCGATCCGCTTCTCGCCTTCGCATCTTCGGCGCCAGCGGGTACGATCGAGGCGCGGCGATCCGCCGCGGAGGGGCGGCGAATGGGCCTCACACGCGTCGCGGTCTACCGAAGGGGCGTGCCCGCGTCGCTGGAGCGCGTGTGGGAGAACGTGCTCGACTGGGAGCACCTGCCCTGGCTCCACCGCGGTACGTTCAGCTCGATCGAGTGCGCCGAGGCGGGCGACTGGGGGTGGCGCGCGCGGGTGGGGCTGCAGCCGGCCGACTGCGGGCGCTCCGCGTTGATCGAGCTGCGCCTCGAGCCGGCGCTGCGCCGCTACGGGGTCCGCACCCTGGAGGGAACGGGCGAGGGCACCGAGATCTGGACCCGGCTCGAGCCCGTGGCGGCCGAGCGCACGGACGTCGAGGTGGAGTTCCTGGTGCCGGGCGTCGCGCCGGAGAGCGCCGACGCGCTCGGCCGGGCTTACACGGGCCTCTACACGCGGCTCTGGGACGAGGACGAGGCGATGATGCGGCGCCGCTCGCTGCTGCTTGTGCGCCGCGGCGCCGTGGCAGGGCGCAGTCGGTCGCTCGACCTCGGCCCGGAGGACGAGCTCCGCGCGCGGCTCCCGGTGGTGGTCGAGGGTAACGGCCAGGCGTTCCGCATCGTGTCGCTGAACGGTGAGCTCGTCGCCCACGCCACGGGGTGTCCCCACGCGCTGGGACCGCTCGACTGCGCCGAGCTCGAAGACGGATGGATCCGCTGCCCCTGGCACGGCTACCGCTTCGATCTGCGCACCGGCCGCTGCGCCGACGCCCGCCGCCTGCGCCTGCCGCCTGCGCCGCAGGTCGAGGTGGACCCGACCACGTCGAGGGCGAGCCTCCACTTCGCTCGTCGCTGAAGGCGGCGTGCGCGCGCGCGCCCCGCGTCACCGCCCCCCTGCCCCCGGGGAGCGCCCACCCGCTGTTGCGCCGAGCGAGGCTGTGGTAGGAACCCGTGCGTCAGGTGGGATGGGGAGAGAGATCTGGGGCCCCGGGCGGTGAGCTGCACCGCACTGCGCCGGTGGGACGACCCACACCCGGGCTCCCAAGAGGAGGGCGGAACGTGTTCCGAATCACTTTGGCTGCCGCTTGCTTCGCCGTCCTGGCCTGTGGGCAGGACGGGAGCCGGACCGGCGACCTGCCCTCGGTTTCCGCGGGCTCCGAGGAGATCGAGGAGACCGTGGTGATCGAGGAAGAGGTCGAGGAAGAAGGCGCCGAAGAGGCGCCCGGCAGCTAGCCGTTTGAGCTCGATGCGGTCTCGCGGCCGGGTGTGGGCGCATCGCCCCGCACTCGGCCGCGGCCCCGCTCCCCTGT
Source organism: Myxococcota bacterium (assembly GCA_036482635.1). Taxonomy (GTDB): domain Bacteria; phylum Myxococcota_A; class UBA9160; order UBA9160; family SMWR01; genus JAZFWH01. The sequence continues at coordinate 5,754 of JAZFWH010000102.1, forward strand.
GCTGGACCCCTGGCGGCGGCAACCCGCCGATGTGAGGCACGCACGTCGTGGACGGCGGTCAGCCCGCTCTGACGCTCGTGCTGGCGCTGACGCTCGGCGTGGTGGCACAGTCGGCCGCCCGCCACCTGCACCTGCCCGGCATCGTGGTGCTGCTGCTGGCCGGGGCCGCCCTCGGTCCCGACGGGCTCGGCTGGGTGAATCCCCGCGTGCTCGGGGAAGGCCTGTACACGATCGTCGACCTGGCCGTCGCGGTGATCCTGTTCGAGGGCGGGCTCAACCTGGAGATCTCCCGCCTGCGCCGGGAGCAGAAGCCGATCCGACGGCTCGTGACGCTGGGTGCACTCGTCACCCTGCTCGGCGGCGCCGTCGCCGTGCGCGTGCTGCTCCACTGGGACTGGGTGCCGGCGCTGCTGTTCGGGGGCCTGGTCGTCGTCACCGGGCCCACCGTGATCGGCCCGTTGGTGCACGACCTGCGCCTCCGCCCGCGCGTGGCCAGGGTGCTGGAGGCCGAGGGCGTCCTGATCGACCCGATCGGGGCGATCCTCGCGGTGCTGCTGCTGGGAGTGGCGATGGCGCCGGACCCCGATGCGCTGGCGAGCGGCGCGCGGGCGCCGATCGTCGCCCTCAGCTTCGGGGCGCTGGCGGGGGCCCTCGCCGGCTTCGCGCTGGCCGGGCTGCTCCGCGTGCGCCGCCTCGTGCCCGAGGGCCACGCCAACATCTTCGTGTTGGCCGCCGTCCTGCTGCTGTTCGAGGGCTGTAGCCAGATCGTTCCCCACAGCGGGCTCCTCGCGGTGACGCTCGCCGGCGTCGTGGTCGGAAACCTGCGCACCCGCGTCGACCGCGACCTTCGCGAGTTCAAGGACCAGATCACGGTGCTGCTGATCGGGCTGCTGTTCGTGCTGCTGGCCGCCGACGTGCGCCTCGAGGACGTGCGCGCGCTGGGCTGGCAGGGCCTGGCCGTGGTGGGCGCACTGGTCCTGGTGGTGCGCCCGGTCAACGTGGCGCTCTCCACGGCCGCGTCGGAGCTCTCGCTGCGCGAGCGGGTGCTGATCGGCTGGCTCGCACCGCGCGGGATCGTCGCCGCCGCGGTGGCCGCGATCACGGCGGCGGCGCTGGAGCGGCGCGGCCTCCAGGCGGAAGCCGCCTCGCTGCGCGCGCTGGTCTTCCTCACCATCGCGGGCACGGTGCTGCTGGCGGGGCTCACCGGGCGCCCCGTGGCATCGCTGCTGCGCCTGCGCCTGCCCGGGCGCGAGACCGTGGCGATCCTCGGCGCCCAGGGGCTGGGCCTGGTGCTGGCCGAGGAGCTTCGCGAGGGCGGGACGCCGGTGGTGTTCCTCGACTCCAATCCCCACAACTGCCGCCGCGCCGAGGAGCGGGGCTTCCAGGTGGTCTTCGGCGACGCGCTGCAGGAGCGGACGCTGCTGCGGGCGCGCTTCGAGGCCGTGGGGGCCGCGGTGGGGGCCACGCCCAACCAGATGTTGAACAGCGTCTTCGCCAACCGGGCGCGGGAGCTGTTCCGCGTGCCCAAGTGCTACGTGGCCGCGGAGCGCCCCGAGGCGGGACTCGCACCGGAGCTCGTGCGGCGCGAAGAGGCCGAGGTGCTGTTCGAGGGACCGCACGACGCGGAGCGCTGGGACGTGAGGTCTCGACAGGGCCAGATCGACGTCGAGCGCTGGGTGTTCCGGGGCGTGGAGCGCGACGAGTCGGCCGCCGACGGCGAGGCCGCGGAGCCGCCCAAGCCAGGCGAGCGCATGGTGTTCGTGGCGATCCGCCGCGGGCGACGCATGCTGCCGGTCTCCGCGAGCTTCGAGCCGCAGAAGGGCGACGTCGTCGCGATCGCCATCCACCGGCCCGAGCGAGAGGAGGCGCACGCCGTGCTGCGCGAGCTGGGCTGGGAAGAGCAGGAGACCGAGGCGGCTGCGTGAGCCGGTGCGGCGTCGCGCCGGGCGAGGAGACGCTTCGAAATGGGCGTACCACCCGTGACGAGATGGAGCGCGCGTTGGCCCGCACGATCCGCGCCACCTGCCCAGTCCACCGCTACGTTTTCGCGATCACACGCTCCGCGAACTCGGGGAGCTTGCTGCGCAGACCCTCCGGGTCGAAGGCCGGCGGCAGCACGACCAGGCGCGACACGCCCAGGTCCTGGTAGCGGCGCACGCTGTCGGCGTCGGGCTGCGGGTCCACCGTGGTCAGCTCGATCTCTTCCGGGTCGCGCCCCACCTTGCCGCACTCGTCGCGCATTGCCGTCAGCAGGCGGGTGAGGGTGGGGACGTCGGCCTTGGCCGGGAAGAAGCCGTCCCCGATGCGCGCGGCGCGCCGCGCCGCCCCCTCCACGTGTCCGCCCACCACGATCGGCACGCCGGGCTGTTGCACGGGCTTGGGGTTCGACTGGACGGGGCCCCAGCGGTAGAAGTCGCCGTCGAAGGGCTCGGGCTCGTTCTTCCACAGCGAGCGGATCGCCCGGACCGACTCTTCGGTGCGCGCCACTCGCTCGGCGAAGGGCACGCCCAGCGCGCGGAACTCCTCCTCGAGCCAGCCGACGCCGATGCCCAGGATCGCGCGGCCGTGGGAGAGCACGTCCAGGGTGGCGAGCTGCTTCGCCACGTAGATCGGGTGGCGCTGGGGCAGGATGACGATGCCGGTCGCCAGGCGGATGCGCTGGGTGATGGCGGCCGCGTAGGAGAGCGCCAGCAGGGGGTCCGGAATCGGCGAGTTCTCCGGCCCGGGCATGCGCCCGTCCTTGCTGTACGGATAGCGGGACTCGTAGCCCACCGGCACGACCACGTGCTCGACCGCCCAGAGCGACTCGAAGCCGACCTCGTCGGCGGTGCGCACCAGCGCCTCGAAGGTCTCGGGTTGCGAGAAGGGGCCGGCGTTCACGAAGAAGAGGCCGAACTTCATGGGAGGTCTCCTCGGGGGTGGGGCGGATCGGTTCGCCCCGTTTTTACTCCCCCGCCGCGGTGGCGGTCAACCCGCAAGGCGGCGGGCACGGTTGACGCCTCCAGGGCGCTCCCCTACAAAGGCGTCGAGATGGCGAATCGGCTCGGCGACTCCACCCCGCGGCGCGCGTTCCAGACCCTCCCGCAGGAGATCTGGACGAAGTGCCTCGGCCTGTCCCTCGTCAGGGGGACGGGAGAGGGGGAGCGCCGCTAGCCGCGCGCCTTTCCGTTCACCCTCTCCCGCCCAGGCCGGCCGGAGGGGGTCCCAGCCCGTCAGCTGATGCTCGCTCCGATCGGATCCACGGCGGACGGAGCGAGCGATGTCCCAGACAGCTGCCACGACCACCCCGCTGATCACCCGCAGCTTCGCGTCGCTGCTGGTCGCCCAGGCCAGCTTCGGGTACGCGTTCTCGAGCTACTTCCTGCTGCCGAAGTTCCTCGACACGGCGCTGGCGGCCCGGCCCAGCGAGATCGGACTGGTCACGGCGGTGCACGGCCTGGCCGTGATCGCCTTCCTGCCGCTGATGGGCGCCGCGGTCGACCGCTTTGGCCGCCGCGATTTCCTGACGGCGGGCGCCCTGGTGATGGCGGTCGCCTCCTTTGCCTTCACCGCCGTCAACGAAGTCGGACCGCTGCTCTACGCGTTGCGAGCGATCCAGGGCTTCGCGTTCTCGATGGCCTTCGCCGCCGGCGCCGCCCTCGCCGTCGACGAGGCGCCGCCGGAGCGCATGGGCCAGGCGATCGGCATCTTCGGCCTCACCTTCTTGTCGATGAACGCCCTGGCGCCGGCGACCGTCGAGGAGGTGGTCGGGCGCTCGGGCTGGCCGCTGGCGTTCGCCCTGGCGGGCGTCGCGGCGTTGCTGTGCGCAGCGCTCTCCAGGCGCTTGCGCGACGTGCACGTCCCGCACGGCGACGGCCAGCGCAACGCGGGCCTGTGGGAGGTAGCGCGCCGCGCCGGCCAGATCCGGGTGTCGATCGTGATCGCGCTGGTGGGAGTCGCGCTGGGCTCGGTGTTCATCTTCCACCAGCCCTTTGCGCGCGAGCTCGGCATGACGCACGTGCGCGGCTTCTTCATCGGCTACACGACAGCCGCGGTGGCGGTGCGCGTGGGGCTGGGCCAGTTCGTCGACCGGGTCGGGCACCGTCGCGTGTCGCTCGCGACGCTGGTGCTCTACGTCTTCGCCGTGACGGGCATGGCGGGGCTGCGCCCGGGCGGTCTCCCGCTGTACGGGGCGGCGCTGGGCATCGCCCACGGGCTGTTCTACCCGGCCTTCAACGCGGTGGCCGTCAGCGGCGTCGGCGAGCACGAGCGCGGCAAGGTGATGGCGCTGTTCCAGGCCGCCTTCCACGTGGGCTTCTCGGGCGGCGCCCTGGGGCTGGGTCTGCTGGCGGAGCGCTCGGGCTATCCGGCGGTCTTCCAGGCGAGCGGCGCCTGTGTGCTGGCGGCGCTGCTCCTGCTGCTCGCCTCGCCCGACGGTCGCGCGCGGCGCACGGCCTGAGCGCGCCTCACAGCCAGGGCGGGCGGGGGAAGCGCTGCACCCGGTCGAAGGGCAGCAGCGTTCCCTCGAAGTGCACGCCCTTGAAATAGCGCTCGGGGATGCGCCAGCCGTCCGGTGTGCGCAGGTGGAGGTCGCGGTAGAAGCCGTACACGACCCAGGTGTTCTGCTCGCCCTCCGGCGTCAGCTGCACGTGGATCGCCCGCAGCGAGTTCGTGGAGCGCGCCCGGTCGCCGTCGAGCTCGATCAGCGGGTGGCCCATGATGTGCTGGGTAAAGCAGAAGTGCTGATTGAACTCGCGGAAGCGCGGCACCATCTCCCGGTAGGTCGACTTGGCGCCGCCCTGCATGTCGTAGTGCAGCGTCGCGTCGGGCGTGAAGACCGTCTCGAGCAGCGCGTAGTCCTTCTCGTCCATGGAGCGGAAGTAGCGCTGCAGGACCTGCGCGATCTCGATCTGGTCGCTGACCTCTTCGGCTGACAGCAACGGCTCAGCCCTGCAGGATGCGGGTGAAGTTGACTTGCCCGGTGGCGGCCGTCAGGCCGCCGTCCACCACGATCGCGGCGCCGTTTATGTAGCTGGCGTCGTCGGAGGCCAGGAACGCGACCACGCCGGCCACCTCTTCGGCGCGCCCCACCCGCCCCATCGGGATCAGCTTCTGGTATTCGCTGACGAACTTCTCGTTGGCCAGCAGCGGGCCGGTCAGCGCGGTCGCGACGGGACCGGGGCAGATCGAGTTGGCGCGGATGTTCTCCCGCGCGTGGTCGATGGCCAGGCTGCGGGTGTAGTTGAGCACCGCTCCCTTGGCCGCGTTGTAGGCCGCCAGGCCGTAGTCGCCGAACATGCCGGAGATCGACGCGGTGTTGATGATCGATCCCCCGCCGACCCGGCGCAGGTGCGGGATCGCCGCCCGGCAGCCGTAGAAGACGGAGTGCAGGTCGACGTCGATCGTGCGGTGCCAGGTGGCGGGATCCAGGTCGGGCGTCAGGCCGTAGGCGCCGATCCCCGCGTTGTTGAAGACGACGTCGAGCTGACCGAAGGCGTCGATCGCCGCCTGCGTCAGCGACTCGACCTCCTCGAGCTCGGTCACGTCCGTGGGCCGGGACGCCACCGCCGCGCCCTCGCCCAGCTCCTTGGCGATGGCCGAGAGGCCCTCCTCGTTCACGTCGCCCAGCATGAGCTGGGCGCCCTCGGCGGCGAAGCGCCGCGCCGTCGCCGCGCCGATCCCAGACGCCGCGCCCGTGATCAACACCACCTTGCCGTCGAAGCGCCTGCCCATCGCCGCTCTCCCCGTTCGAGTCGGCCCCATCTCGCACCTTCCGGGCGGGGCTGTCAACCGTCTACCCCCGCTGCGGGGCCCGCTTGCCGTGGCCCCGCGATCGGTGATAGAGAGTGGCGCAGAGATGAGCGAGCACCCCCCCCTGCGCATCGGCACCCTCGGGGCGGCGCGCATCGCGCCCCGCGCGCTGGTGAAGCCCGCGCGCGAGCTGGCCGGCACGAGCGTGGTGGCGGTGGCCGCGCGCGACGAGGCGCGCGCCCGCAAGTTCGCCGCCAGGCACGGCATTCCCCGCGTCCACGCCAGCTACGACGCGTTGATCTCGGACCCGGAGATCGACGCCGTCTACAATCCGCTCCCCAACGCCCTCCACTGCGAGTGGACGCTGCGGGCGCTCAAGGCTGGCAAGCACGTGCTGTGCGAGAAGCCCCTGGCGTCCAACGCGGAAGAGGCGGAGCGCATGGCCCAGGCGGCCCACGAGACCGGGCGCGTGCTGGTCGAGGCCTTCCACCACCTCTACCACCCGCTCGCGGCGCGCATGAAGGCGATCGTCGACAGCGGCCGGCTCGGTGCGGTCCGGCATCTGGAGGCGGAGCTGTGCGCTCCCTACTTCGTGCCCGGGGACATCCGCTACCGGCACGACCTGGCCGGCGGCGCCACCATGGACATGGGTTGCTACCCGATCAGCCTGGTGCGCTTCCTGGCCGGCGCGGAGCCCGAGGTGGTGAGTGCCGAGGCGCGCCTCTCCTCTCCCCAGGTCGATCGCTACATGGACGCCAGGCTCCGCTTCCCAGACGGCCGCACCGGACGCATCCGCGCGTCGCTGTGCTCGACGCGGCTGCTGGCGATTGGCGCGCGCGTGCGCGGCGACGAGGGCGAGCTGCGCGTGCTGAACCCGGTCATGCCTCACTTCTACCACCGCTTGGTCGTACGCGACCGCAGCGGCACGACGCGCGAACGCGTGCCGGGCGACGCCAGCTACACCCACCAGCTGCGCGC
>JAZFWH010000103.1:0-7319 GCA_036482635.1 Myxococcota bacterium
CCGCCAGCGACGGGACCGCCGAGAGCGAGCCGTTTCGGGCGGAAACGCGGGTCGGGAACCGCCGCCCACTGCTGCGGGGCCTGACCCTCCAGCCCCTGGGCGTCATCTCTCCCGGAGAGTCCGTGACCGCCGTGGCCAACGCCCGCGACCCGGACGGGGACCCCCTCGAGTTCGAGTACCGCTGGCGGGTCAACGGCCAGCGCGTGGACGAGGACGGCCCCTCGCTGACCACGGTCGGTCTCGACCGGGGCGCCTCGATCCAGGTGCGCGTGACGGCCAGCGACGGCGAGGCCGACAGCGGGTGGATCGACAGCCCCATCGTGCAGGTCGGCAACGCGGCGCCCCTGATCACGTCGGCGCCCGGCACGGCCAGGGCGGGAGTGTTCCGCTACACGCTCGAGGCGCGAGACCCGGAGGGCGATCGCAACCTGCGCTATCGGCTGGTCCAGGGACCCGAGGGCATGACGGTCGACCCGGTGCTGGGCGAGGTCGTGTGGCGGCCGCGCGCCAGCCAGGCGGGGACCCACCTGGTGCAGGTCGCGGTGCGCGACTCGGACGGCGCGTCCACGGTGCAGGAGTTCGAGGTGGACGTGGCGGAGGTGGAGCTGCCCGCCGGCGGCTAGTCCGCTGAACTCCGCTCGGCTGCGCCTCGCTGCGCGCCCTTCGGGCTTGCGGCGGTCTGCGCGCTAGTCGCGGATCCCGTGTTCCTTGATCTTGTAGAGCAGTGCGCGGTGGCTGATGTCCAGCAGCCGCGCCGCGTGGGTGCGGTTGCCGCCGGTGGTGCCCAGCGCCTGGCGGATCATGTCGGCCTCCAGGACCTTGCGGGCCCGCCGCAGCGACAGGTCCGGCGCCTTGGCCCCGGGCTCCCCACCCGGCGCTGCCACGTTCTGGGGCAGCTCGCGCAGGGTGATGCGGTCGCCGTTGACCAGGATCAGCGCGCGCTCGATCACGTTCTCCAGCTCGCGCACGTTGCCCGGCCAGCGGTAGGCCACCAGCCGGTCCAGCGCGTCGTCGGTGATGACGCGCACGTCCTTGCCCAGGGTCTTGCGGAAGTGGCCCAGGAAGTGGTCCAACAGCAGCGGGATGTCCTTGGGCCGCTCGCGCAGCGGGGGCACCTCCAGGCGCACCACGTTGAGCCGGTAGAAGAGGTCGTCGCGAAACGCGCCGCTGGCCACGTCCGCGTCCAGGTCGCGGGAGGTGGCCGCGATCACCCGCACGTCCACCTTGCGGGGCTTCGCGTCGCCGACCGCGCGCACCTCCTCCTCCTGGAGCACGCGCAGCAGCTTCACCTGCAGCGGCGTGGGAAGCTCGCCGATCTCGTCGAGGAAGAGCGTGCCGCCGCTGGCCTCGGCGAACAGGCCGCGCCGCGCGCGGTCCGCTCCGGTGAAGGCGCCCTTGGCGTGGCCGAACAGCTCGCTCTCCAGCAGCGTCTCGGGGATCGCCGCGCAGTTGACCGCCACGAAGGCGGCCTGGCGGCGCGGCGACTGGGCGTGGATGGCCCGGGCCAGCACCTCCTTGCCGGTGCCGCTCTCGCCGGTGATGAGCACCGTGGCCTTGAACGCCGCCGCCCGCTCCATCACCTCCAGCAGCTGGATCATGCCCGGGGAGGCCGCCACGATCGGCCGCTCGCCCACCGCGCGCTGGACGTCCCGGCGCAGCAGGTGGTTGGCGCGGCGCAGCCTCTCCCGCTCCTGGGCCTTGCGGATGGCCAGCAGGGCCTCGGAGGGCTGGAACGGCTTGGCCAGGTAGTCGTAGGCGCCCCGCTTCATCGCCTCGATGGCCAGGTCGGCGGTGCCGTAGGCGGACATCAGGATGATCGGGACGCCGGGGGCCCGGGCGGTCAGCTCGGGCAGCAGCTCCAGGCCGTCCATGCCCGGCATGCGCAGGTCGCACAGCACCACGTCGACCGTGGCGGCCTCGGCGTGGCGCAGGGCCTCCGCTCCGTCGCTGGCGCACACGACCTCGTAGCTCTCAGAGGCGAGCACCAGCTGCAGGCTCTCCCGCAGCGCGTCGTCGTCGTCCACGATCAGGATCCGGTCGGACATGAACGCCGGATCTATCGGACCGCCAGGTCTCTGGCGTGAGCAGTCGCCGCGGCCGGATCCCCCGATTCTCCCCGGCTTCGGCCCCCCGACTTGCCGGTTTCTTGCCGTCGGGGGGCACCGACCCACGGCCCTAGGCGCGTGACACCAGCGCCCTCAAGTCCGCGTAAGCGCTCTCCGATACTCACGAAGATCGAACCCGCACCTCCGTACAAGCGAGTCCGCGGGGGTGACGGTGGAGGGGCAAGGACGTGGCGAGCAACAACGTTCAACGGCTGCGCGAGTCGCTCATGATGAGCAAGGCGGAGCTCGCGCGCAAAGCCGGTCTCTCGACGCTCACGATCGACCGCGTGGAAGCTGGACGAGCCTGTCGCCTCGATACCAAGCGAAAGATCCTGCTGGCTCTGGGACTCCGCATCTTGGACAAGGACCGCGTCTTCGGCCACAAGCTGAGCGAGTTGGGCGCGGCCGTGTCGCTCATTGAAGACGCGAAGAACGCGTAGCTCGCGTCGGAGGCACTGCAAGTCGTGAGATTCCCGTTCCTCGGTGGAAGTTCCGGATCGATCGTCGGACTCGACGTCGGGTCGTCGTCCGTGAAGGCGGTCGAGCTCCACCTTCGGGGCAAGGGCAAGGACTTCGACCTCTCCCATCTGGGCGTGGCTCCCGTGCCGCCCGAGGCGATCGTGCAGGGCGCCTTCCTGAACTCGAGTGCGATCACCGACGCCATCCGCGAGGCCATCGAGCTGGGCAAGATCAAGACCAAGAACGTGGCGGCCGCGGTGTCGGGGCACTCGGTGATCGTGAAGAAGGTGAGCCTGCCGGTGATGACTCATGAAGAGCTCGAGGAGCAGATTCGCTGGGAGGCCGAGCAGTACATCCCCTTCGACGTGAACGAGGTGAACCTCGATTTCCAGATCCTCGGCTCGGCCGACTCCGAGGGCCAGATGGAGGTGCTGCTGGTCGCCGCCAAGAAGGACCTGATCGACGACTACGTGCAGGTGATCACCGAAGCGGGGTTGATCCCCACCGTAATCGACGTGGCTTCCTTCGCCGTGGAGAACTCCTTCGAGGCCAACTACGACCTGCGGCCGGACGAGGTGGTGGCGCTGGTCAACATCGGGGCGCAAGTGGTGAACATCAACATTCTCCACAACGGCGCGCCGTCTTTCACCCGCGACATCACCACCGCGGGCAACCAGTACACCGAGGAGATCCAGCGCACGCTCTCGATCAGCTTCGAAGAGGCGGAACGCGTGAAGCTGGGCGGCAAGAGCTGGGACGACAGTCAGGAGGTCGTGCCCCAGGAAGTCGAGAAGGCGATGCAATCGGTCACCGAGACCCTGATCAGTGAGATCGGACGCTCGCTCGACTTCTTCGCCGCCACCACTGCGGACATGCGCATCAGCCGGGTCTTCCTGGCGGGCGGCGGCGCGAAGGTGAGCGGCTTTGCCAGCGGCTTCCAGGAGAAGACCGGAATGCAGGTGGAGATCCTGAACCCGCTGGCGCGGATGGTGCCGAACAACAAGTTCGAGACGGAGTTCATCGAGGACGTGGCTCCGGCGCTCGGCGTGGGCGTTGGCCTCGCGATGCGAAGGGCGGCGTAATGCTCGAGATCAACCTACTCCCGGTTCGCGAGGAACGACGCGCGGCCGACCTGCGCCAGCAACTGATGCAGATCGCCCTGGTGCTGCTCATCACCTTCGGCGGAATCGCCGTCGTGCACGCCCGGGTGAGCGATCAGATCTCGGACAGCCGGGAACGCGTCGAGCAGATGAAGCAGGAGATCGAGGCCTTCAAGCCGGAGCTCGAGCAGGTGGAGGCGTTCAAGCGGAAGAAGGGCGACCTGCAGCAGAAGATCGACGTGATCGAGAATCTCGACAAGGCCCGCAACGGGCCGGTGCGGATGCTGGCGGAGCTGGCGGCCCGCACGCCCGAGCGCCTCTGGCTGCGCTCCCTCCGCACAGACGGCAACCGGGTGACGATCTCGGGCGAGAGCCTCGACAACGAGCTGGTGGCGCTGTTCCTCCGTGCTCTGAACGAGTCCCCGTACTTCGAGCATGTGGATCTCGACGGGACGGAAATGGGCAAGGCGAAGGACGGCTTGAAGTTCGTGAAGTTCGACATTCGCGCGACCCTGGTGAACCCCGGGCCGGGCGGGGCGTAGGCTCGCGGAGGGGATGATGGAGCTCAGTCCGGACATCCAGGCAAAGCTGGAGCAGCTCGCCAAGCTGCCGCGGGCAGTGCGGCTCGTCGCGACCCTGGCCATCGCGCTGGTGGTGGGCGGAGGGTACTACGCGTGGTTCTACCAGGGGGCGAGCAGCGAGCTCGAGCGGCTCCAGGGCAAGGAAGCGGAGCTTCAGCGAAAGCTCAACGAGGCCCGCTCCGTGGCCGGCAACCTGGAGGCCTTCAAGACCGAGATCGCGCAGCTCGAAGCGAAGCTGACCAAGGCGCTGCGCCAGCTGCCGGACAAGCAGGAGCTCGAAGTGCTGCTGACCGACTTCAGCAACCTCGGCAAGGCCGCGGGCGTCGAGATCAAGTCCTTCAAGCGCATCGAGGAGCGCAATCATGGCTTCTACGCCGAGGTGCCCATCGCGATCGAGCTGTCGGGCAAGTATCACGAGATCGGGCGCTTCTTCGACCTGATGGCCAAGCTGCCGCGAATCGTGAACATGGGCGCGTTGACAATAGGCGTGGAGCACGAAGGGCTGCACGGAACGAGGCTCAAGGTCAGCGGAACCGCGACCGCCTTCCGATTCGTCGATGGCGGCAGGGGCGCGTAGGTAGGAACGTGGCGGTGCACGATCCGCGTTGGGGGGAAGCGTGAGGTTCACGACGCTGGCTGTGGCGATCGCCATCCTGGCCCTCGTCGGATGCTCGTCGGGCTCGACCGATTCGGGCGACGGGAACCGGGAAAAGGCGCGGAAGGAAAAGCGCCACAAGCAGCGCGAGCGGGAAGTTGCGAAGGCAGAGGCGCCGGCGCAGCCCGAGGCGAGCCCGGCGGCTGAGGAAGTCGTGGTGGCCACCTTTGTGTACGACGCCACGGGCAAGCGCGACCCGTTCCGGTCCTACCAGTGGGAGCGGCCGGACCGCCAGGACAAGGACCTGCGCGGACCGTTGGAGCAATTCGACCTGAACCAGCTGGCTGTCGTCGCCGTGGTGTGGGCCACCGGCAACGCCCGCGCGCTGATCCAGGATCCGTCGGGCCAGTCGTACATCATCGGCGAAGGCGCGAGGGTCGGAAAGAACGAAGGCAAGGTCGTCCGGATCGACGACAACCTGGTCGTGGTCAAGGAGACCTACGTGGATTACATGGGCGAACGGACGATGAAGAACGTCGAGTTGCAGATTCGTCGCACCGAGGGGGGGTGAGTTCGATGCTGGGATCCAAGACGGATCGGTTCCGCAAGGTGTCGTCCATGTGCTGCGTTGCAGCGCTGACGGCGGCGACCCTCGCGTGCGCATCGCCGTCGACGATGCAGTCGGCAACGTCCCAGGGTTCCAACCTGATCGCGGACGTGCGAGTGGAGCGCGAGGGCGACGTGACCTGGGTGACCCTGCTGGGTGTCGACAATCCGGTGTTCACGGCCTATCAGCAGTCGAACCCGGAGAGGGTGATCGTCGAGCTGAGCTCGGTCGCACCGGGTCGCATCGCCGCACCGATCAGCGTTCACGACGGACTGGTCGAACGGGTCTCCCTGCTGCCGTTCGACTCCGGATCGGGCGACTCCATGACGCGGGTCGAGGTGTCGCTCACCATGCCCGCCAAGTACGACGTGATGCCCGGCGACGAGGGCCTGGTGATCCGCGTCGAGGCCCTGTCGGGGCTGACGAGCTCGGAGCCTCTGGAGCAGGAGTGGCTCGAGGCGCAGGGCGAGGCCGATCCCTGGGCGCTCGACTCCGAGGCCTCGTTGGCCGAGGCCGAGACGGGCTGGGACGCCCCGGCCGCCAGTCGGCTCACCTCGATCGAAGCCCTGGAGCTGGACGATGGCTCGCTGATCCGCTTGCGCGCCGACGGCACCGTGCAGAGTTCGGTGAGCTTTACGCTCGAGGACCCCGATCGACTGGTCATCGATCTACCGGACCTGGAGAGCGAGCTCGTCGAGTCGAACATCGAGTTGAACGCTGCGCACGCGGCGCGCATCCGGATTGGGCAGCACACGGAGATGGTGCGCGTGGTGATCGATGCGGGCGACGCGTCCGACGCCTTCCAGGGCCGGCGCATCGTGCCCGCCCCGGATGGGCTGCTGATCGCGCTGGGCTCGGGTGACGAGCTCGAGGAAGCGGTGACGGCCGCCCTCGCGGGTGCCCCGGCGCCCGTGTGGGAGGAGCCGGAGGCTCTCTCCGACGAGTGGCAGGCCGAGGAAGAGGTCGCGGACCTCGAGGCCGAGGCGGACTCCTTCGAGCTGCTGCCGGCGCCCGAGGCCGAGGCCGCGGAGGCTCCGCTGGAGGCGGCCGAAGTCGCCGACGAGGATGCCGGCGCCTTGCCGGGCGGTCGCGCCACCGTCTACGGCGTCGAGCACGCCGTGACCGGCGACGTGGATCGCATCGTCGTGCTGGCGGATCGACCCGTCGACTACCTCGTTTACGAGCCGGACCCGGAGACCGTGATCCTCAGCCTGGGCGGTGTGTCGCTCGCCGCGGATGCAGCGGTTCGCATCAATCCGGAACCGGGTGGGCCGGTCTCGCTGGTGACGGCGTTCGAACAGCCGGACGTGGAGAACGGTGAAACCCGCGTGGTGGTGAAGCGCGCCGCCGGACTCAAGCCCCAGGTTTCGCGTCGGGGACCGATGTTGATCATGGAGTTCGCGCGCGGCGACGTCGCGGCGCTGCCGCCGGTGCTCAAGATGCCCGCGACGGAGATCGGGACGCGCGACCCGTACAACCCGGGAGCGGCGACCGCCGCCGATCTGACGCCCGTGCCCGCGATGCTGGCTCCCGCGCCGTCGGCGCTGGCCGGGCCGGTCACGTCGGTTCAGGCCGTGCCCGCGTCCCTGGAGCCGCCGGCCTCGATCGACATCCTCCGCGAAGGCGGGTTGATGGACGGCAAGGAGTACACGGGCCGCCGCATCTCCCTCGACTTCAAGAATGTCGAGGTCGCCGACGTCCTGCGCCTGATCGCCGAGGTGTCGGACCTGAACGTGATTGCGGGCGACGAGGTGCAGGGACGCGTGACGATCCGACTGGTGGACGTCCCGTGGGACCAGGCGCTCGACGTCATCCTGCTCACCAAGGGCCTGGCCTTCATGCGGGTGGGCAACGTGCTCCGCATCGCTCCGG
>JAZFWH010000104.1:0-27833 GCA_036482635.1 Myxococcota bacterium
GGCCCTGCGTCACGCGGGCACGGTACCGGATCCGCTGGACCGGGCGGACGGGTCGCGCGCGCATCCCGCCGCGGGACGAGCGTCGGGGTGCATCGCGTCGCCTGCGGCCGCAGCGCCGGAGCTGCAGGGGATGGCGCGCCGAGCGCCCTCCCGGCGTCACCGGGCGGCACGCCCCTTGCTAGATCCAGTAGGCTGGAACGCGCGGAGGGCCGTGAATGCGCGTCGCAATGCTGGCGCTGTGGGTCGCCTTGCTGCTGCCCGCACCGCTGCGCGCCGACGAGTTCGATGAACGAATCGAGGTGGAGCCGGGGGGTCTGCTCGAAGTCGACCTGGACCTGGGGGACGGGCTGCGGCCGGACCCGGGCTCCCTCGAGGTCACGTCCCACGACCGCCACGAGGTCCGCGTCCGGGCCGAGGCGAGCGGCTGGGGCGCTGGGGGCGTGGGCTTTCGGCTCGAGCGCCAGGGCGACACCGTGCGCTTCGACACCTGGGTGGGCGGCGCGCTCTCCTGGATGTTCGGCGGCCCGAGCGTGCGCGTGCGGATCTGGGTCCCCCGCGAATACTCCGTGGATCTGCGCTGCAGCGCCGGACCGATCCACATCGAAGACGTGGGGGGCGCGGTGCGCGCGCGCACGACCGACGCGCCCATCGAGGTGGTCGCCGCCGAGGGCCCCGTCTCGCTCCGCACCGCGAACGGGGACGTGCGGGTCACGGAGATCCTCGGCGACGTGCGGGTCAAGGCGTCGACCGGAAGCATCGAGGTGAGCTGGATCTCCGGCGATGTGGAGGTGCGCACCGGCGCGGGCCAGATCGAGGCCAGTCACATCGATGGAGAGCTCGCGCTGCGCACCGACCGGGGCGGGATCGAGGTTCGCGACGCGGCGAGTTCGGTCGAGGCCAGGACCGAGCGCGGCAGCGTCTTCGTGAGCTTCCTGGGCGAGCCGGCCGGTCTGCTGGAAACGCGGCGGGGCTCGGTCGAGGTGCAGATGCCCGAGCACGCCGGAGCCGAGCTCGACGCGGTCACGCGGGGCGGCGAGATCGAGCTGGCCAACGGCCTCGAGCCGCCGGGCGGTCACCCGCGGGATCGCGTGGTGGGACCCATCAACGGAGGCGGTCCCCTGCTCAGGTTGTACACCGCGCGCGGCAGCATCCGCGTGAGTCGGCGCTAGGAAGGAGACAGCCGATGCACCGCCCGCTTCAGACCACCGCTTGGCTCGCCACCCTGCTCCCGCTGGCGGCCAGCGCCGCCGACTTCGAGAAGACGGTGGCGGCGACGTCGGGCGGAACGCTTCGCATCGAGCTGCGCGCGGGGTCCGTCGAGGTGATCGGCGACGCCGACGAGGAAGTGCGCGTGGACGCGCGGGCCACCGGCCTGGGTGCCGGCTCGCTCGACCTCGCCCTCACCAGTGACGGCGTCGACGTCGAGCTGTCCGGCGGCACCGGCGGCTGGCTGGCGAACGTGCTGCGCGACCCGCGCGTGCGCGTGCGGGTGCGCGTGCCCGAAGAGTACTCGGTCGACATCGAGACCGGCGCGGGTTCGATCGACCTCCAGAGGCTCCAGGGTACGGTCAAGGCCCGCACCAGCGGCGGCTCGATCGAGATCGACGAGGTGGAGGGCGAAGTGGACGTGCGCACCTCGGGCGGACCCGTCGATGCGGACTCGATCGAGGGCGACCTGCGGATCGAGACCTCAGGCGGTCGCATTCGCGTTTCGGAGGTCTCGGGCCGGGTCGAAGCCCGCACGAGCGGGGGCGGCATCCAGATCCACGACGTCGGCGGACCGGTCGAGGCGCGCACCAGCGGCGGGTCGATCTCGGTCCGCTTCAACGAGGCTCCGGAAGGCACGCTCGAGACTTCCGGTGGAGGCATCCAGGTGGAGTTCCCGGAGGACGAGGGCGTGGATCTCGACGCCGAGACCAGCGGCGGGCGCGTGGAAGTGGAGGCGGGCGCTGCCGTCCACGGCCGTCTCGAGCCCCAGCGCGTGGTCGGCGAGCTCAACGGAGGCGGCCTTCGGCTGCAGCTGCGGACTTCGGGCGGCAACATCCGCATCCGGCTGCGGTAGGGTGCCAGGCGCGAATCCCACCCGGGCCCGCGGGCATCGAAGCTCGGGACCCCCGCCCTGGAGGCCGCATGCGCGTCGCGCCCCACACCCTCGGCGTCGCCGTGGCGATCACCGCGCTCGCCTGCGACGGCGGCGCTCCCGCCGCCGCGCGCTACCGCCTCCAGAACAGCGGCTCCCACTGGGACGTGTCACAGGGCGACCGCGTCTTCGATGACGTGCACGAGCGCTACACGGCGTACTTCGCCGTGGTCCTGGATCCGTCCGACACGCGCGAGCCGGACCTGCGCAGCCTGCGCGCGGACATCGAGCAACGGCCAGTCGACCGCCACAACTACGACGCGCTCAACGCCCTCGCGATCGGCTACTTCGAGCTGAACTACCGCGCCGAGTCCGCGCCGGGCGGGCCCACCTACTTCGCCGACTCCTTGCGAGCGGCGAAGCTGCTCGCCGTGCCCTGGCGCGCGTACAGCGAGATCGAAGACGGCGCCCTGCGCGACGCGATCCTCGACTTCTTCGAGGACGCGGGCGCCGGCGAGAAGCTCGGCTCCGGGTCGACCGCCCCGCGGCTGGCCCGCATCGTCGCCTCGCTGGAAGCCAAGGAGAGCGATCCGGCGCGCCAGCAGCGCATTCGCCGACTCGCCGCCCGCCACCCGGCCCCGCCCCCTTCCGAGCCGGGCTGAGCGGGCGCCCCCCCCGAGGGCCCGCCTCGGTGGTCAGGTCCGAAAGTGGCGAGAATTCCCGGCGACCGCGCGCTAGAACAGGGGGCGTGGAGCTGGATGCCGAGACCTGTTACCGGGCGCTGCGCACCCGCGACCCGCGCTTCGACGGGCGCTTCTTCACGGCGGTCGTCTCCACGGGCGTCTACTGCCGCCCGGTCTGCCCGGCCCTCACACCGCGGCTCGAGAACTGCCGCTTCCTGCCCTGCGCAGCCGCGGCGCAGGAAGCGGGCTTCCGCCCCTGTCTGCGCTGCCGGCCGGAGGCCTCGCCGGGAACCCCGGCCTGGCTCGGCACCTCGGCCACCGTCTCGCGGGCCTTGCGGCTGATCTCCGAAGGCGCGCTCGACCGCTGCGGCGTGGAAGCTCTGGCCGCCCGGCTGGGAATCGGCGAGCGGCACCTGCGACGCCTGTTCGCGAAGCACCTGGGCGCCTCGCCACTCGCCGTGGCGCTGACGCGCCGCATCCTGTTCGCGAAGAAGCTGATCGACGAGACCGCCCTGCCCTTCACGCAGGTCGCGCTCGCGTCCGGCTTCTCGAGCCTGCGCCGCTTCAACGACGCCATCGCGCGCAGCTACCGGCGCACCCCGCGCGAGCTGCGCCGCGGCCGCCGACGGGCGTCGAGTGCCGAGAGTGCGGAGCTGACGCTCATCCTGCCCTACCGACCGCCGCTGGATTGGGACGCCCTGATCGGCTTCCTCCGCCCGCGCGCCACGCCGGGCGTCGAGGCGGTCGAAGCCGACGTCTACCGGCGAACCGTGACGCTCGACGGGGCGCAGGGTGAGGTCGAGGTCCGGCCCGTCGCCGGGCGCCACCATCTGCTCGCGAAGATTCGCCTGTCCGCTCCGACCGTCCTGATCGACGTGACCGAGCGACTGCGCCGGCTGTTCGACCTCGGCGCCGACCCCGGCGCGATCGCCCAGCACCTCGGTCGCAACGCACAGCTCGCCGCGGCGGTGACGGCGCGGCCGGGTCTGCGCATCCCCGGCGCCTGGGACAGCTTCGAGCTGGCCGTCAGAGCGATCGTCGGCCAGCAGGTGAGCGTCGCCGCAGCGACGCGCTTCGCGGGCCGCCTGGCGGAGGCCTACGGGGAGCCGGTGCCAACGAGCCGGGGGCTCGAGCGGCTGTTCCCCACACCCGAGGCCCTCGCCGCCGCCGACCTGAGCTCGATCGGGCTGACGCGGGCGAGAGCCCACGCGGTCGCGGCGCTGGCCGCCGCCGTGGCGCGCAAGGAGCTGACCTTCGACGCCTCGCGCGGGCTGGACGCGACGGTGCGCAGCCTGCGCGAGCTGCCCGGCGTCGGCGAGTGGACGGCCCAGTACATCGCGCTGCGCGCGCTGGGCGAGCCCGACGCCTTCCCCGCCTCGGACCTGGGACTGCGCCGTGCGCTTGCGCGGGGCGGCGATCTCCCCGACGAGCGACAGCTCGCCCAGCTCGCCGAAGCCTGGCGCCCGTGGCGTGGGTACGCGGCCATGTACCTGTGGACGAGCGGTCCACGCGGCGCGGGCAGCGGCGCCGCAGCCGCCGAGTAGGTACGCGCCGCTAGCGGGCCGCGACGGCTCCCCCCACCCGGTCGGCCTTCGCGACCGCCGCCTCCCGCGCCAGCAGCGCCCGCTTGCGGTCGACTCCCCAGCGGTAGCCGCGGAGCTCCCCGCGCCGCCCCACCACCCGATGGCACGGGATCGCGACGGCCAGCGGGTTCGCGGCACAGGCGCGCGCCACGGCTCGCGCCGCGCCGGGCCGGCCCAGCGCCTCCGCGATGTCGCCGTAGGAGCGGGTGCGGCCGTAGGGGATGGCGCAGATCGCGTTCCACACGCGGCGCTGGAACTGGCTGCCGCGCACGTCGAGCGGCACGTCCAGCTGCTGGGAGCCCCCCTCCAGGTAGCGCACGAGCGCCGCCACCCAGCGACGCAGGCGCTCCGGGTTCGCCTCGACTGCCGCGAACGGGAACTCCGCCCGCAGCCCGGCTTCGAGCTCCGCGGCGGTGTGTCCGAAGCGCACGTTGCACACACCGCGTTCGGTGGCGGCGACGAGCAGAAAGCCCAGCGGCCCGTCGACGATGGCGTACTCGATGCAAGCCTGGCCCACGCTGCAACCTCCCACGCGTCTCGGGCCCGAAGGGCCGGACGCACCGCCGGAGTATCGCCGGGCCCTGGCAACAGGTCTGGCCGTTTTCGGACGCGGTCGTGGGTGGCGCCGCGAGGAGGCCTAGCTGTGCAGGGCGCGGCCGAAGGCCTCGAGCACCGACTCGTGCATCGCTTCGGAGAGCGTCGGGTGGGGGAAGACGGTGCGGACGAGCTCCGCCTCGGTGGTCTCCAGCGTGCGCGCGATTGCGAAGCCCTGCACGAGCTCCGTCACCTCCGCGCCGAACAGGTGCGCACCCAGCAGCTCACCGGTCTGCGCGTCGAACACGGTCTTGATCAGGCCCTCGGTCTCGCCCAGAGCCATCGCCTTTCCGTTCGCACGGAACGGGAAGCGGCCCACCTTCACCTGGCGGCCCCTTTCCGCAGCGCGGCGCTCGGTGAGACCCACGCTGGCGACCTGCGGGCGACAATAGGTGCAGCCGGGGATCGACAACGGGTCGACCGGATGCACACCTTCCACGCCTGCGATCCCCTCGACGCACGCCACGCCCTCGTGCATGGCCTTGTGGGCGAGCCAGGGGGGGCCAACCACGTCTCCGATCGCGTAGACGCCCGGTTCGCCCGTCTCCAAGCGCGGGTTGACCTCGATGTGGCCGTTCGCCACCCGCACCGCGCTGCCCTCGAGACCGATCTCCTCCACGTTCCCCACGATGCCGACCGCCAGGATGACGCGGTCCACGCTGAGGCGGCTCTGCTCTCCGCCCGCGAGCTCCAACCGCACGCCCACCTGGTCCTCCTTGGGCTCGAGCGCGGAGACGGTCGCCTCGCTGTGGATGCGGATGCCCTCGCGCTCGAACGACTTGCGCGCCAGGGCGGCGATCTCCTCGTCTTCGGCCGGCAGGATCTGGGGCAGGATCTCGACCACGGTGACCTCGGCCCCCATGTCGCGGTAGAAGCTCGCGAACTCGATTCCGATCGCACCCGACCCCACCACCAGCAACGAGCGCGGCATCGCACTGGGGACCATCGCCTCCTTGTAGGTCCAGACCAGCCGCCCGTCGGGCTCGAGCCCGGGGAGCGTGCGGGGGCGTGCGCCCGTGGCGAGCACGATGTGGGGCGCGCTCAGCTCGACGGTCTCCCCGCCGTCAGTCGCCACGCGCAGCCGGCCGGGCTCCGCCAGGCGACCGTGTCCGTCGAAGACCGTCACCTTGTTCTTCTTCATCAGGTGCGCGACGCCAGCGGCGAGGCGGTCGGCGGCCTTCCTGGAACGCGCCACCACCTTCTGCAGATCGAACTGGATGTCGCTGACGCTGAAGCCGTACTCGTCGAGGTGGTGCAGAAGGTGCCGGATCTCGGACGCGCGAAGCAGTGCCTTGGTCGGAATGCAGCCCCAGTTGAGGCAGATTCCTCCCAGGTGTTCGCGTTCCACCAGCGCCGTGTTCATGCCCAGCTGGCTGGCCCGAATCGCTGCGACGTATCCGCCGGGGCCACCGCCGAGGATCAGCAGATCGAACGAGGTCTGCGCCACGGGCTTATCTATAGCAGGTCGTCACGGCGCTCGAACTGTCCGTCGCGACGTCCAGCGCTAGCGACGGGTGTGCGCGCGCAGATCCGGACCCGCCAGCTCGCGCGCCTCGAGCACGCTCTCCTCGTCGACGCTCAGCTGTGCCACCGCGCCCTCGCTCTCGAACGTGTAATGCGGAGCGACGCGCACCACGTCCGGCCCGCCGCGATTCGCGTAGGGCAGGCGCACTCGGTAGCGCCCGTCGCTTCCCGCGATCGTGCTCGTGGTGTATTCGATCTCACGCTTTCGGTTCGTGACCAGCTCGAGGCTGACACGCACAGGCGCTCCGGGAGCGGCCCGACCCGTTACCTGGGCGCCAGCCACGTATTCGAAGACCTTGAACAGAGAGGGGCGCCGCTCCGGCCCCCGCCGCAGCGGCCTCGACTCGAAGATCAGGCGATGCTGCTCGAGCGCCTCGACCGGCTGGGGATCGCTGCCTCCTCGCGCTCCCGGCGTGTACCCGGTGCCGTCCCAGTAGTACAGCGAGTAGAACATCGAGCCCGAGGGCGGCGCCTTGCCCAGGAACGCCGAACGGTCCTGGGCGATGACGTAGCGCACACCCAGCTGATCGAGAATCTCTCGCGCCGCGGCCTCGTCACCCTCGTAGTAACGAAGCGCCAGCTGGAAGTTCCGTTCGCCCAGGTCGTTGCCGAAGTTATCGACCACCGTGGGCCGGCGGGCCACGTAGCCGATCACGTGACCCATCGGCCAGGGGGCGAGCACGCCGTACTCGGGCCGTGCGGACGGGTCGAGCCAGCCCGCGGTGGGCGGCGTGTTGCGGCGCAGCCACCCGGCGGTGCGTATGGCCACGCCCTGGCGCATGAGAGGGACGGAGACCGGAACCTTCTGGTCGCCGAACAGCCTCAGCTGACTCGAGACGTACAGCTGATAGGTCTGCGACATCGGTGCCAGCAGCGCGAGCAGGGCGCAGGCGAGGGTCGCGCAGCCGATGGCCCGACCGGCCGGATGGGCGCGCAGGCCGGGCGGCAGCGCGCGGTAGGCCCACACGGCCCCCCAGCCCATCAGCAGGGCCACAGCGACCGACGAGGAGTTGAAGAAACGCTTCTGCACCAGCGTGACGGCGAGCAGACCCAGCGACCACCAGAGCAGCAGGAACACGGCGGCGCGCTGGCGATCGCGCCGCACCGACCAGCCCGCCAGCGCGCAGACTGCGGGCACCAGGAACGCGAACCAGGAAAGTCGCGCGGAGGCGAGCCCGACCCCGACTCGGGCTGTGATCAGGGGCCGCGATTCGGCCACCATCGCCTGGAAGCTCTCTCGCTTGGCAAACCAACGCCACGCGTCCTCGACCCCGACCAGGAGATCGGGGATTGCGAGCGCGCTGGCGGCGACCAGGACGACACCCAACAAGAGCCCGGACAGGCTGCGCGAGCTGCCGGTGCGGCCGACGGGCCGGCGCCACAGCCAAGCACAGGCCAGGCCGTAGCAGGCCAGCGTTCCGAACAGCCAGGGCTGAAAGCTCGACAGCACCACCGGCGTGAACCGGCTCCACTGTGGCCAGTCGCTGCTCAAGCCCAGCGGGGCGACCAGCAGAAACGCGACACCGTGCACCGCCGCCAGCCTGAGGGCGAAGTCGACGGCCTGTTCGCGCTGCGGGCGGCTCAGCAGATAGACCAGGAAGGCGACTTCGACCAGCCCGACGTGCAGCAGGCTGCCCGGCCAGACCAGCAGCGTCCCGGCCAAGGCGGTCCCCGTCGCCAGGCAGGCGAGCCAGGCTCCGCGCGAACCGGCGGGAAGCCCCGCGTGACGCCGCAGCAGGCCCATGCTCGCGCCCAACAGGAGCGTCGAGCTGAAGGCCACCGCTGCGTGGTGATCCACGAAGCCGATCTGCGAGTACCAGAAGTGCCCGGAGAGCAGACTCAGGGTCACACCGGAGAGCAGCGCCACCGCGTTGCCGAAGTTCACCCGGGCGATGAAGTAGAGCGCGACCACCGTCGCGCCGCCCAGCAGCGGAGGCACCCACACGACGGCGCGTTCCAGGTCGGTCAGGTCGTCGGCGCGATAAAACGGCCGGACCAGCAAGGCCACGATCCAGTCGAAGACGGGGGTCCAGATCGGCTTTGCGCCAGCCGGGAAACTGACGTACGGATCGAACTCGAGGGCCGCGGGAAAATGCACCACCGAGTAGATGATCCTGCGCATGTGGTAGAAGGCATCGTTCCCGAACGGCAGCACGAAGCGTTCAGTCAGGACCGACCGCCAGGGAAGCGCGCGAACCGCCACCGCCAGCAGAAAGAGCCCGAGCGGCGCGAGCACCCGGACGGCCCGGCGATCCGCAGCTCCCGCGAAACTCATCGCTGCTCCGTCCGGTGGTCGCACGATCCCGTTCGCTCGGCGCGCGCGGACGTTACCGCATCGCCGCTGCGCGGGGCCCCGAGCGCTATGCTGACTCGCGCTCAATGGTCCGCTTGTCGCGCCACCGGGGCTTCGAGCCCGTCGTCGTCGCCCTGCTCACCTGTCTCGCCGCCGGGCTGCTGCTCACCAACCTCGGCAACCAGTACCTATGGCAGGACGAGGCGCAGACGGGCGTCATCGCTCGTACCATCCTGAGCCACGGAATCCCCCTGGGCCACGACGGCCGCAACTCATTCTCCCAGGAGCTGGGGGTCGAGTACGACGAAGGGCGGGTCTGGAAGTGGCACACCTGGCTGTCGTTCTACGCAGTGGCGTGCTCCCTGCTGCTGTTCGGCTCGGAGGCGGCAGCCGTGCGCCTGCCCTTCGCCCTGTTCGGCATCGCCACGGTGGCGCTGACCTACTTCACCGCGCGCTCGTTCTGGAGGGATCGAAGCGCCGCAGCCGCGGCGGCGCTGCTGCTGACCTGCTCGGTGCCGTTTCTCCTGCTGGCCCGGCAGGGTCGTTGGTACTCGATGGCCGCGTTCTTCACGCTGCTCGGCCTGTACGCCTACGACAGACTCGAGCGGGGCGGCTGGAAGCCCGCCGCGCTGCTGTTCGCTGCGGCGACCCTGGTCTTCCACACCCACTACGTCTACTGCGCCACGCTGCTGCTCGCGCTGCTGGTACACGCCGCGCTGTTCGACCGGGACAAGCTGCGTCCCGTGCTGATCGTCTGCGCTGGAGTCGCCCTCTTCAACGCGCCCTGGATCGTCTGGTTCGCCACGATCCGCTACGGCGAGAGCTACGGCGAGCGTCTGCTCGACCCGCGGCAATCCCTGCGCATCGGCAGCGCCTTCGTCCGCCTCGCGCTCCAGTTCTTCTTCTACGAGTCGCTGTTGCTCGTTCCCCTCGCTCTGGCGGCGCTCCGGCTGCGTCGCAGGCAGCGAGTCTTCGCCCTGGCCCCACGCACCCGACGCAACCTCTGGCTCATCGCCAGCTACGGCGCCACGACGCTCGCGGTACTCTCGCTGGTGAGCCCGGGGGTGTACTTCCGCTACCTGGCACCGCTCGCGCCGCCGCTCTTCGTCGCGATGGGTCTGCTGCTGGGTGAGCTGCTGCGCGTCTCGAAGGTCCTGGGATACGCGGCGCTGGCCCTGCTGGTCGCGGCGGGACCCGTGCGCGACTTCCTCTACGAGATCACCCACGACTTCGACGGGCCGATCGAGGGAATCGTGGCGTTCCTCCGCGAGCACGGCAGTCGCGGCCAGACGGTGGCGATCAGCTATGGAGACATGCCCCTCAAGTTCTACACGGACTTCCGGGTGATCGGTGGGCTCACGGGCGAAGAGATCGACGTCGGGGTCCCGCCCGATTGGATCATCATCCGCCGTGGCACCAACACCCACGAGGACGAGCGCGTGAAGGAGATCTTGCGCGGGTTCCTCGCCAGCCACGAGTACGCGGCACACCGGCTCAGCTACCCGGATACGCTGTTCGAGAACCGCGAGGACCCCCGCGTCCACCGCTACCGCACGGCGCCGGCGCGCGTGCCGCGCGTCACCCTCCACGAGCTCGAGCGGTGAGCGCTCGGGCCGCCGCCCTGTGGTGCGCCACCGCGTTGGGAGCCGGCGCGGTGGCGAGGCTGATCCCCTGTTTCGGGGACTTCTGGCTGGACGAGATCTGGACCTATTTCACCGCTCGCGGCCTGGCGTCGCCGTGGGAGGTCTTCACTTCGATCCACGACTCGAACAACAACCACCTAAACACACTCCTGGTCTACATTTTCGGGGACCGGACCTTCTGGCCGGCGTATCGCGTCCCCTCCCTCCTGGCGGGCGTGGGTGGCGTCGGGCTGGCGACCGGGATCGCCTGGCGGCGGGGCCGCCTGGAAGCGGTCTTCACCGCGCTGCTGTTCAGCGCCTGCTTCGCCCTGCTGCACTTCTCGTCGGAGGCGCGCGGCTACGCGCTGGCGGTGTTCTTCGCGCTGGCCGCGTACTGGGCGCTGGAGCGCGAGCTGGAGCGGAAGACCCGCTGGGGCGCGCCGCTCTTCGGCATCTGCACGGTGCTCGGATTCCTATCGCACCTCACCTTCCTGTTCTTCTACGCCGGCGCGCTCGTGCAGTCCGCGTGGCGCAGCTGGGGTGGCCGCGGAGCGGCGGCGCCGCGCCTGCTCGCCCTGGCGCGCCTGCACCTCGCGCCCGTGGCGTGCTTGCTCGCCCTGTACTGGCTCGATCTGCGCCAGCTGAGCGTCGGCGGCGGCTACCCCACCGACTTCCAGCAGCTGCTCGCCCGCACGTTCGGCTTCACCTTCGGCCTGCCCGTGGTGCGCGGGTTCGGGCTCGCCTACACGGCACTCGCCGTCGCGGTGCTGATTCCCGCCCTGCGCCTGCTGCGGCGCGAGGGAAGCGACGAGTGGCTGCTCCACCTCGTCACGATCGTGCTCGCCCCGCTGCTGGTGCTGGCGGTGATGCAACCCCAGGTCGTCGCCGTGCGCTACTTCCTGATCGGCATCGCCTTCTACCTGCTGCTCGCGAGCTACCTCCTGGCAGACCTCTACCGCAGGGGTGGCTGGCGCCGCGGGCTGGGCCTCGCCGCCGTGGCCCTCTTCCTGCTGGGCAACGCCAACCACACGGCCGCCTTCCTCAGGCTCGGTCGGGGCGGCTACCTGGACGCGCTCGAGTTCATGGCGCATCACACGGCGGGCACGCGGGTCGTGGTCGGCAGCGATCACGACTTCCGCAACGGCATGGTGCTGCGCTTCTACGCGAGGCACCTGCCCGCGGGCAAGCGCCTCGTCTACGCGGCGCGGGGAAGCCGGCCACCCGGCGGCCCAGACTGGCTGATCACGCACTATCCGGCTCGACCGACCGCGACGCCGACGACGATCCGCGACCCGGCGGGGAACGCCTACCGACTGGCGGCTGACTTCGACCACGGCGCCATTTCGGGCTTCTACTGGGCCGTCTACCGCAACGCGTCGGAGACGTCGGGGGCCGGGGGCGGTTGAGCGGGCGTCGCTGCATGGCGGCGGAGGATTGCGACACCGAACCCCCGATCCCGGAAGGGCTCGGCGCCGATGCGATCCACGCGCCGGTAGTTCGCGTTCACCCACTGCATCAGACGCCGCCCGTTGCGCGGATCGACACCGAAGGGCCCCGTGCCGAACTCGCGATGCGGGCGGTGCACCAGCGCAATGAAGTCCGGCGGCCGGGCGCGCAGCGCCTCCAGCATCCTCGCGTCGCCGCCGAAGGCGGCGAACTCGGCCGGCAAAAACAGGCTATACGGAGTGGGATTCAGCCGCCGCAGCCAGTAGTTGAGCCCGATTCCCTCAGGAAGCACCAGAAGCGTGGCGTCGGGCGGCATGAGTTGCTCGAGGCGCCCCAGCGCGCGCGAGATCACCTCCCCCCGCGCGCCGACACCGGGGCCCTCGACCAGGATCGCGTCGGGGCCCTGCCCGACCGCGAAGTCCCGGCGCTGGTAGAACTCGTGAGACCAGCGCAGGAAGAACACGATCCCGGCCGCCGTGGCGGCGACGGCCAGCGCGCGAACCAGGGCGCCGCCGCCCGCCCGCGAGCCGAGCCGCGCCGGAATCGCGTGGACGAGACAGGCGACCAGCAGCAGCGTCGCGGGCATGGCCAGCACGAAGCCGTAGTGATGGATGCGCGCGTTCAGGATCATCTTCCCGAGCAATCCGAACGCGTACACCGACCACAGTGCGAGCGGTGCCCAACGCGCCAGTGACGCGGGCCGCTGGCGCTGCCGCCAGCACCACCCGCTGAGCAGCGCGCCCGCTGCGAGACTGGTGAGCGGCAGGGCGCGCGCGAGCCGGCGCCAGGGTACGAGGTCGGGCAGCCACACCAGCAGCGCGAAGACGCACAGGCCCACGGCGAAGCACCACTGCCAGCGGCGTGGGCCAGCCGGCAGCCAGCGATCGGCGGCAACGGCGACCCCCGTCACCCCGGCGATGCCGACGAACGCCCACACGGCGCGGCCCGCATTGCCGGCCAGGTCGTCGAGGCCCGCCCCCACGGCGTAGAAACGATCGGCGAAGAGGCCGCCTCCCAGGTAGATCCAGTTGCCAGCCACGCCGCGCAGCGCGTCCTCGATCGGCATCTCCCGAGCCAGCAGCGCGACGAACGCCGCCACCGGCAGGAGCGCGCCGCCGGCGAAGACCGCGGCGAGCCGAACCCGGCGCCGGGTCCCTCCCGGCTCCGAGGCGAGGATCGCGGCGAGCCCGACGCCGGCGGTCGCCGCCGCGGGTGCGGCGATTTCCGCCTTGGTCAGGAACACCAGCCCCAGGCAAGCGCCGGCCAGACCCGTCCAAGGCGGCGTCCGGCGGCGCAGGTACTCCACGAGCGAGAGGATCATCGCCAGCGACAGGGCGAGACCGTGGGTCTGCTGGTGGTGATACGGCGTCACGTAGTTGTAGTTCGCGATGCCCACGTACTGCGAGAAGCCGAACACGCCCAGCAGGACCAGGCACGTCAGCGTCGCCGTGAAGCGCCCGCACGAGAGGCGAAAGATCCGGAACGTCATGGCGCAGATCGCCGCGAGGATGGCGAGGTTGAAGTACACGAGGGTTCGCAGAGAGACGCCGCAGCAGGTGAACCACAGCGCGTTCAGGTGGGCCGAAAGGGGTCCGTGCCGGTGCGCGATGTCGCGATAGAGGACCTTGCCCAGGGAAAGCTGCCAGGGGACGTACAGCTCGTTGCCGAAGTCGATCTGGACGTCCGTCCATTTGGCCCAGCTCCACCAGGCCAGCAGGCCGAAGGCGGTGGCGACCGCCGCCACACCGAGCCGGGCTGGAAGCCAGCCCTCGCCCGCGCCGCCGGCCGTGCGCGCGCGTGCGTCCCGGGCAGCCGCGTCGTCTGTCCCGTCAGCCGCCATGGCCCCCTCGACGCGCCGGACACGGCGCGCGCGGATCGTCGCCCGCGAGTCCTGCGGCGGCCGGCCCCCGCGGGCCGCGGCACCCCCTCGCTGGAAGCGAGCGAGCGAGGATGGCACACTGTCCCCGAAGAGGGCATTTCGGCCGATGCACCGCCACTGGCTGCTTCTGGGATTCGCGCTCGCCGCGGCGCTCGGCGCCGCCGCGCCTCCCGCTTCGGCGGCGCAGCTGGGCGCGCCGCAGGCCCTGCTCGCCTACGTGGACCCCGGGGCGGGAAGCTTCGTGCTGCAGGCCCTGCTCGCGACGCTGGCGGGTGCCGCCGTGGTGGCGAACGCCTACTGGAAGAAGATCAGGCGCTTCTTTGGCGGCTCGAGCGAACCGAAAGACGACGAATCGCAAAGCGAGCGATGAGCCGCGAGGCCCTCGGCGCCTCCTTCCGCGATCCGAGCGGGTTCGTCTTCGAACGGGACGGCGCGATCTACCGGCAGATCAACCGCGGCTACGCCCCCCACTACGACCGGCTGATGTCCTCCGGCCTCTACGAGGAGCTGGTCCGCGACCGGCTGCTGATTCCCCATACCGAGTCGTCCGGCGAGGCCTCGGGCGACGGCGACGCCTACCTCACCATCCGGCCCGAGAAGGTCTCCTTTATCTCGTACCCCTACGAGTGGTGCTTCAGCCAGCTCCAGGACGCGGCCCTGACCACGCTGCGCGCGCAGCAGACCGCGCTGCGCCACGGGATGACCCTCAAGGACGCCAGCGTCTACAACGTCCAGTTCCACGCCGGTCGTCCGGTCCTGATCGACACGCTGTCCTTCGAGACGTACCAGGAGGGAACGCCCTGGGTGGCCTACCGCCAGTTCTGCCAGCACTTCCTGGCACCCCTGGCGCTGATGGCCTACCGCGATGTGCGCCTGCTCCAGCTGCTGCGGGTTCACATCGACGGGGTGCCGATCGACCTGGCCCGCGCCCTGCTGCCGAGCCGCGCCTGGTTGAATCTCCACCTGCTCCTGCACATCCGCGTCCACGCCCGCTACCAGCGCCGCTACGCGTCGGGGCCGGGCGCCGGCGCCCGGCCTCGAACCATCCGCAAGGCATCGCTCGCCAACCTGATCGGCGCGCTCGAGTCCGCCGTGCGAAAGCTGGGCTGGAAGCCAGAGGGAACCGAGTGGGCCGACTACTACGAGGGGGACAGCTACGCGTCCACGTCCCTGGAACACAAAAAGGAGCTGGTCTCGGGCTTCCTGGAGCGCATCGCGCCCGCTGTGCTCTGGGACCTGGGAGCCAACACCGGGCTCTTCAGCCGGCTGGCCAGCGAGCGCGGCATCCAGACGCTCGCCTTCGACGTCGATCCCGCCTGTGTCGAGCGCAACTACCTGAAGGCGCGCGAGGCGCGCGCGACGCAGCTGCTGCCGCTGCTGCTGGACCTCGCCAGCCCGAGCCCAGCGCTGGGCTGGGCCCACCGCGAGCGGGCCTCCCTGCTCGAGCGCCGCTGCGCCGATGCCTGCATGGCCCTCGCACTGATCCACCACCTCGCCATCTCGCACAACGTCCCACTCGATCGCGTGGCCAGCTTGTTCGCCGAGCTCGGCGCGTGGCTCATCATCGAGTTCGTACCCAAGAGCGACGCCAAGGTCCAGCTCCTTCTCAGCGGGCGCTCGGACGTCTTCCCGGACTACACGCGCGAGGGTTTCGAGTCCGCTTTCCGCCGCGAGTTCGAGATCGAGGAGACGGCGGACGTACGGGACTCCGAGCGCACGCTCTACCTGATGCGCCGGCGACGTCGCGCGAGCTGAGCTCTATTGCCGCCCCCCCGAGACGCGCTTGAAGATCGGCATGTTGGCCTCGGTGGCGACGTAGATGACGTTGGGATTCTCGTTCAGGGTCTTGATCCACAGGTAGTGGAGGTACGAGTGGCTGAGGGTCGCGCGCACGATCTTCTGGGCCTCGGCCGCACCCCGGGCCCGGGCGACCTCGATCTCCGCGTCCTTCTTCGCCTGCTCCAGCTCGAACTGCTTCTGCTGGACGCGCTGTTCGGCGGTCAGCTTCAACTCGATGCTCTCCTTGAATCGCTGGGGAAGCTTCACATCCCGCAACAGCACGTCGACCACTTGGATGCCGCGCGGCCCCAAATTGTCCTCCAGGAAAGCCTTGATCTTGGCGGCGATCTCCTTGCGCCCCTTCACGCCGTAGATGTTCTTCACCGGGTAGCCGCTGACAACGTCGCGCACGGCGTTGCGGAAGTAGGGAACCATCAGCAGCTCGATGTAGTTGCGCCCAATGGTCTTGCGGATCACCGGCGCCTTGGCCGGCTCCACCTGGAACAGCAGCGAGGTGTCGAGGCCGACGATCAGACCCTCGGAGGAGGGAACGGCAGCGGTCTCCTTGAGCTCCTGCAGCTTGATGTTCCACGTCTCCACCTGGCGAACCACCGGGAACTGCAGGGCGACGCCCTGCATGACCGGCTCGTCCGAGATGACCCCGAAGCTCTTCGAGACGCCGACCTCGCCGTCCTCGATGACCACGCAGCCGGACGTGAGCAGTGCGATGCCGAGCCACGCGGCGACGGCGAGCGATCTGTTGCGATCCATGGGATTCCCTCCTACCCAATCGGCGCTCTGCCGCGCCGGTATACCACGATCCACGGCAACGAGGTGTCCTCTTTCGCCGCCTCCAGCAGGTGCCGCGCGAGGGCGCCGTAGACGAACTCGAAGCCGGCGTTCCGCCGGTCGGGACGCGCGACGAACTCTACCCGATACTCGCGCAACAGCTCCGAAATCGCGTCGAACAGGTAGGGCTCGCTCGCCTCGGTGGCCCCCAGCGATGTGGGCAGATTGACCCAGACGATGTAGAGGGGCCGGCTGGCGACCACCTCCGCGAAGCTCTCGCGCTGGCGCTCGAGGGCGTCGGCGAAGCCGCCCGTCAGCGGATAGAAGAAGATGTAGCGCGTGGCGCTGCGCCGCTCCGCGTAGAAGAGGATCTGGGGCTCGGAACCGACGATCAGGACGCGGTCGTCCGGACCGCTGGTCCGGCGGATGTAGTCGGCGATCCCGAGGGATTCCGGGAACGGATTGAGGCCGTAGATCTCGCGCGAGATCGCTTCGGGCGAGTCGGCCCATAGGGTGGCGCGGCTGGCCCAGACCGGCGGTCCCACCAGCAGCGCCAGCAGGAGCGCCGCGCCCAGCCACGCGCGCACCGCACTCGGCCGTGCCACCAGCCGACTCGCCAGCGCGGACAGCGACACGCCGCAGCAGGCCGCGAGCGCGGGCAGCAGCTGGACGAAGTAGTGGTTGCGGAAATACAGGCCGGTGGAGACCCCGACCAGCGCTGCCAACAGCCACGCTCCGAGCAGCGCCCGGGTCCGCAGCGGCGCGAGCCTCGGCACCGCCAGGGTGGACAGGCCGAGCATCCAGAACACCGCGAAGCCCGGCGCCTGCTCGCCGAGCCGCAACCACAACACCCGGAGGCCCTCCGAGAGCGGGAAGCTGCGCGTGTAGGCCAGGTTGTGCACGACGACGGCGTCCAGGAAGGGTTGCCATGCACCCTGCACGGCGAAGTAAAGCAACGGAGGAGCGGACAACGCGGCAGCTCCCGCCCCCAGCCACACGGCGACGCGCAGCACAGAGCGCGCCGCCGCACCCTCCCGTCTCGCGAGCTCGACCGCGGCGAAGGCGGCGACGAAGACCGCGTTGGTCACGGCGACCTGCTTGAACCAGCAGGCGCCCGCCGAGAGCGCTCCACAGGCGAGCCACCAACCGGCCCTCCCGCTCTCCAGACCCCTCAGCATGCAGTACACCGCACCCACCAGCGGCAACAGCATGAACGCCTCGGTGTTGGCGGCGGTGCCACCGATCCGCGGGTCCGTGCTGGCGATCGAGAACACCAGCACGGCGAAGGCGCCCGCCAGCCCGCCGGCCAGGCGGCGCACCAGCGCGAACAGCGCGCCGGCCGTCAGCGCCGTCCAGGCGTACAGGAAGAGGTGGATCCCTTCGATCGACTGGCCGAACAGCGCGAAGGCCCCCCGATACGCCAGGAAGACGCCCGGGGGCTTCTGGTCGAACGCGTCCCGGTACGGGACCTCGCCGTGGGTCGAGCGCTGGGCGATGTAGGCGTACTCGCCTTCGTCCCTCTCCAGCGGGACGGAAACGTAGGGAATCCGCAGGAGCGCGAACGCGAGCGCCGCCACCGCCCACACGACGGCCGCGAGGACGCGGATTCGCGCTGCCGGAAGAGAGCCGATCAAAGAAAGCTGGCCAGAAGCGTTGAGCCGGATTTCATCAGGGCCCGCCCCTCGCCGTGAGATCGACTTGTCGCGGGCGATCGGGAGCCGAGGCGACGCAGACCATGGCACAGCAGCGCCGCCGGAGCAACGCGCGTCGCCCAGCGTGCGGCCGCGCTTGCGCGAGCCCGCTAGCCTTCGGCGCGTGCGCGTCCACGCACTCATCGCGCTCGGCCTGGTGGCGGCGACCTGGGCCGTGTTCTTCGAGGTGCGCGACCACGAGTTCGTGATCTATGACGACTCGGTCTACATCCTCGAGAACCCGAATCTCCGCGACGGCCTGACCGTCGAGAGTGTACTGGGCGCCTTCGCCGAGCCCTACGAGACGAACTGGATCCCGCTCACCTGGATCTCGCTGCAGGCCGACTACTCCCTGTACGGGCCGGACCCCGCCGGGTATCACCTCACCAACGTCGTCCTCCACTGCCTGAGCGCAGTGCTGCTCTTCTTTGCCTTCGCCCGCATGACCGGGAAAACCTGGCCCAGCGCCTTCGTCGCCGCGGTGTTCGCCCTGCATCCCCTCCACGTGGAGTCCGTGGCCTGGGCCTCGGAGCGCAAGGACACCCTGAGCGGCGTGTTCTGGATGCTCGGGCTACTCGCCTACGCCCGCTACGCCGAACGCCCCGGATCGCCCGGGCGCTACCTGCTGGTGGCTGTGTGTCTCGCTCTCGGACTGCTCGCCAAGCCGATGCTGGTGACGCTGCCGTTCGTGCTGTTGCTGCTGGACTACTGGCCCCTGGGCCGACTGCCAGCCGGCGCCTCCGGGCGCCTTCCCGACCTCCGGCGTCTTCTGCAGCTGGCGCTGGAGAAAATACCGCTGCTGGCGCTCGCCATCGCGGCCAGCGTGGTCACTTTCGCCGTACAGCGCTCGACGGGGGCGATGTCCGGACCGGAAGCCGTGCCCCTCTCCCTCAGGATCCCCAACGCCCTGGACGCATACGTCGTCTACCTGACCAAGAGCCTCTGGCCCAGCGGTCTGGCCGTGTTCTATCCGCTTCCAGCCGCCGCGCCGCCCGTGTGGCTGAGCGCGCTCTCCGCCCTGGCACTCGCGAGCGCGACTGCGCTCGTCCTGGCCGCAGCGCGGACCCGACCCTATCTCCCGGTGGGTTGGCTGTGGTACCTGGGCACGCTCGTGCCCGTGCTCGGTCTCGTGCAGGTCGGCATGCAGGCGCGCGCCGACCGCTACATGTACGTCCCGCTGATCGGTCTCAGCATCATGGCCGCCTGGGGAGCGAGGGACCTGCTCGGCCGGCGGCGCGCGGGACGCATTGCCCTGACGACCGCGGCAGTGGCCGCGCTGCTGGCGCTGGCCGGCTGTGCACGCGTCCAGGTCGGGCACTGGCGCGATACGTTCGCGCTTTTCGAGCGCGCCGTGGCGGTCACGGACGGCAACTTCCTGGCCCACCACGGCCTCGGCAGCGCGCTGCTACGGGCTGGGCGCGCGGAAGAAGCCGAGGCCCAGTACGCAGCGGCGGTGCGCCTGAAGCCGCGCTGGGCGGGGGCCCACATCGGCCTGGCCGACGCCCTCGCCGGTCAGGGGGCGCTCGACGCCGCGATGGCGAGCTATCGACGCGGCCTGCGCATCGATCCGGGACACGGACGCGGCCACGCCAACTACGGCAAGGCGCTCGCCGACGCGGGCCGCTTCGAAGAAGCCATCGACCATTACCGCCGCGCGCTCCGCCCGGGCACGGGCACGCGCGCCGCGCAGGTCCACACCCTGCTGGGCAGCGCGCTCGAGCGCAGCGGAGACCGCGCGGGCGCGATCGAGAGCTACCGCGAAGCGCTCAGGCGCGATCCCCAGTTCGCCCCGGCCCACGCAGCGCTGGGCTTCGCGCTGATCCACGCCGACCGCCACGCGGAGGCCGAAGCCCAGCTGCAGCGCGCCGTGGCGCTGGGGACCGAGTCCGCCGAGCTGCACGCCGGCCTGGCCGAAGTCGGCCGGCGACTCGGGCGACCGGAGCTGACCGCGCACCACTACCGGGAAGCCCTGCGCCTCAGGCCCGGCTGGCGCCACGCGGCCAACAACCTCGCCTGGCTGCTCGCCACCGACGCCAGCGAAAGCGTCCGCGACCCCGAGGAGGCGCTTCGCATCGCCGAGGCGACCGCTCGCGCCACCCCGCGTGCCGACCCCACTCTCCTCGACACGCTGGCCGCCGCCTACGCGGCGACGGGCCGCTTCGACGCGGCACTCGCCACCGCGGGCCAGGCCGAAGAGCTCGCAGCCGAGCGCGGCGACCTCGCGCTCGCGGAGGCGATCCGCGCGCGCATCGCGCTCTACCGCGCGGGGCGGCCGTACCTGAATCCCGCTCCGCCCGGCGGCGCCTGAGGGACGCCGCGGCGGCTACGGGGCGCCGGCACCCGCAGCGCGCCGCGGGAACAGCGACCCGGCCGTGGCGATCGCCGCGTTCACGGCGAGCCCGATCACGCCCATGTGAATGCCGCCCACCCGCTTGACGTCCAGGGCGACGCCCGCCACGGCGATTGCAGTGCCCACCAGCAGGCCGACGAGCGTGGACGAGGCGCGTAGACGCGGCCAGTGGATCGCGATCAGGAAGGCCGGAACGCACTGGATCAACAGCTCCATCTTGAGCTCGATCAACCCCCAGAGCGTGACGTCCCGCGCTACCCACGCCAGCACCGCCATCGCCAGCATCACTCCCGCGGCAATCCACTTGCCCAGAGACGCGGTGCCCTCCGCGCGCCGCGGGCGCCCCAGCAGGTCCTCCGCAACCAACGAGCCCAGCGACAGCAGCACCGAATCCGCGGTGGACATGATGGCGGCCAGCGCGCCGATGAACACGGCCAACCCGGCGTAGGCATAGGCCGGACCCAGCGCGGCCCACTGCTCGAGCAACAGGGGCATCACTCGATCCGCCTGCACCGCGTCCAGACCGCGCAAGCGTGGGATCGCGGCGAGGCCGATCAGCGTGACCACCAGCGTCGTGGTCAGCGGCATGAACGTCATCAGGGCCAAGGAGCGCTTCAAGGCCCGGCCGCTGCGGGCGGCGTAGATGCGCTGGATCGCCTGCGGATAGATGACGCTCGCCAGACCCAGCAGCAGCACCGTGCTGGCCCAGTTGGCCGCCTCGCGCGTCTCGGGCACTCGCGCCGCGTGGGGCCGCACTTCGAGGATCTGGAGCGTCAGCGCCTCGAGCCCGCCGGCTGCGCCCAGCAGCCAGGTCAGCAACGCCCCGAGACCGAGCATCATCAGGATGCCCTGGGCCGCGTCGGTCCAGGCCACCGCGCGCATGCCCCCCAACGTCTCGTAGGCGAGGATCACGCCGGCGAGCACGGCCACGCCCGCCTCGTACGGAACGATCCCCCCGGTCACCTGCTCCGCCATCTCTCCCATGGCCTTGAGCTGGGCGAACAGGAAGTTGGCCAGCGCCGTCGTCATCAGCAGGGCCACGCCGAAGCGCAGCCACTGCGCTCCCGCCTCTTGCCCGAAGCGATGTCGCACCCAGTCGCCCGGCGTGACGAAGCCGTGCGCCAGCGCGAGGGGGCGCAAGCGGGGCACCAACGCGTGGAAGACCACGATGATCGACAGCATGAAGCCCGTGGCCATGATCCAGGAGAAGCCGCGCCGATACGCCTCGCCCGGATAGCCCAGCAGCGAGTTGCCGCTGTAGGCGGTGGCGTAGAGCGTCAGGAACAGCACGAAGACGCCGAGCTCGCGTCCGGCGAGGAAATGATCCGCCGGAGAGCGGTTGCGCCGGGCGCGACGTGCCAGCTCGGCGATGACGAGCAGCACCGCCAGGTACAGGCCGAGCGCCGCCAACCCGAGCTCGGCGAAGCTCATCGGGAGCCGCCGCTGCCTTCGGTCGGAGCGTCGGGCACCTCGGTCAGGAGCCAGGCGACCGCGTTGAGCAGGGCCACGCCCACGTAGCAGCCGAGCGCGACCGCCACCCAGTCCGGCAATCCCCAGACCAGTTCGGCGTCCTCACCGGCGGTGCGGTACCAGGGAATCGAGATGGCGTAGAGCAATCCGATGCCGGCGAGCAGCGCGCGCCGCAGCCGAGCTCGCCAGACGGCGCCGCCCCCCGTGGACTGCGCAGCTCGCCCGGGACCGGCGGCGCGCGCGCGTTCCGTCATAGCAGGGTGAGCGGCGGCTCGACGCGGGCGATGCAGCTGGGATCGTCGTGCTTGGGATCGTTCACCTGGTGGCTCACCGGGCGGACTTCCAGCGCCTCGGCGGCGCAGGGGCGCAGGAGCGGCAGCACCTGCTCCACCTCGCGCACGCTGGGATCGAGCCACAGCGCGTAGTCCTCGGGCGGCAGGATCACGGGCATGCGGTCGTGCAGGCGCGCGACGCGCTCGTTCGCCCGCGTGGTCAGCAACGTACAGGACTCGATCACCTCACCGCCGCGCCCGATCCAGTGCGCCCACAGGCCGGCGATCCCGAAGGGGCCGCCGTCGGCGAAGCCGATGTGATAGGGCTGTCGCGCGCCGCGCCCGCCCGCCCACTCGTAGAAGCCGTCGGCGGCCACCAGGCAGCGCCGCTGGCGCAGCGCTTTCCGGTACGCGGGCCGCTCGGCGGCGGTCTCGGCGCGCGCATTGATCATGCGCTGGCCCACACGCGGATCCACCGCCCAGGACGGGACCAGCCCCCAGCGCAGCAGCTCGAGCGTGCGCTGCCCACCGCTCACGGGACGGCGAATCGCCGCCACGTCCTGTCCGGGGGCCACGTTGTAGCGGGGCGCGAGCTGCGGCAGCTCGTCGAGGTCGAAGTGCCGGGCGAGCGCTTCCGGCGACGACGTCAGCGTGAACCGCCCGCACATGGACGCACCTCTTCACGGCCCCGGGACCCGGCTCCTCGTGGCCGGCCACTGCTACAGTAACGCTTCTCGAAGCGGCGGAGGACCGCATGACGGAAGAACGGGCCCGGGCTGCGACCCTGCACGTAGCCGTGCGCGGAGCGATCGGCGGCACACTGATGGGCCTGGCCAACCTCGTGCCCGGCATCAGCGGGGCGACCATGCTGCTCGTGGCCGGCGTCTACCCGGGCTTCATCGGCGCCATCGCCGAGGTGACGACGTTCCGCTTCTTCGCGCGCTCTCTGGTGCTGCTGGCGGCGATCGTGGGCACCGCAGCACTGGCGATCCTGCTGCTGGCGGGGTCGGTCAAGGGTCTCGTCGAGGACCACCGCTGGGTGATGTACAGCCTCTTCATCGGGCTGACCCTCGGCGGTGTGCCGATCGTCTGGCGCATGGCGCGGCCGGCCTCGGCATCACTCGTCGCCGGCGGACTCGCCGCCTTCGCGCTGATGCTCGCGATGACGTTCCTGCGGGCCGGGCCGGCCGGCCTCCCCGAACAGAGCGCACCGCTGGTCTTCGCGTCCGGTGTCGCCGCGTCTTCGGCGATGATCCTGCCCGGCATCAGCGGCGGCTACCTGTTCCTGTTGCTCGGCCAGTACGAGGCGATCCTGGGCACGATCGACCAGCTGAAGCGGGGCCTGCTCGGCGAGGGATTGAGTGGAGCGCCCGAGTGGGCGCTCGTCGCCGACGCCATGGGCGTCGTGATTCCCCTGGGCCTCGGCATCGTGGTGGGGGTGGTGGGCGTGAGCAATCTGCTCCAGTGGCTGCTGCGTCGCTTCGCGAAGCCGACCTTGGGCGTGCTGCTGGGCCTGCTGCTCGGCGCGGTGGTGGGCCTGTGGCCCTTTCAGCAGGCGCGGCCGCCCGAGCCGGGCGACCTGATCGGGGGGCGTCAAGTGACCGCGCAGAACGCGGCGAGCTTCGAGCCGGAGGACTGGCCCGTCCGCTTCTTCGAGCCCAGTGCCGTTCAGTTCGCAACGGCTGCGGGAATGATCGCGCTCGGGCTGGCCGCGACACTGCTGATCGCTCGGCTCGGGGGCGGTGCGAACGAAGCCGCAGCCGGCGGTGCCAGCCCTGCATCCGGGACGCGCCGCCCCTGAGACACCCGGCTCCCCGCGGATCTCGGGAAAGATCGGGCGGTTCCCATCCACGGCAGGGGAGTTCCCTTCCTGCCGGCGAACGGCGCTGTGCAGCGGGGCGGCAACTCCAGGGCCAAGCACCCGCCACGGCGGGTCCGCCGGCGCAACGCCCGCGCCCCGCCCCAGCTCGCACGGTTCTTGCACGACCCGTGGGCGGAGAGGAGCGCCCCGGGGACGGGGCCTATTCTGGGGGAGAGATTTTCCATGCGGCTCTTCGCTTCACGCGCCGTTGCCTGTGCCGCGGCCCTGGCAGCCTCGGCCCTGGTCGGCTGTGCCTTCGGCCGGCTCGACCGCGACATCGATCGCACGCCCGTGGTGGATACCGGCGTGGGCGCTTCGATCATCTACCCCGGGCAGTCGCCTCCCGTGTGGGCGAGCGGCGGGCCACCCGGGTCCGTGCCGGCGGGCGCCGGCGTCACCTCGGCCGGTGAATCCGCGGGCGGCGGCCCCGCCTTAGCGCAGGGGACCCAGAGCTCGAGCGGCAGCCCGGGCGGCGGCGGATCGGTGACCTTCATCGGCGGAAGCCGCACCGAGGAGCAACGACACATCGACTACCGGGAGAACCCGAGCTGGTTCAAGTACGCGGTCCTGCCCTTCGCGGTGCTGGCCGCTCCCTTCAAGTACGTCGCCGACGCCCTGCGCGACGAGCCCGAGCCCGGCCCCGAGCTCCCGCGCTCCGAGCCGAAGGGGGCGCCCGCACCCGCCCCGCCGTCGGATTACGAGACCGCGATGCTGGAGCAGATGGGGCGCGAGCTGGCGACCCGCCAGGGTGCGGAGGCGGCGGAGAGCGCCCCCCGTGCGCGCGCTTCTCGCCACGAGCCCGGCCGGCTCTCGATCGCCCACGAGCTCTCCGGACTTCAGCGCGCGACCGCACCGGGCGCGGCCCGCGCGCCGACGCCGGGGCCCGAAGTCGCCCCCCAGCCCGAGGGCACGCCGCACGCGGCGACTGGCGAGCCCGACGGCATCGTCGACCGCAACGGCGACGGGCGCATCGACCACTGGATCTACCGCGAAGGCGGTGCGATCGCGCGCGAGGCCTTCGACGAGGACTTCGACGGTCGCCCGGACCGCACGCTCCACTACGACCCCACGACCGGCCAGGTGCACCAGCTGGAAGAGGACATCGACCAGGACGGAGCGGCCGACTCCTGGAGCGACTATCACAACGGGCGCGTGATCCAGCGGCGGGCCGACACCGACCACAACGGGTCGGTCGACACCTGGACCTTCTACCGGGACGGAGAGGTCACGCGGCACGAACGGGATACGAATGGCGACGGGATCCGAGACCGCGTGGGCTTCTATGTGGACGGCCGTCTGACACTCGAGAAGCAGGATCACAACGCGGACGGCCAGCCCGACGTCACCCTCCACTACGACGCGAAGGAGCGCATCGCGCGCAAGGAGGAGGACACGGACGGCGACGGCCAGCTCGACGTGATCTCCCACTTCGAAGCCGGCCGGCTCACCCGGCGCGACCTGCTGAACCCGGACCTGCTGAACGCGGCAGAAGCGCCGAGCCCCTGAACGTGCCCCGCGACCTTGCGCAGGGCTTCGCCTTCCCGCTGGGCTGCGCCCTTGCGCTCTTCCTCTCCCCGTTCAGCGTGCGCAGCGCACAGGGCGCGGAGCCCGACCCGGAACGCCTGACCGCGTTGGAGGCCAGCCTCCACCGCGACGTCAACTCGCTGCGCGCAAGCCGCCACCTGATTCCCATGCAGCGCCTGGCCGAGCTGGACCGCGTAGCCCGCGCGCACAGCGCCGACATGGCGCGGCGCGGCTACGCGAACCACGTCAATCCGGAGGGCCTGAACCCCGTGGAACGGATTCACGGGGCGGGCGTCGAAGGCTTCACGCTGGCGGCGGAGAACATCGGCCGGACCAACCGGCCTCGGCCCAATCGCGAGATCGTCTCCGCCTGGATCGCCTCACCCGACCACCGGCGCAATCTCTACGCCCCGGTGTTCAACGCCACCGGAATCGGCGTGGCGCGCGCTCCCGATGGGACGCTCTTCTTCACGCAGATCTTCGTCACCTATCCGCGCTGAGCAGACCGTCGGCCGTCCCAGCCGAGCGGAGTTTCAGCAGGCAAGCCCGAAGGGCGCGCAGCGAGGCGCGGCCGAGCGGAGTTTCAGCGGGCACGCCCGAAGGGCGCGCAGCGAGGCGCAGCCGAGCGGAGTTTCGGCAGGCTAGGGGCGAAGCGTCGTCGCGAGCCTCTGATCGTTCCAGTAGATGTCGAGCGGACGGGACAGGTCGACGCGGTCGGGAAGCACCGCGTAGCCCAACAGCGCCTCGCCGGCGGCGAGCTCGCCGAGGGCACCCCGAAGCATCCCGAGCTGGCCGGGATCCTCCGGGTCGGGATGGAACGCCACGTGCCCCTGGACGAAGGTGAGGTTTGCGTAGAAGGCCTCGGGGGCCGACGCCTCGGCGGCGAACAGCACCACGGGACCGTCCCCGGGCCCATGCCAGGCCGTCGCGCGCAGCGCTGCCTCGAACGCCTGGGAGTGTGCCAGGCGCAGGGTCAGGCCCGGCCTTCCGTCGCGCGTGCTCCGGGTGAACTCCGCCGGCGCCACCTGCTGCGAGAGCCCGACGATCGAGGCCAGGTCCCGGATCTCCTGCTCGCTGAAACCCAGTTCGACGGGAGCGCTCGGCGGCGCCGAAACCGGCGGGCGCTGCGCCTGGGGCGCCGGTCGCGAGCGACCGGGCGACCCCGCGGCGGTCTCGGTCGCAAGCCCTCCCTCGCCCGCGTCGATCAGGTTGTACGGATTGTTGGGATCGTTGCGCTGGTTGAACTTCTGCCACGCGTAGGGGCGCGGCAGGTACTGGGGTCGCAAGGGCGGCATCTCGTCGGGCTCGACCAGCTTCGCGTCTTTGCAGGGGATCGCTTCGCGCCGCTGCACGATGAACATGCTGCCGTCCGGACAGACTCCGGTGAAACCGCCCTGCGCGGAGGTCGCGACCAGCGCGCTGAGGGTCGTGATGGCGAGCGACGAGAAACTGAGGGAGCGGTGGCGCAAGATCGTTCGGGCTCCGGAACGAGCCCCTTCCCGACCTGGAAGATAGGACGAAAACCCACATAAAATCAAGGATATGACCTGCCGATGCGAAGTGTTTTCGCAGCCTGGGGGCCGATTTCAGCCCCGCCCCGGGCGCTTTGCGCGGGCAGCTGCGCGCGGCTGAGAGAGGCTGCCACGGGCCCGGCCCGCGCCACGCGCCGCGCGCCCCGCCTGCAGCAGCGCCCGTCGCTCCGGCGCGGCCAGCGGCCGGGCGCTGCCCACGGCGACCCGGGCGAGCCGCAGCGGCCCGATGCGAACGCGGACCAGGCGCACCACCGGGTGCCCCAGCGCGCGCAGCGCGCGGCGGATCTGGCGCTTGCGGCCCTCGGTCAAAGTCAGGGAGAAGCGGGTGGTGCCGGACTTCTTTGCGAAGTCCGCGCGGCCCGCCCGCGCGGGCGCGGTGACGCCGTCGTCCAGCTCTACGCCGGCCTCCAGCCGCCGCAGAGTCGGGGCCGACACGCGACCCCGGACCGTTACCCGGTACTCCCGCTCGATCCCGTGGGAGGGGTGCAGCAGCGCGTGGGCGAGCTCGCCGTCGTTGGTCAGCAACACCAGACCCTCGGTGTCCCGGTCCAGCCTCCCCACCGGAAACAACCTCGGTCCTCGCCGGGGCAGGAGATCCATCACCGTCGGTCTCCCGAACGAGTCGCGGACCGTGGTGAGCACACCGCGCGGCTTGTGGAGCATCCAGTAGGCGAGCGGCTCCCGGCCGAGCGGCTTCCCGTCCAGCGCGATCACGTCGCGCTGTGGGTCGGCCGAATCGCCCAGCCGGGCGCGCCGCCCGTTGACCGTCACCCGGCCGGCTCGCACGAACTCCTCGGCGGCCCGGCGCGAGGCCACACCGGCCGCCGCCAATAGCTTCTGCAGGCGCTGCGGTCCCGGCCG
>JAZFWH010000105.1:0-3057 GCA_036482635.1 Myxococcota bacterium
TCGGCTGTCTGCCGGGCGACGCGAAGGTCGCCAAGGCGCTCGAGGCGGTCGATAAGAAGGTTCTGGGTAGCTGTGCCGACGACGCAGCGGTCGCGGACGCGGGCTACGCACCGCTGACGGTTAACGGACTGCTCGCGCGGCTCCAGAACGCCTGTACGCGCGAGGTCGCGGTGATCGCGGCACGGGTCTTCGGCGGCCCCTCGGGGCCGATCTGGGCCGGGGCCGACCAGCAAGAGCAGGGGTGCCTGCAGACCGCCGGTAAGGAGCCGGGCAAGGTCATCTCGAAATCCCTCAAGAAGTACGCCGCCTGTGCCAAGGGGGCGTGCGACCTGGTCAAGATCGAGACGCTGCTGGCGCAGACCGCAACCAAGGCCGAGGACAAGCTCGACAAGAAGTGCAGCGACCTATCCGGGCTGATCGGCGTGGACGCCGCCACGCTCGTGAGCGCCGCCCGCGAGCAGGCCGGCAGCGCGGCCTCGTCGCCCTGCGACCCTCTCGACACCACGCGCTGCCTGTTCCCACTCCCCAACGACTACTACAGCGCGCTCGATCCCAGCGCGCCCAGCGGGCGCCGCGTGGCGTTCAGCTCCGAGGCCATGCCCGCCAATCACATGAGCGACCCGGTCGACCCCACCTCGTGGAACGTGCTGGACGGCTTCAGCGTGGGGCCCATGGCGCTGCTGCAGGTCCCGGATCTCGACCTCACGCAGACCGGCGCCGTGCCGATCACCGACCTGGCGCGCGCGCTCGATCCCAACGCTCCGGTGGTCATGATCGATGCCGACACGGGCGAGAAGCAGCTCATCTGGCTGGAGCGCGACCAGAGCGGGTCCGACCCCAATCAGCGGCCCATCATCATACGGGTGGGCAAGAACCTGCCGAACGGCAAGCGCTTCATCATCGCCTTGCGCAACCTGCGCGACGACGGGGGCGCCGCGATCCCGGCCGATGCGGTCTTCGCCGCCTACCGCGACTCGACGCCCACGAACCAGGTCGCCGTGGAGGCGCGCCGGCCGCACATGGAGCAGCTCTTCACCACGCTCGCGGCCGCGGGCATCCCCCGCAACGAGCTCTTCCTGGCCTGGGACTTCACGACCCAGAGTGTCGAGAGCACGTCCCGCAAGCTGCTGCATATGCGCGACGACACCTTCGACAACATACTGGCCACCAGCACGCCGGCATTCACGGTGGACAACATCGACGAGCCGCTCGACGCCGACATCTTCCGCCGGGTTGACGGCACCTTCGAGGCGCCGCTCTACCTGACCGACAACGGTGAGCCGGGCTCGCTGCTGCGCCTGAACCCGAACACGGGCCTGCCCAGGAACGAGGGCGACAGCTTTACGGCGCTCTTCCGCTGCATCATCCCCTTCGCGGCCACCACGGGCGGTGCGGCGCCGGCCGTGCCGGCACGTCCCTCGCTCTACGGCCACGGCCTGCTCGGCTCCGAGAGGCAGACCAGTGCGGGCCACGTCAGGGACACGGCCAGCGAGGGCAACTTCGTCATGTGCGGCACGCGCTGGACCGGCTTCGAAGAAGACGATCTGGGCACGGTCAGCGCGGTGATCGGGGACTTCTCGAACTTCCCCAAGTTCATCGACCGCCAGCACCAGGGTGTGCTCAACTTCATGCTGCTCGCGCGCCTGATGATC
Organism: Myxococcota bacterium; assembly: GCA_036482635.1. GTDB lineage: Bacteria > Myxococcota_A > UBA9160 > UBA9160 > SMWR01 > JAZFWH01. Next base: position 1,653 of record JAZFWH010000105.1, read on the forward strand.
GACCCGAATGGCTTCGCGAGCGACGCGGCGTTCCAGGTGGGTGGCGAGTCCGTGATCGACCCCAACGACGTCTACTACGACGGCAACAGCCAGGGCGGTATCCTGGGTGGGGTACTGGCCGCCTTCTCGCAGGAGGTGACGCGCTTCGCGCTGGGCGTGCCGGGCATCAACTACAGCACCCTGCTGCAACGCAGCGTCGACTTCGATCCCTTCAACCTGGTTCTCGAGATCACCTACCCCAACGGCTTCGACCGGGCGATCCTGCTCTCGGTGGCCCAGATGATGTGGGACCAGACCGACCCGAGCGGGCACGTGAACCACACCCTGTCCGACACCTACGCCAATACGCCACCCAAGAAGATCCTGTACCAGGTGGCATTCGGCGACCACCAGGTGGCCCCGGTCACGGTCGAGGTGGCGGCGCGCAGCAACGGCGCGTCGATCCAGACGCCCATCCTGTCGCCGCTCAAGGTTCTGCCCGAGGTCGAGCCCTACTACGACATCCCCGCGATCCCGTCCTACCCTTTCGACGGCTCCGCGATGGTGATCTGGGACAGCGGCAACCCGGCGCCGCCGAGCGTCAATCAGCCGCCGCGCGGGCCCGATCCGAACGACCCGGAGTGGGACGACCTGCTCTTTTGCCCGATGCAGCACGAGGCGGATCCGCACGAGTGCCCGCGCCGCCAACCCGACGCCCGCCTGCAGAAGTCGGAGTTCCTCAAGACCAACGGGGCCATCATCGACACCTGCTCCGGCGGGCCCTGCGTGGCTCCGTCGAACTAGTAACTCCCCCCGGGTCCTCCCGGAGGGATCTGTCACGCAGCTCTACTTAAACAAGTAGCGGCGCAATCACCATTAGGATCTGCTCCCGAAGCATCTGGACTTACAGTAGCCTCGTCTGGCGTGCTGCAAGGGTGTAGGATCGTCCCGCAGGGCGAATCTTGCTGGGGCGTCCCCGGCTTTCGCCGGGTTTGCCTTTGTCGAGGAGCCTGCCCAGCGAGACACTATCGGCCACGCTCGACAGAAGCTTTAGTCGTGAGTGCGCCCGCTCGCGCGCCAGAAACCGAATGCTGCGGCCCCGTCGGTTTTGCTCAGGCCTCAAGCGCCAGGCACACGCGGCCGAATAGGTGCGCATGGACTGGGACCCCGAACAAGCACGGCTCCGGGCTATGAAAGCAGGGCTCGGGGCTGCGGGCGCAGGGCTCTGGGCCGCCAGAGCGGGGCTCCGAGCTGCGAAATTAGGGCTCGGAGTTACGACAGCAGGGCTCGGGGCTACAAAGGCGGGGTTCCGGGCTACGAAAGCAGGGCTCCGGGCGGCGAAGTCAGGTCCCCGGACCGCGAAGGTAGGGCTGCGGTCTTTGAAGGCGGGGCTCCGGGCCGTGAAAGAGGAGCTGCGGACTGCGAC
>JAZFWH010000106.1:0-8042 GCA_036482635.1 Myxococcota bacterium
TCGGCCTCTCGTCGCACTACGGGATGCACACGCTCGGCGTGCTGCTCGCGATCGGCATGGCCTGGACCGTGGTCACGAACCTGGTCGTGCTGCCCGCGCTGCTGGCCTGGCGCACGCCGCCGGCGCCCGCGGAGGCCCGCGTCACCAACGTGGAGATCGCTTGAACAAGATCGTTCAAGTCATTGCTGTTTAAATACTTTCAGTATGTCATGCGGCGAGGCCGCGAGGCTCTGGGGGGCGCGTGGGCCGTTAAAGCCGCCCCTGCGGAGTGCCGATACAAGCGGCGCCGTGAATTCCGACACTGGGAAGACCACTCGGGCCCGCTTCCGCTTCAAGCTGCCTTGCCCGGTCTACTACTCGGTCGACGACGGCCGGGGGCAGGCGCACCTGTTCGACATCTCGCCGGACGGGGTGCGGGTCGCGGAGGCCTCGCGCCCCCTGGCACCCGGATCCCGCACGCGCCTCAGCGTTCAGCTCAGCGAGGGCGCCGACCCGCTCGAGCTGGAGGTCGAGGTGACTCGCCAGACGGAGACCGGTTTCGCCGGCTGCTTCGTGAACCTGGACAAGCAGCTCGCCCACCAGCTCTGGGACGGGATCGCCGCGGCGGCGAAGGCCCGGCTCAGCGATGCCGCCGTCGACGCGCCCGACTGATCCCGGTCCGCGCGCGACCGGGCCCGCGCCTACATCTCTTCCTTGAGCCGCACCGCCCCGAAGCACTCCGGGTACTTGCCCACCTTGTCGGCGTAGAACGCGCGGAACTCGCCCATGTCCTCGGCGAGGTCGCCGGTGGGGATGAGCTCCGGCCCGAAGCCCCCGCGCTTGCGCGCGAAGTCGAGGTAGCCCATCACGATCGGCACGCCGGCGGCGCGCGCGATGTGGTAGAAGCCCGACTTCCAGTGGGGCACGTAGCCGCGCGTGCCCTCCGGCGGCACGACGAGGGCGAGCGACTCGTGCGCGTCGAAGACACGCGCCATGGCCTGCACGACGTTCTCGCGGCGGTGACGGCGAATCGGGATGCCGCCCAGCGCCCGCATCACCGGACCCGCGGGCCAGCGGAACAGGGTGTGCTTGCCCATCCACTGCACCCTCACCCCGAGCACCTCGGCCAGGGCCAGGAAGTAGAGCAGGTCCCAGTTGGACGTGTGGGGCGCGGCGATCAGCACGTACTTGGCCGCCGCGGGCCGGCGACCCTCCGGCTTCCAGCCGCTCGACTTCAGCACTGCCTGCGCGAGGAATTTCCTCAAAGCGGCTCCGAACAGGGGCAAATTTCGTTCGGCGGATCGCCGCAGACTAACATGCGGTGCCTCTACCCATCGAAAGGGGACCGGCAGTGGCCCGCCACGCGTGTAGCAGAAAGCCCTCTACGCCGCCCCGCACACGGCTTCCGCTTCGACCAGCGGCTGTGATCGACCGCGGATCGTGTGGGCCGTAGACTCGCCACCGTGACGGCCCCGGCGCAGTCGACGGCGCGCGCCCGCTGGCGCGAGCAGCTTCGCATCGTCATCTTCGAAGCCGACACGCCGGCGGGCAAGACCTTCGATGTCGCCCTGCTCGCGCTGATCCTGCTGAGCATCGTCTCGGTCATGCTCGACAGCGTGGCCTCCCTGCACGACGAGTTCGGCTCCTGGTTGATCGGCCTCGAGTGGGCCATCACAGGGCTCTTCACGGTCGAGTACGCCCTGCGCCTCGTCAGCGTGCCGCGCCCCTGGGGCTACGCGCGCAGCTTCTTCGGCGTGGTCGACCTGCTCGCGATCGTGCCGACCTACCTGAGCCTGCTGCTGCCCGGCTCCCACTCTCTGCTGGTGATCCGCGCCCTGCGCCTGCTGCGCATCTTCCGCGTCTTCAAGCTCGTCCGTTTCCTGGGCGAGAGCAACGTGCTGCTCTTCGCCCTGCGCTCGAGCGTGCCCAAGGTGATCATCTTCCTTGGCACGGTGCTCGTGTTGAACGTGATCATGGGCACGGCGGTCTACCTGATCGAAGGTGAGGCGAACGGCTTCACGAGCATTCCGCTCTCGGTGTACTGGGCGATCGTGACGATGACGACGGTGGGCTACGGGGACCTCGCCCCGCAGACCGTGGGCGGGCAGATGCTGGCCGCCGTGGCCATGCTCATGGGCTACGCCATCATCGCCGTGCCCACCGGCATCGTATCGGCGGAGATCATCCACGCCACGCGCCCCCGAGTGACGACGCGCAGCTGTCCCGCCTGCACGGCGGAGGGCCACGAGCCGAGCGCCAGCTACTGCAAGGACTGCGGCGCGCCCCTGGCGGCGCGCTAGCGGGCGCGGGCAGGCGCCGATCCGCCGTCCAGTCGGGCCACGGCGGCGCCGAAGAGACTGACGGGCGATGAGCAAGACCACCGAGCGCCACAGCGAGGAAGAGGAGCGCGCCGCGATCCTGGTCGAGATCGACCGGGGCGCGGACGAAGCGCTGGAGCTGGCGCGCTGGATGTCGGCGCACCCGGAGCTCTCCCTCGAAGAGCGCGAGACCAGCGCCCGCTACGTGGCCTACCTGGACGCGCGCGGCTTCGCGGTCGAGCGCCCCGTGGCCGGCCTGGAGACGGCCTTCGTGGCGCGGCGCGGCAGCGAGGGGGCGCCGTTCGCGGCGGCCCTGCTGGCCGAGATGGACGCGCTGCCCGAGATCGGCCACGCCTGCGGTCACAACCTGTCGGGGCCCGCCAGCCTGCTGGCGGCGGCCTCCCTCGCGGCGGTGCTCCCGGAAGATGCGCTGCGCCTCTCGGTGGTGGGCTCGCCCGCCGAGGAGACCGGGGTCGGCAAGCGCCGGCTGGCCGCCGCCGGCGTGTTCGACGGGGTGGACGTAGCGATGATGGCCCACGCCGCCGACATGCGTCGCGCCCACCGGCTGTTCCTCGGCAACCGCAAGTTCGAGTTCGTCTTCCACGGGCGCGCGGCGCACGCCGCGGCGTACCCGGAGCGGGGGATCAATGCCCTGGACGGCGTGATCGCGCTGTTCGTCGCCATCGGCATGCTGCGCCAGCAGCTCACGCCCGGCGTGCGCGTGCACGGCATCGTCTCCGACGGCGGCCGCGCCCCGAATGTGATCCCCGAACGCGCGGCCGCGCGCGTCTGGGTGCGCGCACTCGACGATGCGGTGCTGGAGGAGAGCGCGGCGCGGGTGGTGAGCTGCGCGCGGGGCGCCGCCGAGGCCACGGGCACGCGGCTCGAAGTAGTCGAGGAGGAGAACACCTCGCCGCCGATGCGGCCCAACCTGGAGCTCGCGGCGGTGTACCGGCGCCAGCTCGAGCGCCTGGGCCTGCCCGAGACCGCGCACGCGCCGGACGAGTCGATCGGCTCGAGCGACATCACCCACATCTCGCGCGTGGCCCCCACGATCCACCCGAACTTCCCGATCGGCAGCGACCTCCAGCTCCACACCCGCGCGTTTGCCCGCGCCACGACCGGGCCGGCCGGGGAGGCGGGCCTGCTCGAGGCGGCCCGCGCCCTGGCGCTCACGATCCACGAGCTGGCCCGCTCGCCCGCCGCGCGGGCCGCGGTGGCGCGCGCCGCCGGCCGCTGAGGGGCACTCCCGAGGCGGCCCCTCCTTTCCGCCACACGTTGCGATTCCACGGGGTTCCAGCCTAAGCTGCGGTCCCTACCGGGGGGGTGGGATGGGCCGGTTCCGGTCACCGGGCGAGGCGGAGTGGGTGCGGCCGAGGCGGCGGATGGCCGAGCGTCTCGCCCGCGCCGGGGTACGCGACCGCCGCGTGCTCGAGGCCTTCGCGACCATTCCCCGCCACCGCCTGGTGCCCGAGGTGCTGCACGGCAACGCCTACCGGGATGCCGCGCTGCCGATCGGCGCCGGCCAGACCATCTCGGCCCCCCAGGTGGTGGCCGCCATGACCGAGGCCCTCGGCCTGACCGGCCGGGAGACCGTGCTCGAGATCGGCACCGGCTCGGGCTACCAGACGGCGATCCTGTCGCGGCTGGCCGCGCGCGTGGTGTCGATCGAGCGCGTCCCGCGGCTGGCGGCCCGGGCCCGCACGGCCCTCGACCGGCTCGGTGTGAGCAACGTGGTCGTCTACCTGGGCGACGGCTCCACGGGACGGCCGAGCGAAGCTCCCTTCGACGCGATCGTCGTCACCGCCGGCGGCCCGGAGGTGCCGGCCCCCCTGCTGGATCAGCTGGCCCTGGGCGGGGCTCTGGTGGGCCCCTTCGGGCGCCGAGAAGAGCAGCAGCTGGTCCGCGTGCGGCGCACGCGCCGCAACCTGTTCGAGCGGGAGGTGCTGGGACGCTGTCGCTTCGTCGACCTCGTGGGTTCACACGGTTGGGCCGTGTAGGGCGGGCGGCTCGCGCCCCCCTGTGCCTCGCCTTCGCCCTGGCCGGCCTGGTGGGCTGCGCCGCGACGCCGGGGGGACACCGCGGCGTGACGCACATCGTGCGGCCGGAAGAGACCGTCTACCGCATCTCGCGCTTCTACGGCGTGCGCGTGCACGACGTGGTGCGCGTGAACCGCATCCGGGACGTCAGCGACGTGGCGATCGGGACGCCGCTCTGGATCCCGGGCGCCCGCCGCGCCCCGCCCAGCGCGCCGCTGCCCTTCGTCCCCGGCCCGGCCAGCGCGCGCGCCAGCGCGCCGCGCCCCCCCGCGCGGGCACTGGCACGCCGCGAGGCCAACCTGACCTTCGACTGGCCGCTGCGAGGACGCGTCAGCTCGGGCTTCGGCCGGCGCAACGGCCACCGTCACGACGGCATCGACATCCCCGCCCGCAGCGGCACCCCGGTGCGGGCCGCCGAGGCGGGCCGCGTGATCCACAGCGGCCGCGGCCTGGGCGCCTACGGCCGGGCCGTGATCGTCAAGCACGCCGGGCGCTACTCCACGGTCTACGCCCACAACCGCGTGAACTACGTGCGCCGCGGCGAGTTCGTGGAGAAGGGCCAGGCGATCGCCGAGGTCGGCACCAGCGGCAACGCGAGCGGGCCCCACGTCCACTTCGAGATCCGCCGCGACCGCCGCGCCCAGAACCCGATTCCCCTGCTGCCCTGAGCCGGGGCGCCGTCCCGCGGCCCTTGCCCCCGCGGGCCAAAGCTGCGTAGTCTGGACGCGCCAACCCATCGGAGGAGGGCTCCCCCATGCCCTACGCGGAAGGCCGCACCTACCACGACGCGGACTCCCACCTGATGGAGACGCCCGACTGGCTTAGCTCCCACGCCGATCCGGGCCTCCGCGACCGCATCGAGCCGCTGTACGTCAGCACCGTGAAGCCGGGCGAGGAGACCTTCATCGACGAGCTGCGGCGCCGCCACCGGGACCCGGAGTACCGGGCGCGGGACGAGGCCGAGATCATGCTGCGCAAGAACTGGCGGGCCACCGGCTCGTTCCTCAAGGAAGACCGCCCGCGCGCCCTGGATCTGCTCGGCTTCTCGAGCCAGCTGGTCTTCAACACCTTCTCGAACAAGCGCCTCCTGCAAGCCGAGCGCGGCGACGACCTGGACTACGCCTACGGCATCGCCCGCGCCCACAACCGGGCGATGCTGGACTTCTGCTCGGTCGACAAGCGGCTGCTCGCGACAGGCTACGTGCCGCTGCGCGACTTCGACCGCGCACGCGCCATGGCACACGAGTGCATCGAAGCGGGCTGCAAGGCGCTGCTCGTCGCGTCCGCCTGCCCGCGCGGCCACTCGCCGAGCCACCTCGGGCTCGATCCCGTCTGGGCCCAGGCCCAGGAGGCCGGCGTTCCCGTCGTGTTGCACGTGGGCGGCGGCGGGCGCCTGCTCGACCCCGACTACTTCGTGAACGGGCTGCCCGCCGTGAAGGACTTCCACGGCGGCGCCGAGAACTTCCGCTCGGTCGACTACATGGCGATCCCATACCCGCCCATGCAGACCCTGGCGACGATGATCATCGACGGCGTGTTCGACCGCTTCCCGCGCCTCAAGTGCGGCGTGATCGAGCAGGGCGCGTCGTGGCTGCCCGGTTGGATGCGCCAGCTCGACTCGGCCCACGACGCCTTCGCGAAGAACGAGGAGCGTCTCCAGAAGCTCTCGCTCCGGCCCAGCGAGTTCGTGCGCCGCCAGGTCCGCGTGACGCCGTACCCCGCCGAGGACGTGGGCTGGATCGTCGAGCAGGCCGGCGAGGAGGTCTGCCTGTTTTCGTCCGACTACCCGCACGTGGAGGGCGGCCGCCACCCGCTCAAGCGCTTCGAGGCCAGCGCCGGGCGGCTCTCCCCCCGCGCGCAGCAGCGCTTCTACTGCGACAACTTCGTCGACCTGATGGGGCCGTCGCTGAGCTGACCCGCGTTGGGGTCGAGCCGGACAAACTCAGTCCAGTTGAGTTCTCTCGTCTCTTCGCGGTCGGGCGAGGTACGTTTCGCCGCTTCGAGAACGACTACTTCCAGTTCAAGAGCGGCACGTTCGACACCGGAGCATGGCTCGGATACCGCAGCTCGCTCCGCGAAGAGGTCCTTTCGCAACCCGCCATGCGTGCCCTTTGGGCGATGACGCGGGACAAGTTTTCGCCCGAGTTCGCTGCTCTGGTCGACCGCGAGGCCGAGGCCGCTCGAGCGGCCAGGGGAGACTCCAAGCCGGAAGACGGCATTGAGAGTGGAGAGAAGCCCTGCGCAGGGAGGGCGCTGCCTGACGAGGCGCTGCTTCCCACGGAGCCATTCCACGGTTTTGCGGCGGCAAACCATTGGGGCGCTTCGGGCTTTCGGGTGGGTCGATCGTAGCGTCTCCGGGTAGAGATTCAGCCCTCCCAGGTGGAAGTAGATGGCGTTGCGGAAATTCTCCCGGTTTCGGTAGCCGGACGCCATCCGCTTGAGCCACTGGATCCTGCGGTTGACGGCCTCGGCTCGCGCGTTGATGGGGCCGACAGCCTGACCTGCCTCGCCCGCGCAGATGGGCCCTCAGGACGGGTAGGCTAGTCCGCGAGGAGGGAGCCCGGTCCGCCTCGCGCCCTGGCCCGCACCTTGGCCATCGCCCCTTCGGGTTGGCCCGGCTCGACCCCGGCCTTCGGCCCCAGTCGAAGCGCCCGCCGGACGAACGCGATCCAGCACCAACCTCGGCGGGGGTAGACTCTCCGCATGGGTCCCGAGGCCGCCGAGCGCAGGCTGGCCGCGATCATGTTCACCGACATCGTGGGCTACACGGCCCTGATGGCGGAGAGCGAGGTCCGGGGGCACCGCGTGCGCGAGCGGCAGGCGGCGATCCTGCGGCCGCTGGTCGAGCAGTACGGCGGCGACTGGGTCCAGCATGTCGGGGACGAGACCCTCTCGAGCTTCGCGAGCGCGACCGACTCGGTCAACTGCGCGCTCTCCATCCAGGCGGCGCTTCAGGACGAGCCCGAGCTTCGCGTCCGGGTCGGCATCCACCTGGGCGAGATCGTGTCGCGCGAAGGCAGCGTGCACGGCGACGGGGTGAACATCGCGGCGCGCATCCGTCCGCTCGCGGAGCCCGGCGGGATCTGTGTCTCGGACGAGGTGCAGCACGCGATCCGCAACCAGGAGAACATCGAGACCGTCCCGCTCGGCGAGCACGAGCTGAAGAACGTAGGCCGTCCCGTAGCGGTGTTCCGCGTGCAGGGAACACCCGGCGCCCCGAGCCCCGCGAAGAGGCGACCGGACACGGAAGCCCTCAAGCGACTCCGGCGCTCCCACCGGCGTCTGGCGTGGGCCGGAGCCGCGGCTCTGCTGGCGGTGGGCCTGCTCTGGCTCGTGCGCGCGCCGATCCTCGTGTGGGTGGTCCTGAACCTCCCCCGCGTGCTGGGAGCCTCGGTCGAGCAGCAGATCGCCTTCGCCGAGACGAGCGACGGCGTACGCATCGCCTACGCCACCAGCGGCGCCGGCCCGCCCATCGTCTTCGTCATCGGCTTTGCGTCCCACTTGACGGAGGGGCTCGGGAGCCCGCTCTACGACCAGTCGGGCTTCCTCTCCTGGTACTCGCGCGACCATCTCGTCGTACGCTACGACGGGCGCGGCTTCGGGCTCTCGGATCGCGACGTCACCGACTTCTCGCTGGACGCGCGCGTGCGCGACGTGGAGGCGGTGGTGGATGCCCTGGGTGCGGAGCGCTTCGCGCTCTACGCGT
>JAZFWH010000107.1:0-3547 GCA_036482635.1 Myxococcota bacterium
AGGACTGACTCATCGTCTTGACTTCGGCCGCGATCGTCTCGACCGCGTCGGGGATGGTGATCACGCGCTCGACGTCGACGCCCAGCGCGCGGAGCTCCCGACACAGGTAGGGAGAGTTGGTGTCGACGACCTTCCCCGAGAGGATCTCGTTTCCGATCACGAGAATGCCGGCGTTGGGCATCGTCCCGCAAGGTATCGAAGCAAGACAGCTTGGGCCAAATCGCCGAGCGGAGTTCAGCGGCAAGCCCGAAAGGCGCGCAGCGAGCCGAAGGCGAACGGAGGCGGGCGCCCGCCAGGTTGGCCGAGCGGAGTTCAGCGGCTTGGAGGCCCGGCGGGCCTCGCGTATGATCGCCCCGTGTCGAAGCAACGCCGTGAAAACGAGCGCTCCGGCGCCGGGCGGAAATCGGAAGCGTTCGAGACGCTCGCGATCCACGCCGGCCAGGAGCCCGACCTGGCCACCGGCGCCACGATCGTCCCCGTCTACCAGACGGTCACCTTCACCCAGGACGCGATCGGCGCGAACCGCGGTTTCGAGTACTCGCGCAGCGGAAACCCCACGCGCGAGGCCCTCGAGCAGTGCCTGGCCTCCCTGGAAGGCGCGCGCTTCGGGCTGGCCTACGCGTCGGGGATGGCGGCCATCGCCGGCGTCATGCAGCTACTGGACTCCGGCGACCACGTGGTCGTGGCCGACGACCTCTACGGCGGCAGCTACCGGCTGTTCACCCAGGTGTTGCCGCGCTACGGGTTGCAGTTCACGTACGTGGATGCCACGCGCGTGGAGGAGATCGACAAGGCCTGCAACGAGGCCACGCGCATGGTGTGGATCGAGAGCCCGACGAATCCGCTGCTGCGCATCGTGGACATTGCAGCCTGCGCCGAGGTAGCGCGCCGCCACGGCGTGCGGCTGGTGGTCGACAACACCTTCGCCACTCCCTACCTGCAGAATCCCCTGGCGCTCGGCGCCCACATCACGGTCCACTCGACCACCAAGTACATCGGCGGACACTCCGACGTGATCGGAGGGGCGGTCGCACTCGACGACGAAGCCGATGCCCAGAAGCTCCACTTTACCCGCAACGCGACGGGGGGTGTGCCGGGACCCTGGGACGCCTGGCTCACCCTGCGCGGCGTCAAGACGCTCGCCATCCGAATGCGCCAGCACCAGGAAAACGCGGCGCGCGTCGCCGAGTTCCTGAAGGGCCGCTCCGAGGTCGCGCGCGTCCACTACCCGGGACTGCCCGAGCACCCGGGGCACGCGACCGCGCAGCGCCAGATGCGGGGCTGCGGAGGCATGGTCGCGATCGAGCTGGCCGGCGGCGAGCCGGCGGCGCGCGCGCTGTGCCAGGCCACCGGGATCTTCACCCTGGCCGAGAGCCTGGGAGGCATCGAGTCGCTGATCGGCTACCCCTGGTCGATGAGTCACGCGGCGTTCCCCGCCGACGAGAAGCTCCGCAAGGGGATCAGCCAGGCGACCGTGCGCCTGTCGGTGGGCATCGAGCACGTCGACGACCTGATCGCCGACCTGGAGCAGGCGCTCGAGCGCGCGGCCGGCGCCGCGTGAAGCGCGCCATCCTGCTGGTCGACCACGGCAGTCGGCGCGCAGAGGCGAACGCCCAGCTCGAGGAGCTGGCCGAGCGGCTGCGCCAGCGCGCAACCGACCGGGCGGTGTGCTTCGCGCACATGGAGCTCGCCGCACCGACGATCGCCGATGGGATCGACGCCTGCGTCGCGGCCGGCGCCGAGGAGATCGTCGTCCACCCGTACTTTCTGGGCCCGGGCAGCCACACCAAACGCGACATCCCGCGCCTGGTGGAGGAGGCGCTGAGCCGCCACCCGGGCGTGCGCGTGCACATCAGCCAGCCGTTGGGCGTGCACGACAAGCTCGTCGACGTGATCCTCGAGCGCGTGGACGCGACCCAATAGCTTGAGCGGACGGATCGCGACGTGCGACGAGTGATCCCCATCTCGTTGATCTGGCTGTTCGGCCTGGGCGGACTCGGGGTCTTCTTCCCGTACTTCAGCCTCTACCTGCGCGAGAACGGGGGTCTCAGCGGCAGCCAGGTGGGCATCGTGGCGGCGATGCTCCCGCTGGTGGGCATCGCGGCCCAGCCCTTCTGGGGAAACCTCGCCGACCGCAGCGGGCTGCGGGCGCGCGTGCTGGTCTTCCTCGCCTTCGGTGCCGCTTTTGGCTACGCGGCGCTCTACGTCGCGCGCGGCTTCTGGGAGCTGCTGTTCGCCACGGCCGGCCTGGCGTTCTTCTCGACTGCGCTGCTTCCCACCTACGTCTCGGTGACCCTGGGCGTCGCGCGCGACCGCAGCCGCCACAGCTTCGGCTTGATGCGCGTGTGGGGGACCGTCGGCTTCCTGATCCTGGTGGTCAGCTTCCCCGCCGGGTTGGACGCGGTGCAGGCGGCGCGCGGTCTCTCGCCAGTGCCGGGCGGCCCGTCCGAGCCCGGCCTCGAGTTGATGTTCCCCATCACCGGCGCGTTCGTCGTGCTGGCCGGCCTGATCGCGCTGGCGCTGCCGCGCGGCGGCGCCCTGTCGCTGCGCGCACCGCGCGGCGACTGGCGCAGGCTGGTGCGCCACGGCCCCTTCGTGCGGCTGCTGCTGTTCGTGCTGGCCGCCTACTTCTGTCTCCAGGGTCCGATGGTGCTCTTCCCCGTCTACGTCCGCTCGCTCGGCGGGAACATCGACTCGGTGAGCCGGATGTGGATCCTGATGCTGCTGGTCGAGATCCCGCTGATCGCGCTGTCGGGGGCCAGCCTGGCGCGCTTCGGCGCGCGGGGCCTGCTGGCGATCGGGGTGCTGGCCGGCGGTCTGCGCTGGGCGGTGTGCGGCTTCAGCGACGACATGCGCTGGATCTACCTGGTGCAGATCCTGCACGGCGTCGTGGTCGCCGGGCTGGTGATCGGCGCTCCGCTCTACGTGGAGGCCGCCATCCCCGAGCGCCTGCGCTCCACCGGCCAGGGTGTGCTGGCGATGATCGGCGTCGGCGTCGGCGGCATCGCCTCCAACGTGACCGCCGGCTGGCTGCTCGAGCACGTCGGCCCCGACGCCCCCTACGTCGCCGGCGGCATCGGCGCTCTGGCCCTCGGCGCTCTCCTGCCCCTGATCCTCCCGCCCGCCAGCCGCCCCGCCCCCGCCGATGGGGAGGAGACCATCGGCTAGCGAGACGGGGCGCGGCCCTTGCGGGCGCTCTGGCGAATGTAGCGGCGGCTGATCGGTGAGATGTCAGTGGGGGCGACGCAGCACTCGACGATTGCGAAGCCGTGCACCTCGTGGGCGGCGCGCAGCGCGTCGCGGAACTCGCCCCGGGTCCGGGCGCGAATGCCCACGCCGCCCCAGGCCTGGCCGAGCTCGGCGTAGGGCCAGGGCGGGATCTCGAGCAGGTCCTGGCGCTGGGTCACCGGCCGGAAGATGCCCCAGCCCGAGTTGTTGATGATCACGACCAGCGGCGACAGGCCGCGCGCGGGCGCGTGGGAGATCTCGGGCCCCGTCATCTGGAAGCCCCCGTCGCCGCACAGCACCAGCGGCCGGCGCCCGGTGC
>JAZFWH010000108.1:0-7676 GCA_036482635.1 Myxococcota bacterium
TGATGATACGCGCCAGCAGCTCCGGCAGCTCGTCGTTCAGCTCGCGCGGGTCCGGGGCGGGTGTGTGAACGTGGTGGTACGGCAGGTTGCCCTCGCGAAACGGCAGCGTGCCGGTGGCCAGCTCGAAGATGCTCACCCCCAGCGAGTAGATGTCGGTGCGGTAGTCCACGCTCTTGCCGAGGGTCTGCTCGGGGCTCATGTAGTAGGGAGTTCCGGCGATCGCCGTCGTGTGGTTGCGCACCTCCTCGACGATCTTCGCCAGGCCGAAGTCCATGATCTTGGCCTGGCGGTCGCGGGTCCACATCGTGTTGGCGGTCTTGATGTCGCGGTGGACGATTTTCTTGCCGTGCGCGTAGGCGAGCGCTTCGCACAGCTGCAACAGCACGTGAACGACCCCGGCAGGCGGGATCTTGCCGCGCCGCTTCACGACCTCCTTCAACGTGCTCCCGTCCACGTACTCCATCGCGATGTAGCAGACGCCGCTCTGCTCGCCGGTGTCGTACACGGTGACGATGTTGGGGTGGTTGAGCTGCGCGGCGCTCTTGGCCTCGCGCAGGAAGTTGGCCAGCGCCTGGGGATTCTCCTTGAGGGCGTCCGGCAGCACCTTGAGTGCCACGATGCGATCGAGAACGCTGTCCTGGGCCTTGTAGACGATGCCCATGCCGCCGCGCCCCAGCTTGCCGATGATCTTGTAGCGCCCTGACTTGTCGCCGCCGGTGGGTGAGGGAGAGGCAGCGTCCGCAGCGGCGGGCTCGGGGATCGTCTCGCGCAGCGCCGAGAGGCGCTGCGCAACGTCCGCGTAGTGGAAGTCGAAGGCGAGGATCTTCTCCAGGATCTCGACCGCCGCGCGCGCATCCCCGACCTCCTCGTGGGCGGTGGAGAGCTCGTAGAAGGCCTGGATGTTCTCGCGCGAGAGCTCGCGCTGCTCGGTGGCATCGCGCAGCTTCTTCACCGCCAGGGAGAGCATCCCGCGCTGCTTGAAGATCCCACCCAGCAGCACCGAGGCCGCCGCGAACTCCGCGCTGTCGGGCGCGACCTCCTGCAGCGCCTTGATCGCCTCGTCGTGGCGGCCGTCCTGGTGGTAAAGCTGGCCCGCCTTGAAGTGCTCGCCCGCCTGGGCCAGCAGCTCGGCCTCGCGCTCGCTGTTGCCGGCCAGCGCGTAGCATTCCGCGGCCTCCGCGAACTTCCCCGCGCGCTCGTAGAGCTGGCCGGCGCGCTCGCGCTGGTCCGCCACCACGAGCAGCTCGGCGGCCTGACCGTACTCGCCGGCGCGCTCGTAGCAGTCCGCGGCGGAGTCGTAGCGCTCCATCGCCCGGTAGAGGTCCCCGGCGGCCAGGTGCTCGCCGGCTTCCTCGAAGTGCCGCGCCGCCTCCTCCTCCTCGCCGCGGTCGCGGTGGTACTCGGCCAGTACGCGGGCCGCGCCCTCGCCGTCGCCCTGCCGGCTCAGGGATTCGGCGGCCCGTGCGGTCTCTCCGGCCTTCATGAACAGCTCGGAGGCCTTCTCGTCGTCCCCGCAGCGCTGCGCCATCTCCGCCGCGGCCTTCAAACAGCCCCCGCGCTCCAGCACGCCCCGGGCCTCGGCAAACAGCTGGGCGCGCTCGTACAGCTTGCCCGCCATCAGCACGAGCTTTTGCAGCTCCTCGTGCTTGGCGGCGTCCATTCCGGCCCCGTGGGACTCGCTCGTGATGACCTCTTCCAGGCACACGGCGGCCGACTTCCAGGCGCTGCAGCGCACGTAGGCCTCGGCCGCGTGGCGCGTGAAGCCCGACTCCGCGTAGCAGTCCGCGGCGCGGCGGTCGTCGCCGGCCTTCTCGAACATCTCGGCGGCGACGCTGTGGTTGCCGCCCTGCAGGTACGCCTCGGCGGCGCGCCCGTACTCCTCCTGCTGACCGAAGATGCTGCCGGCCGCTACGAAGGCCCCGGCCTTGAGGTGGAGCTCGGCGGCCTCGATGAAGCGGTTCTGGTCGTGGCGGATCTCCGCCGCCCGCGAGACGTCGCCGGCGTCGATGAAGTAGCGGGCCGCCTCGTCGAGCAATCCGCTGGAGATGCACAGCTCGGCCGCCTCGGCCAGGTTGCCCTGCTTCGCGGCGAGGGCGGCCTCCTTGCGCAGCTTCTTGAGCAGGCGCGGATCGGCGACCGGCGCGTCCTGCCCGGGCTCCTCGCTGCCCGCGGAGATGCTGTCGCCGTCGTTGCCGGGCAGCAGGGCCGCCACCAGCACGACGAAGCCGAGGGGGACCAGCCCGAAGCGCAGCAGCGCCGACGCGAGGGCCTCCTCCAGGCGCAGCGGCGCGTCGGGCGAGGCGAGGCCGAGCTTCACCAGCAGCGCGGCCCCCTTGAACACGATGCCCAGCGCCAGCTGGGGTGCGGGGTGGTCGGGCCAGTAGGCGAGGCCCAGCGCCATGCCGCCCGTCGCGAGCAGGACCACCCCGGCGCAGGTCACCAGGATGCGAACGGTCATGCGCAGCGCCGCCACCCTTCGACTCCACCTCGTCCGCGAACCGGCCGGCTGCCCACGGCCCGGCCGGCGCGCCCGCTGGTACGCCTGATCTATCGGCTTGGCGAAGGTTCGCTTTGAGCAGGCCCGGCGGGGGCTAGAGAAGCTTGGGCTGCGCCGGGCCGGATCCCGGAGCCGGGACCCCGAAGTACTCGCGCGCCAGGCGCGTGGCCACCCGCCCGCGCGGCGTGCGGTCCAGGAAGCCCTCGTGGATCAGGAAGGGCTCCACGACCTCTTCCAGGGTCCCCTTGTCCTCGCCGACGGCGACGGCCAGGGTCTCCAGGCCCACCGGGCCGCCGTCGAACTTCTCGAGCAGCGTGCTCATCAGCGCCCGGTCGAGCCGGTCGAGGCCCGCGTCGTCCACCTCCAGGCGATCGAGCGCGAAGCGGGCCCGTTCGGAGCTGATCGCCCCACCCGGTCCGGAGGCCACCTCGGCGAAGTCCCGGACGCGGCGCAGCAGCCGGTTGGCCACGCGCGGGGTGCGGCGGGCGCGCCGCGCGATCTCCCGCCGCGCCACCGGCTCCAGCGGAGCGCCCAGCAGGCGCGCGGAGCGTTCGAGGATCCGCTCCAGGTCCTCCGGCGGGTAGTACTCGAGGCGCGCCACCCAGCCGAAGCGGTCGCGCAGCGGCGAGGTGAGCAGCCCGGCCCGGGTGGTCGCCCCGATCAGTGTGAAGCGGGGCAGGTCGAGTCGGATCGAGCGCGCCCCGGGGCCCTGGCCGATCAGGATGTCGAGCTGGAAGTCCTCCATCGCCGGGTACAGGATCTCCTCCACGACCGGCGGCAGGCGGTGGATCTCGTCGATGAACAACACGGCGTCGGCCTCGAGGTTCGACAACACGGCGGCCAGGTCGCCGGGCCGCTCCACCGCCGGACCGCTGGTCACCCGCAGCGGGGCGGCCATCTCGCGGGCGACGATGTGGGCCAGCGACGTCTTGCCCAGACCGGGCGGACCGTGAAAGAGCAGGTGGTCTAGGGGCTCCTTGCGGTCGCGCGCCGCCTGGATGAAGACGCCCAGGTTCTCGCGCAGACGGTCCTGGCCGACCATTTCTTCCAGGGAACGCGGCCTGAGGCGCTCCTCGAAGCGCCTCTCGCCGGGCTGGGGCTCGCTGGCCAACTCGACCCGCTCTTCGGGCAGGTGGTTCATCGCGCGAGCATCCGCAGCGCGGCGCGCACCAGGCTCTCGATCGGGGCGTCGGGTCCGGCCGCCGCCGCCGCCTCGGCGAGGACGCGTTCCGCCTGGGTCTTCGGATAGCCGAGGTTGAGCAGGGCCGAGAGGGCCTGGTCGCGGGCGGAGCCGCCCTCCCCCACCCCGGGCGCGCCCGCGGAGGGCTCCTCGGCCGCGACCGCCGCCGCCAGCTCGGCCGTGCGGTCGCGCAGCTCCACCAGCACGCGGTCCGCCAACTTCGGGCCGACGCCGGGAACCGCGCGGAGGGCCGCGGCGCTTCCGCCCCGCACCGCGGCCAGCAGCGCGGCGGGCGAGATCCCCGAGAGGATGGTCTGGGCGAGCTTCGGCCCCACCCGGCTGGCCCGGAGCAAGAGGTCGAAGGCCGCGCGCTCCCGAGCGGAGTAGAAGCCGAACAGCTGGATCGCGCCCTCCCGGGCGTGGGTGTGCACGTGCAGCGCGACGGTCTTCCCCTCGTCGGGCAGCTCCGCGAACGTGGACAGGGGAATGAGCAGCTCGTAGCCCACCCCCCTCACGTCGACGACGATGCGCGTGGGGGCCTTCTCGCGCAGGCACCCTTCCAGGCGCGCGATCACGGCACTCTCCTCACCACGAGCCGGGCTCCACGCGTGGGCCGGGGGCGGGCGGAGCGGCCCCCCGCCAGCGCCGCCAGGCGACCGGCGTGGGCGTGGCAGATCGCGGCGGCCAGGGCATCGGACGCGTCGTGGGCGGGCGGCGAGTCGAGGGCGAGCAGTCGGCTCACCATGAGCTGCACCTGGCGCTTGTCGGCGCGCCCGCTGCCGGTCACCGCCCGCTTCACGTGGCTCGCCGCGTACTCGGTGATGCCCAGCTCCGCGGAGGCCAGAGCGGCCAGGATGGCGCCGCGCGCCTGGCCCAGCACCAGGGCGGCGCGCGGGCTGTTCGCCACGAAGACCTGCTCGACCGCGGCCACGTCCGGCGCGTGCTGCGCGATCACCGCGCACAGGTCGCGGTGCAGGCGGTGCAGGCGCGCCGCCAGCGAGGCGCTGCGCGCCGGCCGCAGCGTGCCGTGGGCGACGTGGACGAGCCGGTCGCCCAGCCGATCCACCACGCCGAAGCCGGTGGCGCCCGAGCCGGGGTCGATTCCCAGAATGCGCATCGCGTTCCCGCGGAGGAGCGGGGGGGAGGGTGGAAGCTTAGCTCGCGATCCTCGCCATCTCCGCCTCCGAGATGTCGAAATTCGCGTAGACGTTCTGCACGTCGTCCAGCTCCTCGAGGGCGTCAGCGAGGCGCAGCATCGCCTCCGCGTCCTTGCCGCTCAGGGGCACCATCGTGGCGGGCTCCATCTGCACGGCGGCGCTGGCGGGCGTGAAGCCGGCGTCCTCCAGCGCCCGTTTCACCGCCTCGAAGCCGGCGGGCGCGGTCACCACCTCGAGGGTGCCGGCTCCGTCGACCACGTCGTCGGCGCCCGCTTCGAGCGCCGCCTCGAGCAGCGCGTCGGCGTCCAGGCCCTCGAGGTCGAAGCCGATCACGCCCCGCTTCTCGAACAGGTACGCCACGCACCCGCTCGCGCCCAGGTTGCCGCCGTGGCGGGTCAGCACGTTGCGCACCTCGCCCACCGCCCGGTTCTTGTTGTCCGTGAGCACCTCGACGTAGACGGCCGCTCCCCCGGGGCCGTAGCCCTCGTAGGCCACCTCCTCGTAGGACGCGCCCTCGCCGCCGCCGACCCCCTTCTTGATCGCCCGCTCGATGTTGTCCTTGGGCATGTTGGCCAGCCGGGCCTTGTCGATGGCCAGGCGCAGGCGGGGGTTGGCGACCGGGTCGCCCCCGCCCAGGCGGGCCGCGGTGGCGATCTCGCGGATCCGCTTGGTGAAGACCTTGCCCCGCCTGGCGTCGGCGGCGCCCTTTTTTCGCTTGATGGTGGACCACTTAGAATGGCCGGACACGGCGACTCCGGGATTTCGCCGCGTTGGTAGCACGCGACCCGCTCCGGGGGCAACGGCCCCCGACCGGGGAAACGCTTAGGCTCAAAGGGCTTTTGCCGATACCTGAGGGGCAGGCGGGCCGGGCCCAGCGGGCCACGCCAGACCCCCAGGCCCGCCTGGGGGCCCCGAGAGCCTCCAGGAGGGGAACCGAGCGGCATGGCCGAGATCGCCGTCGGCATCGACCTTGGCACCAGCAACTCCTGCGTGGCCACCGCGCAGAACGGTTCCGTGGAGGTGCTCGAGAACTCCTACGGAGAGCGCACGACCGCCAGCGTCGTCGCCTTCCGCGAGGACGGCACGATCCGCGTCGGCAACGCCGCGCGGGCCAACATCATCCACGAGCCGGGCCGCACCATCTACTCCTCGAAGCGGCTGATCGGGCGCTACTTCTTCTCCGAGGAAGCCAAGAAGGCGCAGGCGATCTGCTCCTACCAGATCGTCGAGGGCGAGAACCACGGCATCCGCATCAAGGTCGATCAGGAGCTGTTCACGCTGCCCGAGATCGCCGCCATGATCCTCCGCGAGATGAAGTCGATCGCCGAGGCGCGCCTCGGCGAGCCCGTCAGCAAGGCCGTGGTCGCCGTGCCCGCCTACTTCAACGACAACCAGCGCCAGTCCACCCGCGACGCGGGACGCATCGCCGGGCTGGAGGTGCTGCGGATCCTCAACGAGCCCACGGCCGCCGCCCTCGCCTACGGCTTCGGCAAGAACCTGAACGAGCGCGTCGCCGTGTACGACCTCGGCGGCGGGACGTTCGACATCTCAGTGCTCGAGATCGGCAAGGACGTATTCGAGGTGCTGGCGACCTGCGGCGACACGTTCCTGGGCGGCGACGACTTCGACGACCGGCTGATCGACCTGCTGGCGGACGAATTCGCCGCCCAGCAGGGCGTCAACCTGCGCAACGATCCCTTCGCCCTCGAAAAGCTCAAGGTCGCCGCCGAGGGCGCCAAGCGCGGCCTTTCGGTGGAGTCCCGCGTCGAGATCCGCATCCCGGACGTGATTCGGGGGGCGGACGGTACGCCCCTGTCCATCGAGCGCAGCCTCGACGCACAGGAGTACGGGAGCCTGGTCAACGACCTCGTGCAGCGGACCCTCAAGGTCTGCGACGAAGCGCTACAGCAGGCGAACATCGTCACCCGCGATCTCGACGGCGTGATCCTGGTGGGCGGCCCCACCCGGCTGCCCCTGATCCGCGACGCGGTGAAGACCTACTTCCAGCAGGACCCCAAGACCGGCGTGGATCCGGACCTGGTGGTGGCCATGGGCGCCGCGATACACGCCGCCTCGTTGGTGAGCAACGACCAGGAGGCGTACCTGCTGGACGTGACGCCCCTCTCGCTGCGCATCGGCGTCGCGGGAGGCCTGGCGGAGACCGTGATCGAGCGCAACACGCCGGTCCCGATCGAGCAGACGCGCACGTTCACCACCTTCAAGGACTTCCAGGAGTCGGTGCGCCTTCGCATCTACCAGGGGGAGTCGTACGAGGCCGAGGAGAACGAGCTGCTCGGTCAGTTCGAGTTCAGCGGCATCGAGCGCGCCCGCCGCGGTGAGGTCGGGATCGACGTGACGTTCGAGATCGACGCCGACGGGATCGTCAACGTCACGGCCACCGACCGGGCCACCGGGCGTCAGGCCTCGACGCGCATCACGCTGTCCTCGGGCCTCTCGGAGGAGGAGATCCAGGCCATCGTCGAGAAGGCGCAAACGGACCGGGTGGAGACGGCGCCTCCGCCTCCGCGCCCGCGCCCGGAAGACGGCGACGCGCTGGTGCCCGTGAACGAGCAGCCCGGCGGACCCGCCCCGCTCCCGGACGACGACGAAGCCTTCGAGCTCCTGATGGACGAGGACGCCGCGGAGCTGGAGCTGGCGGGCAGCTCCTCGGAAAACCTCTTCGAGAGCGTGGGGACGGATCTCGCGGACCTGCCGGGAGGGGACGGCTCGGACGAGAAGGGCTGATCCGTGCCGGAGATGGCGCCCACCGAGATCATGGCGCTCGCCCGCATTCTCGGAGAGCTCGACTACTACCAGCTCCTGCATCTCAAGCCCGGCGCCA
>JAZFWH010000109.1:0-2792 GCA_036482635.1 Myxococcota bacterium
CGAGATTGCCGGTGTCCGCGGCGCTGACCTGCGCGTCAGCGTGGACCGCCAGATCCTGCGCATCAGCGGAGTGCGGCGCGTCGAACGCCCCGAAGGTGTGGAGCGCTTCCACCAGATGGAGATCGCCTCGGGGCCCTTCGAGCGGCGCGTACACGTGCCGGTGACCTTCGACCGGGAGCGGGTCTCAGCCCACGTAGCCGACGGCTTCTTGACCGTCACGCTGCCGAAGCGGGTGCCGGTCCGGCGCCAGTTGAAGATCGACAGTTGAGGCGCGGTGTCGTCACGTGGCGGCTGCCGCGCGCGAAGGTGTCATGAGCGACGAAGAGATCCGGCCGCAGGGCGGCGAGAGCGCACTGGGTGCCGTCGGCACCGAGGTCGCCGTGGACAGCGGCGATGGCGAGGAGGTCGCTCGCGTCGAGATCCCTGAGACGCTGCCCGTGCTCCCGCTCAAGAACACGGTGCTGTTCCCGTTCCTGCTCTCGCCCTTGCTGGTCCAGTCCGCTCGCTCCAAGCGGCTGATCGATGCGGTGATGCTCACGCCCCAGCGCCTGCTGGCGTGCGTGGCGGTGAGCCACCCGGTCGAGGGCAGTCCGGGCGTCGACGACGTGTACCGGGTGGGCACCGTCCTGCGCATCGCGCGCATGTTGAAGTTTCCCGACGACTCCTACCGCCTGCTGGTGCAGGGCGTCGCCCGCGCCCGCGTCGACGAGTTCGTCTCCGAGACTCCCTTCCTGCGCGGGCGCATTCGCCTGTTGGAAGAGAGCGGAGACCGGGAGTCCGTGGAGACGACCGCGCTGGTGCGCAGTCTTTCGCAGCAATTCACAGCGCTGGTGACGGAGAGCTCGCGGCTGTCGGGCGAGCTGCAGCTGCTCTCCACCAGCTTCGACGATCCCTCGAAGCTGGCCGACCTGGTCGGATCCAACCTCGACATCGACGTGGTCCGCAAGCAGAAGATCCTCGAGGAGACCGACGTCTCGAAGCGGCTCGAGCGTGTACTCGACGAGCTGGCGCGTGAGCGGGACGCGCTGAAGGTCGAGAGCGAGATCCGCGAGAAGGTCCAGAGCGACATCGGCAAGAGCCAGCGCGACTTCATGCTGCGCCAGCAGCTCGAGGCGATCCGGCAGGAGCTCGGCGAGGGTGAGGACTCGGACAGCGAAGTCCAGCGGCTGCGCGAACGCGTCGAGGCGGCCGGGATGCCAGAGGAGGCCCACAAGCAGGCGACGCGCGAGCTCGATCGCCTGGCCCAGATGCCGACCGCGGCGGCCGAGCACGGCGTGATCCGGACCTACCTGGAGTGGATGGTCGAGCTTCCCTGGTCGAAGCTCTCCGAGGACCGGCTCGACGTGGACGAGGCGCGGCGCATCCTCGACGAGGATCACTACGGCCTGGAGAAGGTGAAGGATCGGATCGTCGAGTACATCGCGGTGCTGTCCCTGAAGCGGGACCTCAAGGGGCCGATCCTCTGCTTCGTGGGTCCGCCGGGGACGGGCAAGACATCGCTGGGGCGATCCATCGCCCGGGCGCTGGGCCGGAGCTTCGAGCGGGTATCGCTGGGCGGAGTGCGCGACGAGGCCGAGATCCGGGGCCACCGCCGCACCTACGTCGGCGCCCTGCCGGGGCGCATCGTGCAGGGCCTGCGCCGGGCCGCGACGCGGAATCCGGTCTTCGTGCTCGACGAGGTCGACAAGGTCGGCGCGGACTTCCGCGGAGATCCCTCGTCGGCGTTGCTCGAGGTGCTCGATCCGGAGCAGAACTCGACCTTCAGCGACCACTACCTCGAGGTCCCCTTCGACCTCTCGCACGTGCTGTTCATCGCGACCGCCAACGTGATGGATCCGGTGCCGGCGGCGCTACGCGACCGCATGGAGGTGATCGAGCTGCCGGGCTACACGGAGGAAGAGAAGGTCGAGATCGCCAGGCAGTTCCTGGTGCCGCGCCAGCGCGTGCAGAACGGAGTGGACCAGATCGAGTTGGAGTTCCCCGACGAGACGCTGCGGGTGCTGATTCACAGCTACACCCGCGAGGCGGGCGTGCGCAATCTCGAGCGGGAGATCGGTGCCCTGGCCCGCAAGATCGCCCGCCGGGTGGCGGAAGATGAGCTCGCGGGCCCCATCTCCATCCGGCCCGCAGACCTCGCCGAGCTGCTGGGGCCGGTGAAATTCGAGCCCGAGATCGCCGAACGCGTGCAGCAGCCCGGGGTCGCCGTCGGTCTGGCCTGGACGCCGGCGGGAGGGGACATCCTGTTCGTCGAGTCCACGCGGATGCCCGGAAAGGGGCAGCTCAAGCTCACGGGCTCGCTGGGGGACGTGATGAGGGAGTCCGCGGAGGCCGCGCGCTCCTGGCTGCGCACCCGCAGCTCGGAGCTGTCACTCGACGCGGAGCAGTTCACCAAGTCGGACATGCACCTTCACGTGCCGGCCGGCGCGGTTCCAAAGGACGGGCCCTCGGCGGGCATCGCAATGGTCACGTCGCTGGCCTCGCTGCTGACGGGCCGGACCGTGCGCTCCGACGTGGCCATGACCGGCGAGATCACGCTGCGCGGCAAGATCCTGCCGGTGGGCGGCATCAAGGAGAAGGTGCTGGCCGCGAAGCGTGCGGGGATCTCGCGGGTGGTGCTTCCCGAGCGCAACCGCAAGGACGTCGAGGAGGTCCCCGCGGAGCTGCTCAAGGGTCTGCAACTCGACTACGTGGGGGGGATCGATGAGGCCCTTCAGAGCACGCTCTCGCCGCCGAGCTGAGTGGCGCCGCGGTGAGGCCCGAACCGGCGCGCGGCCGGGCCGCTGTCTTCTGCT
>JAZFWH010000110.1:0-2803 GCA_036482635.1 Myxococcota bacterium
GCTCTTCGAGTTCGAAGGGCGCCGCCGTTGACCCATACCCCCGAAACGCACTCGTGCGTGGCGTCCGCGCAGAACGAACAACGCCGGGCGTCACGGGGCGTCTCTCGCTGGCTGCTTCTCGCCACGGGCTTCCTCTTCGTCGGCCTCGCTGCCCTGGGTGCCGCCCTCCCGATGCTCCCGACGACGCCCTTTCTTCCTGGTGGCCGCCGCGAGCTTCGCGCGCTCCTCCCCGCGCTTCTACGAGTGGCTGCTCTCGAATCCGACCTCGGAGGCAAGAGCGCCTATAGCCCTGCAGATTACGGGAGCCTTCCGTCTGCTGTGCGAGCTATTTGGCGCGCTGAAGCTGTGACGGGTTCAGCGGACACTCCCCGCTGGGGGGGCCGGTGTCCCGGCTGGGGCCGCTGAGGGGCCGCGGCGCGGCGAAGCGGGCTCCGTCTGCATCAAGGGCCTGAACCAGGATAACTATGGCTCGCCGGACCGCCTGCGTTCCCCTCCTCGCGCAGGCTCCCCTTCTACGGCCTCGCCCTGCGCCAGGGCGTCGCCGGGGCGAGAAAGTAAGAGAGTCAACCTCCGACCCGGGAGAGCTTGCCGTTGCGGAGCTCGACGACGGGGCAGAATTCGCCGCGGGGCTCGGTGTGCCACCAGGCGGGTTCGCCGGGTGGGGCGAAGGTGTAGCGGAGGAAGGGCGTGCGCAGGTAGCGCGGCGGCGCGTCGGGGAAGGGGTTCTCCTCAAGCAAACCCAGCACGCTCTCCTCGCCCTCGAGTACGCGAGCCAGGAAGCCGTGCAGCCAGCGCGCCTGGCGGCAGCCGCGCAGCGACGCGAACCAGAGCTGCCAGTCGAGGCGCGGCATGTGGAGCCCGGCGAAGCGCGGCGCCCGCGGCGGCGGACCCGGCTTGTAGCGGAAGCCGTAGTCGCGCCACTCCCGGCCGTCGGCGCTGCCCTGGAGGCCGATCTCGTCGCGCTGCTTCGTCATCACGGCGAAGAGGCCGTAGGCGTTCGCGACTTGGAGCGGCGCGATCTGCCGGCGCAGGCTCACCAGGGCCTCGGGCCGGAAGGCGGCCAGGCCCAGCCGCTCCAGCACCAGCAGTCCGTTCAAGCTGAAGAGCAGCAGCGCCAGCGCCGCGAAGGCCACGCGCGGCGCCCTCCAGCCGCGGCGGCGCGCGCGCTCCGGGTCGGGCGCCTCGGGGCGCAGGCGCTGCGGCAGCAGGCGCCGCAGCGCCGCGTCGTCGAGCAGGAAGGTGCAGAGCGCCACCGTCAGCAGGTTGAAGAAGCCGTAGTTCCCGGTGGCGAGGATCATCAGCTGGAGCCCGATCAGCGGCGGCCAGGCGGCCCAGCGCAGCCGGCGCGGCGCGAAGACCAGGAAGGAGACGCCCAGCTCGAGGACGAAGGTGCCGACCACCTCCGCATGGTGGAACCAGGCGGGCAGGTGGTGGACGAAGAAGCTCGTGGGGCTCGGCAGGGGCTGCGTGAAGTAGTGGAGCTCCATGGCCGTGAGGTCGTGCCAGGCGGGGTCGCCCGACTGGAGCTTCACGACACCGGAGAGGAACATGAGCTTGAAGAGCAGGGCGCGCACCAGCCACACGGCCAGCGGATCGGCGGGCGCGCGGGCCGCCGCCCCGGGCCGCAGCGCCGCCGGCGCCACGCAGATGGCGAGGAAGCCCGCCTCGAGGAGCAGGGCGTCCCACTGGTAGCGCAGGAAGATGCCGCCCACCGAGACGAGCGAGAGGTAGAAGAGCCAGAGCAGCGCCGCCGTGATGCGCGGCGCCACCCCGGCGGCCAGCAGCAGCGAGAGCAGCACCCCGCCCGCGCACAGCGCGTGGAGGGCGGCATCGCCACTCCAGAGCCAGAGGAGGCTCGGAACCCGCCACAGGCGCGCGCCGCCGGCGATCTCCCCCACCTCTTCCAGGAACTTAGCCGCCGGCGCGATGCCGCGGCTTCCGACGAGGCCCTGCACCTGCACCCACAGGGAGACGAAGGCCGCCAGGTAGACGACGGCCATCAACACCAGGAAGACGCGCCGGGTGAGAAGGTGCGTCTCGGGCTCGAGGTCGCGACCCCGCAGCCAGCCCAGGGCGCGAACGACGGGGTTCAGCCCTTCGGGTTCTCGAGCCGTTAGATCCACATCCGTGCGTCCACGCCGCGGACGGCACCCCGTTCGGGCGATACGTGTCGCACCCGGCCGAAGATCTCCACGGCCATCGTACGGCGCAGGACGGGCGCGAGCAGCGCAGCGAGATTCTCGTCCCCCTCGAAGGCCACGGCCAGCTGGGCCCAAGCTTCTCGCCCTGCAGGAGATAAACGGCCGTTCGGCTTGGCTTCACGGCCAAAGCGCGCCAGATTTTCAGGGCCGGTTTCAAGGTATAGCCCCGCTGACCACGCGCGCGTGCGCGACGCCCTCGTGACGCTGGGCGCCGTCCCGGAGCTTCGCGCCGTGTGCTGGCGCGAGGTCGACCGCGAGTCCCGCCGGATCGCGAAGGCGCTGGAGGCGCCGCTGGCGACACCAGCCGACTCGAGGCGGTGGCACACGTTCTTCTCTATTCCCTCCTCACAGTCGAGGATGCCTGGATGCGCTACGGTCGCGTTCCGCACGAGTTCGCCAACGAGCTCTGGCCGCTGGCGAGACCGCGGGAGCCTACGTGACCCTCTTCGACGTGGCGAGTCGCGTGCCGCCGGGACCGCAGTCGGGTCCGATCGTCCGGGAGGCGCTCGAGGTCCTCGCCGCCGCCCCCGAAGACGGGAGCTTCGCGGCGGAGCGGCAGGGTCTGACGAGCCGACTCCGGGGCGCGCTTCGGTCGGTCCCGT
>JAZFWH010000111.1:0-5685 GCA_036482635.1 Myxococcota bacterium
CCCGCCCTCCTTCAGGTCGCTCGCGAGGTTGCGCGTCAGGATCCGGAGCAGGCGCAGGTCTTGCTTCAGGGCGTAGCGCGAGCGACGATCCCCCACGAACGTGTCCAGCGGCTCCTTGCGGAAGGAGTCCTGCACGTCGCTGACCGAGGACTCCAGCTCCGCCGCGATGGCGGTGACCTGCTCCTGACTCCACGCTTTTTCCTGGGCCCGCGCCGAGAGCGCCGGCGCCAGCGCGAGGCCGGCCACCAGCGCGCCGTACACGACGCCAAGTGAAACGATCGGTCGAACGCAAGCCATGGGATCCCCTCCTTGACCGCACTCGGGCGATGCGATCCTAACACGTCGCCCGTGCTGCGCCGTGCGCGAATCGCGCTGTTGCTGAGCGTCTTCTCTGCGGCGCTGCTCGCCCCCCGACCGGGCCTCGGCCAGGAGGCCACCCTGGAAGACAGGCCGGCGCCCGATTCCGTGGAGGGACTGCACGGCGCGCTGAGCGGGGCCCTCGAAGAGCCCGAGCCGGAGAGAACGGCCTTCCCGTGGCTCAAGCGAAAGCTGCGCGACCTGCCGCCCTTCCTTCGCGACACCGAGATCCGCGTCAAGCCCCGCACCTATTACTTCGATCGCAGCAACGGCGACGATCCGCGCGCGCGCGCCTGGGCGCTCGGCGGCTCGCTCACCTACGCGTCGGGCTACTTCGAGGACGTCTTCGCCATCGGAGGCGCGCTCTACACCACCCAGCGCCTGATCGGCAAGGACAGCGAAGACGGCACCCTGCTGCTCAAGGAGGGCCAGCAGGGCTTCACGGTGCTCGGGCAGGCCTACGCGGTCCTCAAGCTCCGAGACCACCACGCGACGCTCTACCGCCAGCAGCTCGACCTCCCCTACGTGAACAAGCAGGACAGCCGCATGGTGCCCAACACCTTCGAGGGCTACACGGCGACCGGACAGTTCTGGGACGTCTGGAAGCTCGAGAAGCTCGAGTACATCGGCGGGTATCTGGATCGCATCAAGCTGCGGGACAGGGACGAGTTCATCGGCATGTCCAAGGCGGCGGGCGTTCCCGGCTCGAGCAAAGGCATGTTCTTCGGCGGGGCGAGGATCACTCCATGGGACGGCTTCACCCTTGGCGGACTCGACTACTTCGTGGACGACACCCTCAACACCGCCTACGCCGAGGTCGACTACACCCGCAAGCTGACGGAAGCGCTGGCGTTGCGCCTCGGCGGGCAGTTCACCCACCAGAGCAGCGCGGGTTCGAACGATTTGACGGGCAGCTCCTTCGCGACCTGGGTGCTGGGCGGGCAGATCGCGGCCAGCTACAAGGGCTTCATCCTGCGCACGGCCTTCTCCACGGTGGACGACCGGGAACGGATTCGCAGCCCGTTCGGAAGCTATCCCGGCTACCTCGCCATGATGCAATCCGACTTCCGGCGCGCGGGCGAGGACGCCTGGCTGGTGGGCGCCTCCTACGACTTCCGGCGCTTCGGCCTGCCGGGCCTGAGCTTCTTCACGAACTTCGCCCAGGGTACGGGCCGCCGGGACCCGAGCACCGGAGCTCCGCTACCCGACCGGCGCTCGTTCGACGTCACCGTGGACTACCAGCGCAACGAGGGCCCCCTGCGCGGTTTCTGGCTGCGCGTCCGCGCGTCGTTGCTGGATACCGATGGACAGCAGAACCGCACCGACGTCCGCGTGATCCTCAACTACTCCGTCCCAGTCCTGTAAGTGGCGCGACGGACGTAGCCCGCACCCTCGCGGTCGGCCTCCGGGCCGTCGTCCGCTTCTGAGCGGGGGCCTGCGAAGCGGCACGGGTTGCCGTGGCCCGCCGCGGCCCCTCCGGTATGCTCGCCGCCGGTCGCGAGCCGCGGCCAGCCAAGGGAGGAAGGCCGGTGTCGAACTCATCGCGCCCGCGGCCGCGCGGACCCGCGCCGAGGCTCGCCGCCCTCGCGGCGCTGCTGTTCGCGTGCACCGCCAGCTACGGCCCCTGGAACGTGGAGGACGAACCTCGCGCCGAGGCGGTCGAGCAGCCGGTCTGCCGGACCGGCAACGAGCCGGGCTGCGAATTCGACAACCCCATGTGCGTCGACCCGGGCGACGCCGAGTGCATGGGCGCCATGTGAGCGACGAGTCGCTCGCGGCCGAGGCGCGCGCTGTCGGCGACCGCCAGCTTCGCTTCGGCTGGTGGGCGCTGCTCGTCTTCCTCAGCCTGGGCGTCGCGCTCGAGACCCTGCACGGATTCAAGGTCGGCTGGTACCTGGACGTCGCCAGCGAGACGCGGCGACTGCTGTGGACGCTGGCCCACGCGCACGGCACCCTGCTCTCGTTGATCAACCTGGCCTTCGGACTCACCGCGCGCGCCCGGCCGGGCTGGAGCGGGGCGCCACGCGAACTGGCCTCCCGCTGCCTGCTGGGCGCGACGATCCTGATGCCCGCGGGCTTCTTTCTCGGCGGGCTGTTCATCTACGGCGGGGACCCCGGTCTCGGCATCTTCCTGCTGCCCTTCGGCGCGGCGCTGCTGTTCGTCGCCGTGCTGCTCACGGCGCGCGGTGGCCGCTCCGACTGAAGCCAGCGCAGCATTGGCTCCCCGTTCCCCCCGCGCGTAGAATGGCTCCCAACGAAGGCCGACGTCACCGCGCCGACTCGTGCCGCGAAGGCTCGACGAGGGATCGATGCACTTCGAAGTGCTGCTGGTCGCTGCCGTTCTGTTGGGGGCCCTGTGGCCCCTCGCGACCCGGCTCCGCAGCGCGGGCCCACGCCCGACGGGAACCCTCGCACTCGCACTCGGGACGGCCGCCGCTGCCGCCGCGCTGTGGGCGGCGTTCGGCTACCGGGCATCCCTGGCAGCGGTCGCCGAGCGAGACGTCACCCAGCGGCCCATCGCCATCGAGCACGACGGCTACGTCTCGTCGAGTCGCTGCGCGTCCTGCCATCCGCGCGAGTACGCCACCTGGCACGCGTCCTATCACCGCACCATGACGCAGGTGGCGACACCGGAGTCGGTCGCTTTCCCCGTCGACGGCGTGGAGCTGAGCTTCTCCGGGCACGCGTACCGCTTCGAGGTGCGCGGCAACGAGATCTGGGCGCGGATCAGCGGGCCCGCGGAAAAGGAGGAAGACGTCGGGCGCGTCGACGAGCGGCAGATCGTGCTGTCCACGGGCTCGCACCACTTCCAGGCCTACTGGTTCGCGACGGGCAAGACGCGCAAGCTGGGCTTGTTTCCGCTCGCCTACCAGATCGCGGAGCAGCGCTGGATCCCGATGGACGCCCTGGGCCTGACCCCGCCCGGTGTGCATCAGGCCGCGCCCGAAGGAAAGGGGCGCTGGAATCGCGTCTGCCTGCGCTGCCACTCGACCGGGCCCCAGCCGCGCCTCAGCACGCTCGACGTGATGGACACCCGGGTCGGGGAGTTCGGCATCGCCTGCGACGCGTGTCACGGGCCCGGCGAGCAGCACGTGCGGCTCAATCGCGATCCCTGGCGTCGCTACCGCTTGCACCTGACCGACGAGGAGGATCCCAGTGCCGTTCAGCCGGAGCGGCTGGCGCACCGCCGCTCCTCTCAGGTCTGCGGACAGTGTCACAGCGTGCACTCCTTCCACAGCCGGCAGGACCAGCGCGAGTGGGCGGACAGCGGCCCGCCCTATCGGCCCGGGGACGAGCTCACAGAGACGCGTCGGATCGTCCACCGCAACGACGACCCGTACC
Source organism: Myxococcota bacterium (assembly GCA_036482635.1). Lineage (GTDB taxonomy): Bacteria > Myxococcota_A > UBA9160 > UBA9160 > SMWR01 > JAZFWH01. The sequence goes on from JAZFWH010000111.1 coordinate 3,700, forward strand.
TGCCGCAGTCGAGCAGCGTGCAGGAGACGCGCTTCTGGCCCGACGGCATGCCCCGGGTGAACGGCCGCGAGTACAACAGCCTGCTCGAGAATCCGTGCTTCGAGCGAGGCGAGATGTCGTGCCTGTCCTGCCACTCCATGCACCCCGGCGCCGGCGACCCGCGCCCGCTCCGGGAGTGGGCCGACGACCAGCTCGCACCGGGGATGCGGGGCAACCGGGCCTGTACGCAGTGCCACGCCGACTTCGAGGACGCTGCGCTGCGGGTCGCGCACACTCACCACGAGGCGGAGTCGTCGGGAAGCGACTGCATGAACTGCCACATGCCCTACACCGCCTACGGCCTGCAGAAGGCCACGCGCAGCCACCAGATCGAGCACCCCACGCTTCAGACGAGCCTCGCGACCGGCCGTCCCAACGCCTGCAACGCCTGCCACCTCGACCGGACCCTCGCCTGGGCGGGCGAGCACCTGGAGGCGTGGTACGGAACCCCGGCGCCCGCGCTGACCGACGAGCAGCGCCGGATCGCCGCCTCGGTGATCTGGATCCTCTCCGGCGACGCGGGCCAGCGCGTGCTGATGGCGTGGCACATGGGGTGGGACGCGGCGCGCGAGGCCTCGGGCTCCGGCTGGATGCCGCCCTATCTCGCCCAGCTCCTGACCGACCCCTACGCCGCGGTTCGCTCCGTGGCGTATCGCTCCCTGCGCAGCTTCGAGGGGTTCGAGGACTTCGCCTACGACTTCACGGCCCCCAGGGCAAAGCGACTCAAGGCGTCGCAGCGCGCCATCGAGCGCTGGAGCCGCTCGGCCTCCCGCCGGGATCTTCCGACCCGCCAGACCGTGTTGTTCACGCGGCGCGGGGGATTGCAGCTCCAGGACTTCGGCCGGCTGGTCCGCCAACGCGACGACCGGCCGCTCATGCTGGTAGAGTGAGCCCTCCGCAGGCCGCCGGAGGATTCGCGTGACCGCCGCCACCAGGGGTCGGCTCAGCCCCAAGGCCGACGAGCCCCGCTCCGGGGGCCTGTTCCTGGCGCGCCTCGCCGCCGGCGGCGCGCTGCTCGGCGGCGCGTTCCTGGTGCTGCGTCCCTTCCTGGTCCCGCTGGTGTGGGCCGCGATCACGGCCTACATGACGTGGCCGCTCTACCGGCGCGCACGCGACCGCTGGCAGCGCCCGGCCCTGACCGCGGCACTCTTCGTGGCGGCCGCCTTCGCTGCGCTGATCGTCCCCGTGGCCTGGCTGATGGCGGCGCTGGCCGAGCAGGTGCCGCAGCTCGTGCGCGGAGCGCAGGGCTGGCTCGAGGCCGGCGCGCCGCTGCCGGGCTGGCTCTCCGACCTCCCGCTGCTCGGAGCGCAGATCGAGGCCGCGCGCGACCGCGCACTGGCCGCCTCCGATGAGCTCGGCGCCTACCTGCGCGGCCACGCGGGGGCGCTCTCGCAGTACGCGGTCGGGCTGGCGGGCGGGCTGGCGCGCAACGTCTTCGTGGCCGCGATCGCCCTGCTGGCGATCTACACCTTCTACGTCGACGGAGAGCGCATCGCGGCGCGAGCGCGCGGGCTGGCTTCCGCACTGTTCCCGGACACCGCGTTGCACCTGCTGGACCACGTGGGCGCCGTGGTGCAGGCCGTGGTGTTCGGGCTGGTGGGAACCGCCATCGTGCAGGGTTTGATGGCGGGTCTGGGGCTCGCGCTGTTCGGCGTCCCTTCGCCCGTGGCGCTGGGTGCGGCGACGACGGTGCTGTCGTTCGTGCCCGTCGGCCCACCCGTGGTGTGGGGCGGCGCCAGCCTGTGGCTCTACGCCAGCGGTCACACGGCGGCCGCCATCGGCATGGCGGTGTGGGGTGTCCTGCTGGTCAGCTCCGTCGACAACGTGCTGCGACCCGTGCTGATCCGGCGGGCCGGCACCGTGGAGCTGCCCTTCCTGCTGGTCTTGTTCGGCGTGCTCGGCGGCCTCGCCGCCTTCGGCTTCCTCGGCCTGTTCCTGGGCCCGGTG
>JAZFWH010000112.1:0-13987 GCA_036482635.1 Myxococcota bacterium
TTGTGTCGCTGAGCGCCTGCGGGTCGCTGCGAGAGCAGCTGGGCCCCGGCACCTTCGTCCTGGTCGACCAGTTCATCGACCGCACCACCGCCCGGGCCAAGAGCTTCTTCAGCGAGGGCCTGGTCGCGCACGTCTCGATGGCTCGGCCCGTCTGCCACCGCCTGCTGGATGTGCTGGAGGCCGTGGCGGGCGAGCTGGCGATTCCACTGCGGCGCGGGGGCGTCTACCTGGCCATGGAGGGGCCTCAGTTCTCGAGCTTCGCCGAGTCGGAGCTCTACCGGTCGTGGGGCTGCGACGTGATCGGGATGACCAACATGCCGGAGGCGAAGCTCGCCCGCGAAGCCGAGATGTGTTACGCGAGCGTCGCCATGGTCACCGATTACGACTGCTGGCGGCCCGAGCAGGACGAGGTCGAGGTGGCGGACATCGTCCGCGTGCTCGCGGCCAACGCGGACCGCGGGCGGGCGCTAGTGGCGGCCAGCGCGCGCCGCCTGGCCGGTCGCCCCAGGCCGTGCTCGCAGGGCTGCGAGCGCGTCCTCGACAACGCCATCATCACCGCGCCCGAGGCGCGCGATCCCGCCGTCGTCAAGAGGCTCGACGCCGTGGCCGGCCGCATGCTCGGGACGCGCCCGTCCCGCTGAGGGGATCCCATGCCCATCAAGTCGCGCATCCGCACCATCCCCGACTACCCGAAGCCCGGGATCATGTTCCGCGACATCACCACGCTGCTCCAGGACCCCGAGGGCCTTCGCGTCGCCGTCGATCGGCTGGTGGAGCCCTTCAGCGGCCAGAAGGTCGACAAGGTGGCCGGCATCGAGGCGCGCGGCTTCATCCTCGGCGGGGCCGTCGCCCTGGCGCTGGACGCGGGCTTCGTCGCGGTGCGCAAGAAGGGAAAGCTCCCGTGGCGGACGGTCGGCCAGGAATACCAGCTCGAGTACGGCAGCGACGTGATCGAGATACACACCGATGCCGTACACAAGGGCGAGCGCGTGCTGCTGGTCGACGACCTGATCGCCACCGGGGGCACGGCCGAGGCGACCATCCGCGTGATCGAGAAGCTGGGAGGGACGCTGGTCGGCTGCGCCTTCGTGATCGACCTCCCGGACCTCGGCGGGCGCCAGCGCATCGAGGCCGAGGGGCACAAGGTCGTGTCGCTCTGCCAGTTCGAGGGGGAGTAGGGGAGGGCGCGCAGCGCACTCGGAGCCGAGCCCCATGAAAGTCGGAGGCGTTCCTCACCGCACGATCTGGCTGGCCGACGACGGCCGGACCGTCGAGATCATCGACCAGACCCGTCTGCCCCACGAGTTCGTGACGGCGCGCCTGGGCAGCCTCGCCGACGCGGCCGAAGCGATCCGCAGCATGCGCGTGCGCGGCGCTCCCCTGATCGGCGCCGCCGCGGCCTACGGGGTGTGCCTCCAGCTGCGCGAAGATCCTTCGGACGCCGCACTGGCGGCCGCCTGCAAGACGCTCGCTGCCACCCGGCCCACGGCGGTCAACCTGGCCTGGGCCCTGGAGCGCATGCGCGGGGTCCTGGACGGCGTCTCCCCCGCCGAGCGCGAGGCCGTGGCCTACGCCGAGGCGGCGGAGATCTGCGAAGAGGACGTCGAGACCTGCCGCGCGATCGGGCAGCACGGACTGCGCCTGGTCGAGCAGGCCTTCGAGCGCCGCGGGGGTCCGCTCAACGCGCTCACCCACTGCAACGCGGGCTGGCTCGCCACCGTGGACTGGGGCACGGCGCTGGCACCGATCTACCTGGCCCACGACCGCGGGATCCCGGTCCACGTGTGGGTGGACGAGACGCGTCCGCGCAACCAGGGTGCGAGCCTGACCGCCTGGGAGCTCGGTCAACACGGGGTTCCCCACACCGTGATCGCCGACAGCGCCGGCGGACACCTGATGCAGCGCGGCCGGGTCGACTTCTGCATCACCGGCAGCGACCGCACCACGGCGCGCGGCGACGTGTGCAACAAGATCGGAACCTACCTGAAGGCGCTGGCCGCCCGGGACAACGCCGTCCCGTTCTACGTCGCCCTGCCGCACTCGACGATCGACTGGAGCCTGACCGGCGAGCCGGACTCCATTCCCATCGAGGAGCGCGACGCGAGCGAGCTGCGCCGTGTGCGCGGCAGGGCGAGCGACGGGCGCCTGGTGGAGGTGGAGATCCTGCCGGAGCAGAGCCCGGTCTCGAACTTCGCCTTCGACCTGACCCCGGCGGCCCTGGTGACGGCCCTGATCACCGAGCGCGGAGTGTGCGAGCCGTCGAGCGAGGGACTGCTGGGGCTCTACCCCGAGCGGCGGGCCGGGCTCGGGCCGGGTGGGCGCCCAGCCAAGCGTCGCTAGCGATGGGCACGGTCCACCTCGTGGCGACCCCGATCGGAAACCTGGAGGACGTGACCCTGCGCGCGCTGCGCCTGCTGGGCGAAGCGGAGCTGGTGCTGGCCGAGGACACGCGCCGCACGCGGATCCTGTTGGAGCGCCACGGAGTGCGCGCGCGGCCCCTGTCGTTGCACGCCCACAACGAGGCCGCGCGCATCGGCAAGGCGCTCGCCGTGCTCGAGGGGGGCGGCTCCGTCGCCCTGGTCAGCGACGCGGGGACGCCGCTGATCTCGGACCCGGGCGAGCGGCTGGTGGCCGCGGCGCTGGAGGCCGGCCACGCGGTGAGCCCGGTGCCGGGCCCCTCGGCGGTGCTGAGCGCGCTGGCCGTGTCGGGTCTGCCCTGCACCCCGTTCACGTTTCTGGGCTTCCTGCCGCGCCGCGCCGGACCGCGCGATGCGCTGCTGGCGGGCCTGCGCGATCGACCCGAGACGCTGGTGCTGTTCGAGTCGCCCCGGCGCGCGGGCGCCACGCTGCGGCGCCTCGCGGAGGTCTTCGGGGAGCGCCGGGCCTGCCTGGCCCGCGAGCTCACCAAGCGGTACGAGCAGGTGGTGCGCGGGCCGCTCGACGAGCTGGCCGAACGCTTCGCGGAGGGCGCGAGGGGCGAGGTCACGATCGTCGTCGAGGGAGCCGCTGCGCCGCGCCCGGTCACGCGTTTCGAGGACCTCGACGACGCGATCCGCGCGCGGATCGCCGCCGGCGAGACGTCGCGCCAGATCGCCGCCGCGCTCGCGCGGGACGCGCGGCTGCCGAAGCGCGACGTCTACGCCCGGGCCGTGGCCCTGAGGGACCGCTCGTGAGGGGTGTTCAGGAAGACAGCAGCGCCTCGAGTCCGGCCTCGTTGCGGACCTCGACGCCGAGCTGTACCGCCTTGTCGACCTTGCTGCCCGGGTCGGCGCCGGCGATCAGGTAGTCCGTCTTCTTCGAGACGGAGGACGTCACCTTTCCCCCCAGCGCTTCGATGCGTCGCTTGGCCTCGGCCCGTGTCATGCGGTCGAGCGAGCCCGTGAGCACGAAGGTCTTGCTGGCCAGGGCGCCTCCGCGGCCGGGCTTGGGCTCCGCCTTCGGCCAGCGCACGCCGAGCTCGCGCAGGCGCTTCACCTCCTCCCGGTTGCGCGGGTCCACGAAGAAGCGGCTCACGCTCTCGGCGATGGTGGGCCCGACGCCCTCGATGGCCTCGAGCTCCTCGCGGGACGCCCGTAGGATGGGGTCAAGGTCGCCGAACTGGCCGGCGAGAAGCTCCGCCACGGTCTCGCCCACGTGGCGTATGCCCAGGGCGATCAGCAGGCGCGACAGCGTCGTCTGCTTGCGGCGCTCGATGCTGGCGACGAGGTTCGCCGCCGACTTCTCGCCCATGCGCTCGAGGCCGGCCAGGGCGGGCGCGTCGAGGCGAAAGACGTCGCTCAGCCGCTTCACGAGGCCGCACTCCACCAGCTGGTCCACGAGCTTCTCGCCGAGGCCCTCCACGTCCAGAGCGCCGCGGCTGGCCAGGTGGCGCACGTTGTTCTTGAGCTGGGCGGGGCAGTCGAGGTTGGGGCAGCGCGTCACCGCCTCGCCCTCCAGGCGCACCGCCTCCGACCGGCAGACCGGGCAGCGCGAGGGCAGGCGGTAGGCGCGCGTCCGGCTGGGTCGCTTCGCGGGCAGCACCTGCACGATCTGGGGGATCACGTCGCCCGCCCGCTGCACGATCACCGTGTCTCCCACGCGGACGTCCTTGCGCTCGATCTCGTCCTGGTTGTGGAGCGAGGCGTTGGAGACGGTGACGCCGCCGATGCGGACGGGCTTTAGCTTCGCCACCGGGGTGAGCGCGCCGGTGCGGCCCACGTTGACCTCGATTCCCGTGACGACCGTGTGCTCCTGCTGCGGGGGGAACTTCAGCGCGATCGCCCAGCGCGGTGAACGGGAGAGCTCGCCCAGCTCGGCCTGCAGCTTCAGGCGGTTCACCTTGACCACCGTGCCGTCGATCTCGACCCGCTGCCGGCCGCGGGCGGCGAGCTGGCGCTCGTGATAGGCCAGCAGCTCGTCCACACCATGGCCCACCTCCCACCCCTCGCTCACCGCGAACCCCCAGGCGGCGAGCGCCTCGAGGACCTCGGCCTGGGTCGCGACCTGGTCCGGGATGCCCTCCCCGATGGAGTAGGCCCGGAACTCGAGCGAGCGAAGGCGCTCCCGGTCGATGTCGCGCAGCATGCGCAGGGCGCCGGCCGCGGCGTTGCGCGGGTTGGCGAAGGGCTCCAGGCCGCGCTCCACGCGATCGGCGTTGAGCCGCTCGAAGTGCGGGATCGGCAGCACCACCTCGCCCCGCACGGACAGGCGCGCCGGAGCCGGCCGGCCCGGGGCGAGGGCGAGGGGGATGCTCCGGCACTGGCGCAGGTTGGCGCTGACATCTTCGCCCACGCGCCCGTCGCCGCGGGTCGAGCCCACGGCGAGCACCCCGTCCTCGTAGACCAGCTCGATCCCGGCGCCGTCGAGCTTCGGCTCGCCCACGTACTCGAGCGGCTCCTCGGTGCCCAGCATGCGGCGGATGCGCTCGTCGAATGCGCGCAGCTCGTCCGCGTCCATGGCGTTGTTCAGGGACAGCATCGGGACGCGGTGGCGGACCTCTGCGAAGCCCTCGGCCGCGGGCGCGCCGACGCGCAGGGTCGGCGAGTCGGGCCGGCGCAGCTCTGGATGGGCCTGCTCGAGCTCGTGCAGCTCGCGGAAGCGACGGTCGTACTCCGCGTCGGAGATCTCGGGCCGGTCTTCGACGTGGTAGAGGCGATTGTGGCGGTTGAGATCGTCGACCAGGAAGTCGATCCGCCGGCGCACGCCGTCGAGAGTCTCCGCGCCCAAGCATGCGTCTCCGAAGGGGCTGGCGTTAAAGCACAAGCGCGGTCGGGGCGATGAAGGCCGAGGACCCGTGTCGGCCCACGCCGGACTCGCGAGGACATATACCACGGGCGGCCCGCACGGCGTCGGGGGATCGCATGAGCCAGGCCGTCGAATGCGGAGACGCCCCGGAAGAGCCGCAGACGGCCGTCGATCGGCTCGCCGCCGCCGTTCCCCACGGCGTGGCGGTCATACGCGACGAGAGGATCGCCTGGGCCAACGAGCGCCTGCTGGAGACGGCCGGGCGCAAGTCGCCGTCCGCGCTGCTGGGCGCCGCGCTCGGCGAGCTGTTCGAGGACACGGGAAGCGGCCTGCCCGACCCCGGGCGGCCCCGGGCGGTCGAGTGCGGCCTGCGACGGCCCGACGAGGCCCTGCGCACCGTGGTCTGCCGGCCGGTCCGGCTCGGGGTCGGCCCGGAGCCGGAGGCCTGGATCGTGGAGGACCTGACCCACGTCCGCACCCTGGAGCGCGAGTTGCTGGAGATGACGCGCAAGCTGCACGGCGCGAGCCGCGAGGTCGCCTCGCTGCGGGAGCAGCTGCGGGGTGAGCGCGCCGATCGCGAGGAGCTGCTCACGGTCGTGAGCCACGAGCTCCGCACGCCCGTGACCGTGATCCGGGGCTACAACCGCCTGCTCCTCTCGCAGGAGGTGGGCCCGCTGAACGAGGCGCAGCGCCGCTTTCTCGAGGAGAGCTCGAAGGGTTGCCAGCGCCTCGACACCTTCATCGGCAACCTCCTGGAGGCGTCGCGCGAGGCCCAGGGGTACGACGTGCTCGAGATCGGGCACGGTCGGCTGGCCGCGCTGATCGAGGGCGTGGTGGAGATGCTGCGGCCGCTGCTGGACGAGCGCGGTCTCGCCGTGAAGATCGACGTGGCTCCGGAAGCCAACTGGGCGCGCTTCGACCCGCTGCGCATCGAGCAGGTGCTGAACAACCTGCTCGGAAACTCCCTCAAGTTCGCCAAGCCGGGCGGTGCGATCGAGATCGCGACGCGGCTGCTCGCGCCCGACCCGAAGCGGGCGGCGCAGGGCTCGTTCGTCGAGCTCGCGGTGGCCGACGACGGGCCGGGCGTGGCGGCGGAGGACCGGGAGCGCATCTTCCGGCCCTACGTCCAGGGTGTGGACGAGAGCGACGCCGGCGGCCTGGGCCTGGGTCTCGCCATCTGCCGGCGGCTGGTCGAGTCCCACGGCGGTCGGATCGAGGTGACCGACCGGCCGGGGGGCGGCAGTCGCTTCGCCTTCACGCTGCCGACCTCCGAAGAGGGCGCGCCCCTGGCCGCCCCGACGGCGCGGTAGTCGTGCCGCGCAAGCCGAAGGGCGCCGGACGCAAGGGAGCCGCTCCGGCGCGGCGCTCCCGCGTGCTGGTCGTCGACGACGCCGAGGGCATCCGCACCTTCCTGGCGAACCTGCTCGAGCTCAAGGGCTACGACGTCGACACCGCCGAGGACGGCCGCCGCGCGCTCGCCCTGTTGGAGGGCGGCGCGGCCCCCGACGTCGTCATCCTCGACGTGATGATGCCCGGGTTCGACGGTCTCGAGACCCTGCACCGCATGCACGAGATCGATCCGCAGCTTCCGGTGATCATGCTCTCCGTGGTCGGAAAGGCGAGCACGATCGTAGAGGCCATGCGGCTCGGGGCGGTGGACTACCTCAACAAGCCCTTCGAGGAAGACGAGCTGCTCGTCATCTTGGAAAGGATCCTGGAGAAGAAGATTTTGGAGAGCGAGCGCGACCGGCTGGCGGTCCAGTTCGGCAGCCCCGCCGGGACCGTCTGGGCCAGCCCGCCGATGCGCGGAATCCACGAGCTACTGGAGAAGGTGGCCGCCACCGACGTGACGGTGCTGATCCAGGGCGAGAGCGGCGTGGGCAAGGAGATCGTGGCGCGGACCGCCCACGCGCTCTCGCCCCGATCCAAGCGGCCGTTCATCAAGGTGAACTGCGCCGCGCTGCCGCCCGAGCTGCTGGAGAGCGAGCTCTTCGGCTACGAGAAGGGCGCCTTCACCGGTGCGATGGCGCGCAAGCAGGGCCGCTTCGAGGTCGCCCACACGGGCACGATCTTCCTGGACGAGATCGGCGAGATGAGCCCCGCCCTCCAGGCCAAGCTGCTGCAGGTGCTCCAGGACGGCGAGTTCACGCGCCTGGGTGGCAACGAGGACGTCCGGGTCGACGTCCGCGTGCTGTGCGCGACCAACCGCAAGCTCGACGAGATGGTCCGCGACGGCACCTTCCGCGAGGACCTGTTCTTCCGCTTGAACGTCGTGAGCGTGGTGATCCCCCCCTTGCGCGAACGGCGCGAAGAGGTCTCCACGCTGGTGGAGGGCTTCCTGTCCCGCTTCGCCGCCCGCTACGAGAAGCCCGTGCCCCGACCCAGCGATCGCCTGAACCACGCCTTCGAGACCTACCCCTTCCCCGGCAACGTCCGAGAGCTGGAGAACATGTGCAAGCGCATCGTGGTGCTCGAGAGCGAGGTCACGATCCTAAAGGAGATCCAGCGTCACGAGCGAGAGGCCCGCGGTGGAGCCAGTGCGCTGCGCAGTCTGATGGACGAGGTGGAGCAGACGGCCGGAGACATCCCCCTGCGCGAGGTCGGCCGACGTGTGGCGCAGGAGGCCGAGCGCGAGACGATCGGTCGGGTGCTCGACTACACCCACTGGAACCGCAAGCGGGCCGCGCGGCTGCTGGGAGTGAGCTACAAGACGCTGCTCCAGAAGATTCGCGGCTGCGGACTCGAGCCGAGCTAGGGCCCGCGTCGCCCCGGGCTGACGACCGGCGCGGGAATCGCTACCCAGGGGCGCTGGCGCCCAGCGACGGAGACGGCTCGCGCCCGGGATGTCCTTTTCGCTCTTCTTCCACACGGTGCGCCACCTGCGCACCCGCCAGATCGCGGGGCGCGCCCTGCGCGTCTGGCGGAGCGCCCTGGAGCGCCCGGCCGCCTTCGCCCGGCGCCGGGCCCCGGAGGCGCCGGACTGCCGCTGGAGCCCGCGGGCGCCGTTCCTGGCCCCGGCCCCCAGCCCCGGCGCGGCCGAGCTCGGCCGGGGCCGCTTCTGCTTCCAGAACCGCGTCGAATCGCTGGGCTGGCCGCCGCGCTGGACGAATCCGCAGCTCCCCAAGCTCTGGCGCTACCACCTGCACTACTTCGACTACCTGTGGGAGCTCGAGTACCGCGACGCGCGCGGCGTCGTCGACGACTGGATCGCGCGCCACGATCTGCGCAAAGGACGCGTCGGCTGGGAGCCGTACCCCGTCTCCCTGCGCCTGCTCAACTGGTGCAGCTACTTCTTCGGGAACCAGCGCCGCGAGCTCGAAGCCGACGGCCCGTTCCGCGACGTGCTGTGGCGGTCGGTCTTCCTCCAGGCGGAGTGGCTGAGCCGGCATCTCGAGACCCACCTGCTGGGCAACCACCTGCTGGAGAACGCGGCGGCCCTCGCCCTGTGCGGCAGCTGCTTCGCCGGTCCCGACGCGCAGCGCTGGCGCCGCCTCGGCGTGCGCGTGCTCCGCGAGGAGATCGCCGAGCAGATCGCCGAGGACGGCGGCCACTTCGAGCGCTCTCCCATGTACCACGCGCGGGCCACGTACCTGCTGGCCTGCCTCGCGAACACCGGCTGCGACGAGCTGGTCGCCCTGGTCCGCGAGCCGCTCGGCCGGATGCTGCGCGCGTTGGCCCAGCTCTGTCACCCCGACGGCGAGATCGCGCTGTTCAACGACAGCGCCCTGGCCGCGGGCGCCCATCCCGAGCAGCTCAGAGCCCTCGGGCAGCGCGTCTGCGGGCGGGCGGGCGAGCCGGCCGAGGACGGGATCTTCGCGCTGCCCGAGACGGGCTACTACGGCGCCCGCGGCCGGGCCGGGCACTACCTGATCTGCGACGCCGGACCGGTCGGCCCCGATTACCTCCCCGGGCACGCGCACGGGGACATCTTCTCCTTCGAGCTCTCGCTGGGCGGCCGGCGCGTGATCGTCGACTCGGGCGTGCACGGCTACGAGGCCGACGAGATGCGCCGCTACTGCCGCTCGACGCGGGCGCACAACACCGTGGAGATCGCCGGGCGGGACCAGTGCGAGTTCTGGGCGGCGTTCCGCGTGGGCCGCCGCGGTCGGCCCCGCGACGTGCGCTGGGAGGGCGTGGGCGGCGGCTTTCGGCTGAGCGGCTGGCACGACGGCTACACGCGGCTCGACGGGCGACCGATCCACCACCGCCAGCTGCGCTGGCACGAGCGGGGCGTCCTGCTGGTGAAGGACACCGTGAAGAGCTCGCGCCCGGTGAGCGTCGCTTCGCGAATCCACCTGCACCCCGATTGCGAGATCGCGCAACTGACCGGCGACACGGCGCGGCTGCGGTACCCGGGCGGCGAGGTCTCGGTCCGCTTCGCGGGCGAGGGCGAACTGACCAGCGAACGTTCATACTACTGCCCCGAGTTCGGCAGGAGGCTCGAGAGTCGCGCGTTGGTCTACTCGGTGAACGGTCGGGAGATCGCCATGGGGTTCTGCGTCGCCGAGGGCGGCAGCCCGGCGAGCTACGACCTCCGCTCCGGCGCGCGCCTGGGCTCGACCGAGTTCGGCTGGTGAATCCGCGGGACCGCGCCCGAGAGCTTGGATGAGGAGTCATCGGTGAAGCTGTTGAACGTGGTGGGCGCGCGCCCGAACCTGATGAAGATCGCTCCGCTGATGGAGGCGTACCGGAAGTTCGATCGGATCGACCCGGTGCTGCTGCACACCGGCCAACACTACGACGAGAACATGAGCGAGCTGTTCTTCTCCCAGCTCGGGATTCCGCGGCCCGATCTCAACCTGGGCGTGGGCAGCGCCTCCCACGCCGTCCAGACGGCGGAGATCATGAAGGCGTTCGAGCCGGTGGTGCTGGAGCAGAAGCCCGACGCGGTGCTGGTGGTGGGCGACGTCAACAGCACGGTGGCCTGCGGGCTGGTGGCGGTCAAGCTGGGCGTGAAGCTGGTGCACGTCGAGGCCGGCCTGCGCAGCTTCGACCGCGCCATGCCCGAAGAGATCAACCGCATCCTGACCGACGCGATCAGCGACCTGCTGTTCTGCACGGAGCAGAGCGGCGTGGACAATCTGCGCCGCGAGGGAGTCGACGGGGCGAAGATACACCTGGTGGGCAACGTGATGATCGACACGCTGCTGCGCCACCGGGCGCGGGCGGACGCCTCGGGCATCCTCGCGGACCTGGCCCTGGAGGAGGGGAAGTACGCCGTGCTCACCCTGCATCGCCCCTCGAACGTGGACGACGCGCAGACCCTGGGCAGGATCCTGGACGCCCTGGAGGTGGTGCAGCGCGACATGCCCGTCGTGTTCCCCGCCCACCCGCGCACCCGCGAGCGCGCGCGCGAGCTCGGCCTCGATGGCAGGATCGCCGGGCTGGCGAATCTGCGGGTGACCGAGCCGGTCGGCTACCTCGACTTCCTGAGGCTGATGTCGTCGGCCAGGCTGGTGCTCACCGATTCCGGCGGGATCCAGGAGGAGACGACGATCCTGAAGGTCCCCTGCCTCACGCTGCGCGACACCACGGAGCGCCCCATCACGGTGGAGATGGGCGGAAACCAGATCGTGGGCAGCGACCCGGAGAAGATCGTCGCGGCCTACCGGCAGGTGCTGAGCGGCGAGGCGGGCGAGGCCCGCACGCCCCCGCTGTGGGACGGCCGGGCCGCGGAGCGGATCGCCGAGATCATCGCCCAGGCTCTGTGAGGCCGGCTCGCGCGCGGGCACCTCGGGCCGGCGCCAGCAGCTCCTCGATCCGGTCGGCGGCCTCGCCCAGGCCTTTCACCACGTAGTCGGCCCGCGCCCGGGCGGCGGCTTCGGTCTCGGCGCCGTAGCCCGTCCGCACCAGGAACGTGGTGGCGCCCAGGTTCCTGCCCAGGTCGAGGTCGCCGGCGGAATCGCCGATCACGAAGCACTCGCGCGCGTCGAAGCGCAGCTGCGCCGCGGCCCGCTCCACCATGCCGGTGCGCGGCTTGCGGCACGCGCAGCCCTCGTCGGGACGGTGGGGGCAGAAGAAGATCCCGTCCAGGCTCACCCCTTGGGCGGCGAGCTGGTCGGTCATGCGCGCGTGGATCTCGTCGAGGCGATCGATGTCGAAGAACCCCCGTCCCACCGCCGACTGGTTGGTGACGACCACCAGGCCCACGCCGAGCTCGGCCAGCCTGCGCAGGCCCGCCGCGGCGCCGTCGATCAGCTCGACGCCGTCGGGGTCCGAGAGGTAGTGCTTCTCGATGAGAATCGTGCCGTCGCGGTCGAGCAAGGCGAAGCGGCGGCGGCTCGTCTGCGGGTTCACGGGGCGACTGCTCGCGCGCAACATACGATCCGGCCGCGCGAGTGTCCAGGTGCGCCGGCCGCAGGCCGCTCCGCGCGGCGCGCCGGCGCCCTCGGGCGCCGGCAGCCCGTGCGCAACGCACCGGTGCGGGAGGCGCTGCCGCGGCTGCGCCCGCGGAAGGGTGAACTCGCGCGGTTCTCGGGGTAGCATCCAAAGTTCCCATGAGAACCGCGCGGAGCCGCCGTCCCAGATGTTGATTCTCGTCACCGGAGGGGCCGGGTTCATCGGCTCGCACACCGTGGACCGGCTGGTCGAGCGCGGTCACTCGGTGCGCATCCTGGACAGCCTGGAGAAGCCCGTGCACCAGGCCGGCGTGCCGGCCTACCTCAATCCGGCGGCCGCCTTCGTCCAGGGTGACGTAACCCGCCGCGACGACCTGCGGGCCGCCCTCGACGGTGTCGAGGCGGTGTACCACTTCGCCGCGTATCAGGACTACCTGCCCGACTTCAGCAAGTTCTTTCACGTGAACGCCGTCGGGACGGCGCTGCTCTACGAGCTGATCGTCGATGCCGTGCTCCCGGTGCGCAAGGTGGTGGTGGCGTCGTCCCAGGCCGTCTACGGCGAGGGCGCCCATCTCTGCCCGAACTCCCACCTCGTGCACCCGTCGCTGCGCAGCGAAGAGCGGCTGCGCGGCGGGCTCTTCGAGGTCCCCTGTCCCGAGTGCGGCGAGGAGACCTCGTGGAAGCCGACGGACGAGGCGGTGGTCAATCCCCAGAACCCGTACGCGCTCTCGAAGCACGCGCAGGAGCAGATCGCGTTGCAGGTCGGGCGCCGCTACGGGATTCCCTCGGTGGCGCTGCGCTACTCGATCGTGCAGGGGCCGCGCCAGTCGTTCCACAACGCCTACTCCGGGGCGTGCCGGGTCTTCTGCACCAGCCTGCACCTCGGAAGGGAGCTGCCGATCTACGAGGACGGCCTGCAGGCGCGCGACTTCGTCAACATTCACGACGTGGTGGACGCGAACCTACTCGTGCTGGAGGACGCCCGCGCCGAGGGCCAGGTATTCAACGTCGGGGGAGGGCGCGCCTACACGGTCCTGGAGTTCGCGCGGATCGCCGCCGAGGTCTTCGGCAGGCGCATCGAGCCGAAGCCCAGCGGGCTGTACCGCTTCGGCGACACCCGCCACATCGTCTCCGAGATCTCCAGGCTGCGCGACCTCGGCTGGGAGCCCCGGCGGACGCCGGTGGAGAGCGTGACGGAGTACGCGGCCTGGCTGCGGGAGCAGGCGTCCGTCGACGACGTGCTCTCCGGGGCCGAGCAGAAGATGAAGGCGCTGGGGGTGGTCCGCGAGGTGCAGCGGTGAGGGCCTTTCTGCTCGCGGCCGGCCTGGGCACGCGGATGGGTCCGATCACGCAGACCACGCCGAAGTGTCTGCTGCCCGTCGGCGGCAAGCCGCTGCTGGGCCGCTGGTTCGACCAGCTGGCGCGCTGCGGCGTCGACGCGGCGCTCGTGAACACCCATCACCTCGCGGAGCAGGTGCGCGCCTACGTGTCGGCGTCCGACCCGCCCCTCGACGTGGTCCTCGCCCACGAAGCCCAGCTGCTGGGGAGCGGGGGGACGCTGGGCGCGAATCGGGGGTTCGCCGCGGGCCAGGACGCCTTCTTCGTCGTCTACGCCGACAACGCCTCCACGGTCGACCTGGCGGCGCTGGCGAGGTGCCACGCGCCGGGCTGCGCGGCGACCCTGGGCCTGTTCCGCGTGCCCGACCCGGAGAACCGGGGCGTCGTGGAGCTCGACGCCGAGGGGCGGGTCGTCGACTTCGCGGAGAAGCCGCAGCGGCCGCGCTCCGACCTGGCCTGGGCGGGACTCCTGCTGGCCGGCCCGCAGCTGCTGGAGGCGGTGCCGGAGCGCGTGCCCTGCGATCTGGGGCGGGACGTCCTGCCGCGCCTGCTCGGCCGCATGCGCGGCGTCGAGATCGAGGGCTACCACCGGGACGTCGGCACCCCCGAGAGCTACCGCCGCACCTGTTCGGACTTCGAGCGCATGGGGAGCGCCGCGTGATCATCACGCAGACGCCGCTGCGCGTTTCGTTCGCCGGAGGCGGCACCGACCTGGCCGCCTACTACGCCCAGCGGGAGGGCTACGTCGTCTCCACGGCGATCGACAAGTTCGCCTACGTCATCGTCAAGGAGCGCTTCGACGACGACATCTACCTCAACTACATGCGCAAGGAGATCCGCTCCCGCGTCGACGAGATCGAGCACGGGCTGATCCGCGAGGCCATGCGCGTGACGGGGGTCGATCGCGGGGTCGAGGTGACGCTGCTGTCGGACGTGCCGTCGGAGGGCTCCGGCCTGGGCTCGTCCAGCAGCTTCACGGTGGGCCTGCTCAACGCCTTCTACATCTACCAGGGCGAGCAGGTGACGCCGGAGCGCCTGGCCCGCGAGGCCTGCCAGATCGAGATCGAGCGCCTCGGCAAGCCGATCGG
>JAZFWH010000113.1:0-2089 GCA_036482635.1 Myxococcota bacterium
GGCAGCTGGTTGAAGGCCTCGATCACCAGCGGCAGCTTCGACGGCCAGCGCCGGTAGATGGTGGCCTTGCCGACGCCGGCGCGGGTGGCGACGCCCTCGACCGTGAGCGCCGAGAAGCCGACCTCCACCAGCAGCTCCAGGGTGGCGTCGAGGATGGCCTTGTGGGCCTCCTCGCTGCGCGGACGGCCCGCGCTGAGGGCGTTCTCACCGTTCGAGTGCATAGAATAAATACGATACTATACGTCTCGTTCTTATTCATCCCGCGCCGTCACGGGGCGGAGAGAAGGCAGCATGCAGTCCACGCCCGCTCGCTGGGACCTCGAAGTCGACGTGGTCGCCCTCGGCTCCGGCCTGGGCGCACTCAGCGCGGCCATCGTGGCCCACGACCTCGGACTCGACGTGGCCGTGATCGAGAAGGCCCCGCGGCTGGGCGGGCTCTCCGGCTACGGCGGCGGCGAGGTCTTCGTCCCCAACAACCACAAGATGCGCGAGCTCGGCATCGAGGACTCCGACGAGGCCGGGCGCCGCTACATCGAGTTCCTGTCCGCGGGCTTCGCCGACCCCGCGTTGATGGACAAGCTGCTCGCCACCTGCAAGGAGGCCGTCGAGTACTTCGAGCGCGAGGCCGGCGTCGCCTGGATCGCCGTGGAGGGACTTCCCGACTACTACTACCCCACGGTCGAGGGCGCGCACGCCGGCGGTCGCTACCTGACCGTCGACCTCTTCGACGGCGCGAGCCTCGGCGAGTGGCAGCAGAAGACCTACCCGATGACGCCCCACGTGCCGCCGGGCGTCCTACACCGGGAGATGTATGCCTGGGGCGGCCTGGCCAAGGTCGCCCAGTGGGACTACGAGCTGATCGGGAGGCGGCTGACCGAGGACAAGCGCAGCTTCGGGCCGGGCTTGATGGGCTACTTCGTGAAGGCGGCGGTGGTCGATCGCGGCATCCCCGCCTTCGTCGAGACTCCGGCGCGGGAGCTGGCCAGCGACGAGACCGGCGCCGTGGTCGGCGTGCGCGCCGAGCGGGAGGGACGGGACTTCTGGGTGCGCGCACGCAAGGGCGTCGTGATCGCCGTGGGCGGCTACGACCACAACCCGGAGCTGGCGCGCCAGTACGAGGCCATGCCCGACTGGCACTCGGCGGCCCCCCCATACCTGCACGGCGACAACATCGCAATGGGCAGCGAGGTGGGGGCGGCCCTCGCGGCCGTGCCGCCCACCAACCTGGCCATGTTCTACGGCTACCAGATCCCCGGCGAGGAAGCCGACGGGCAGCCGCTCTATCGCCCTTCCTGGGAGTGCGGTGTGCCCCACGCCATCTGGGTGAACCGACGGGGTGAGCGCTTCTGCGACGAGTCCAGCTACAAGGACTACCAGCCGCGGCTGCGGCACTGGGACGGCCAGAGCCAGTCCATGCCCAACCTCCCGCCCTTCCTGATCTTCGATCAGAACTACCGCGACCGCTATCCGTTGGGATCGTTCATGCCCGGCCAGCCGCTGCCCGACGAGCTCGCGGTGCAGGCCGACACCCCGCGCGAGCTCGCCGAAAAGCTCGGCATCGACGCCGACGGCCTCGAGCGCAGCCTGGAGCGCTTCAACGAGTACGCGCGAAAGGGTGAGGACCCGGACTTCGACCGCGGCTCCTTCGCCTGGTCCGTGCGGCTGGTGGGCGACCTGGACTACGAGAACCCCAACCTCGGCCCGCTCGACAAGCCTCCCTACTACGGCGTGCGTCTGGTTCCCGTGGGCGTCGGTATCAACTCGCACGGGCTCAAGACAAACCTCCACGCCCAGGTGATGCACGTGCGCGGCCGGCCGATCCCCGGCTTGTACGCCGTGGGGAACTCGGCGGCGCTGCTCGACCTCGGCGGCGGCTACCAGAGCGGCACCTCGAACGCGCGCGCCATTACCTGGGGCTACATCGCCGCGCGTCACATCGCGGGCAAAGGCTGAGCGAGGGACCGCGTCCCGTGGCGGAGACAGAGTATTCCACGACGGCCCGACTCCCGCTGGAAACGATCTGGGAGTTCGTCGGGGAGATGGACAACTGGGCGACCTTCCTCACGGGCTACCAGCAGCACGAGAAGGA
>JAZFWH010000114.1:0-2679 GCA_036482635.1 Myxococcota bacterium
TTCCGGGTCTTGCTCGACGTCACGTTGCCGATCATCTCCCCGGCGATCGTCGCCGCCTGGCTGCTCGCTTTCACGCTCTCGCTGGACGACCTGATCATCGCCAGCTTCGTTTCCGGGCCGGGCTCGACCACCCTACCCATGTTGATCTTCTCGAAGGTCCGGCTGGGCGTCACTCCGGACGTCAACGCCCTGGCGTCGATCATCATGTTGCTCGACGTCACGGGCGTGGTCGTGGCGGGCTGGATCATGCGCCGGCAGGAGAGGCAGCGCACCCGGGATCTGCAAGCGCAGCTCCGAGCCCCGTCTTGAGGTAGAATCACACCCGCTCGACTGAGCCTGGCACTTCCTCGCAACGAGTGACCCGCCATCGACCCCTATCGACGAGCCCTGTCGGACGCACGACCCGGCTGCTACTGGCTGGATCGCCCGGAACAGCCCGAGCCCGAGCCTGCCCTCGCGCGCGACGAGGAGGCGGACCTGGTCGTCGTGGGCGGGGGCTTCACGGGACTCTGGGCCGCTCTGCTCGCCGCAGAAGAGAACCCGAAGCGCGACGTGGTGCTGGTCGAGGCGACGCGCGTCGGCGAGGGGGCCTCGGGGCGAAACGGCGGCTTCGCCGACCCCTCGCTGACCCACGGCATCTCGAACGGGCTCCACCATTTCCCGGATGAGATGGAGTCTCTCGTCGAGCTCGGTCACCGCAACTTCGCAGAGCTCATCGCCACGCTCGACCGGCACGGGATCGACGCGCGCTACGAGAGCAGCGGGAAGCTCGAGGTCGCGACGGCGCCCCACTGGGTGGGTCCCCTGCGCGAGCACTTCGACGACCTGGAGCACTTCGGGGAGCGCGCGACCTGGCTGGATCGAGACGCCGTCCGGGCCGAGCTCGACTCACCCACCTACTCCGCTGGCATCTGGCACCGCAGCGGAGGCGGGGTGCTCGACCCGGCCCGGCTCTGCTGGGGCCTGCGCAGCGCCGTTCTCCGCCTGGGTGTACGCGTCTTCGAGGGCACGCGGATCGGGGAGCTGCGGCGCGCGGGCGCGGCGATCGAGCTGCGCGCGCCTCTCGGCCGGCTGCGCGCTCCGAAGGTGCTGCTCGCCACCAATGTGTTCCGAAGTCCCCTGCGCCGCATGCGACGGGCGGTGATTCCCGTCTGGGACTACGCACTCGTGACGGAGCCGCTCTCGCCCGCGCGGATGGGTGCGCTGGGATGGAAACGGCGCCAGGGCGTCGGAGACTCCGGAAATCAGTTCCACTACTATCGGCTCACCGACGACGACCGCATCCTCTGGGGCGGCTACGACGCCATCTACCACTACGGGAGTGGCATGGGCTCCGAGTTCGAGCAGCGGCCGGAGACCTTCGCCGTGCTGGCGCGCAACTTCTTCGAGACCTTCCCGCAGCTCGAAGGCCTGCGCTTCACCCACGGCTGGGGTGGGTCCATCGCGACGACGACTCGCTTCTGCATGGACGCCGGAAGCGCGCTGGGAGGTCGGGTGGCCTGGGCGATCGGCTACACGGGGCTCGGCGTCGCGGCCAGCCGCTTCGGCGCGCGCGTCGCCCTGGATCTCCTCGACCATCCCGACAGCCCCCACCTCCGGCTGTCCTTGGTGCGGCGGCGTCCGATCCCCTGGCCGCCCGAGCCGCTCCGCTATCTCGCGGTGCAGCTCACGCGCCACGAGCTGGCGCGCGCGGACCGGAACGGAGGGCGCCGCGGAGCATGGCTGAGGCTCCTCGACCGCCTCGGGCTGGGCTTCGACTCCTGACGGCCGAAGACCCGGGACCCGACCACGAGACGCCTCGGCTCGAGCGGGAGGCGGAATGACGCAAGCGGTGCTCGGGCGCAGGATCCCGGTCCTCGCGCTCGTCGGGTACGTGGCCGTCGTCGCGCTGGCGGCATGGCGACACGAGATCCGACCGGCCTTCCTCGATCCACCGGTCGCGTTGACCAGAAGCGCGCTCGCGCTGCTGGGGATCCCGCCGGGCGTGGCGGTCTTCACCGCCGACGTCGACGTGTCACCCGATGCGAAGATCGCGTCTCTGTGCCTCGAGGCGCGGGCCGTCGAGGCTGAGGGACCGGCCCGGCGGATCTACCCGGAGGTCGGCCGGCGCTGCCCCGCGCCCGCGCCTCGCCTGTGGGTGAGGGGGGAGGACATCGCGCTCTCCCGGTTTGCGGTGATCATGCGCTCCGCCGTCGCGTCGCGCCGGCACCCTGACCGCCGCGCAAGTGCGCTTTCCTAGACTCCTGGCCGAGTCGCTCGCCGGCCACATCCAGAGCCGAGCCCTGGCCGACGGCCTCGCTCCGACCCGCTATGCGCTGCTGTGGACGGAGTCGAGGGTCGGCTACGGCTCCGGTGCGCGGAGCGACCGGATCGTCGCGCTGTTCCGCTGGCGGGCCGATGGAGAAAGGGGGCGTCTTCGTCTCCTGGAACCCCGACGAACGAACGCTGCAGCAGCACTGGCCGGCCGTGGGCGAGCGGTGAGCGGAGCAACCGCTCGGAGCGGCATGGGCAACAGGTCGAGGCGGGTCGAGGACTGGTTCTTCGGCCCGGTCCCCGTCCACGTGATGGTCCTCAACCGCTTCATCCTCGGCGGCGTGCTGGTCCTCCACGCGGTCTCGCGCCTGCCCGAGTTCGGTCTCCTGTACGGGAGCTCCTCGGGCGCGTGGTCGATGGCCTACC
>JAZFWH010000115.1:0-5847 GCA_036482635.1 Myxococcota bacterium
GGCCCGGGCCTTCTACCGCCAGAAGCGCCTGGAGGCCGCCGAGAGCGCCCTGCGGCGCGGGCTCGCGGCGAGCCCCGACGACCCGGGGCTCCACGCCCTGCTCGCGCGGGTGCTCTCCGATCTCGAACGCCAGGAGGAGGCGGCGGCGCACCGGCGCCGAGCGGACGCCCTGGCGCCGCCTCTTCCGCCGCTGCCCACCGAGCCGCTGGCGGCGCCCTCGCGGGGCGTGCTGATCGCTCTGCTGCCCGCGGCGCCCGAGGGCGGCGCCGCGGACGGCCTTCCCGCGGACCGGGCCGAGGCCGCGGCGGCGCAGCTCGAGCAGCGCCTGCGCATCCGCCTGCCTGAGGCCGCGGCGGTTCGCGCCTCCCCCAACACGGTCGTCGAGGCGCGCACCTGGCTCCCCGCGTACGCGCCCCGCGCCGTGCTCTCACTCCAGGTGGAGCGTCTCGTCTGCGGCGACTCCGACAAGGACGGCCGCTTCGGCCTGGCGCGCCTGCGGGTGGCCGCCGAGGTGCCCGCCACCCCCGGCGAGGGCGCGCGCTCGGTGCGCGAGGTCGTGCACGACCCGCGCCAGCCCGAAGGCTGCCAGGCCGAGGTGCTGGCGCGCGCGCTCGAGCGGGCCCTGGCGCTGCCTGCGGTGCAGCGCGCCCTGCACGCCCCGGCGGAGCGGCCGCCGTCCGAGCGGCCCGAGGCCCTGTGGTCGGGGCGGGCCCTGCGCGCCCTGTTCCCGCGCGTGGCGCGCGGCCTGTTCGAGGAGCTGGAGAGCGGGCGGGTGTTGCTGGCGAGCGGTCAGGTCGAGGCGGCGGCGCAGGCCTTCCGCCGCGCGGCGCAGGTCGACCCCGAGGATCCCGACGTGCGCGCCTACCTCGGTGAGGCCGAGTCCACGCTGGCGATGTTGCGCGAGCTCTCGGCTGCGACCGGCAGCGGCGACGGCGACGGGGCCCTCGACCCCGCCTACTCCCCGGCCCAGCGCGCCGCCCTGGAGGCGCGCCTGGCTGAGGAGCGGCGCCGGCGCGGCCACCTGCTGGCCGCGCTGGCGGCCTTCTCCGACGACCTCCGCCCGCCGCCCCCCGCCGCCGCGGCGGCCCTGCGCCGGGTGGAGATCCCGAACGCCGCGGCCTTCGGGCCGCGCACGGCGCGCGCCCGCGCCGCGGGCGACGTCGAGGCGCGCAGCGCCTACACACCCGACGGCGCACTGCTGGCGCGCTTCTACTTCCCGGCCGGCTCCGACCGAGCGCTGCTGCGCGAAGAGGACAGCAGCGGCAACGGCCAGGCGGACCGCTGGACCGCGTACCGCGACGGGGTGCGCCGCGAGGTGTGGGAGGCGCGCAGCGGAAGCGGCAGCCCCGACCTGCACGTGACGTTCGCCGCCGACGGTTCCAGCCTCGAGCGCGTGGCGATCGACACCAGGGGCGACGGGCAGCCCGATCGCATCTTCCACTACGACGCGGGCACGCTGATCGCCGAGACCCGGGACACCGACGGCGACGGCCTGCTCGACCGCTTCGACCGCTTCGACGCCGAGGGCTATCTCGCGCTCAGCCGGCAGGACATGGACGGCGACGGCGAGATCGACGTGAGCAGCCAGTTCCGCGCGGGCAAGCTGATGCGCCGCCAGCTCACCCACCCCGAGACGGCCGCCAGCCTGCCCGACGGCAGCTGAGGCGGCGCTACTCCGGCGTCACGTACGCGCCCGAGATGCCGCCGTCGACCAGGAACGTCGCCCCGTTCACGTAGGACGCGTCGTCCGAGGCGAGGAAGAGCGCGGCGCGCGCGACCTCTTCGGCCTCCGCCAGCCGCCCCATCGGCACGTGCACCAGCCGGCGCGCGCGGGCCGCCGGCTCGGCCAGCAGCTCCTCGAGCAGCGGTGTGTTCACGGGCCCGGGACACAGGGCGTTGGCGCGGATCCCGCGGCGCGCGTACTCGATGGCGATCTCGCGGGTCAGCGCCAGCACGCCGCCCTTGCTGGCCGTGTACGCGATCTGGGAGGTCGCCGCGCCCATCACCGCCACGAACGAGGCCGTGTTGACGATCGACCCGCCGCCGGCCCGCAGCAGCGCCGGGATCCCGAACTTGCAGCCCAGGAAGACGCCCTTCAGGTTCACGCCGATCACCCGGTCCCAGACGTCTTCGGGCGTGTCGACCGGCGAGCCGTCCGCGGCGAGAAAGATGCCGGCGTTGTTGAAGAGCACGTGCAGCGCGCCGTAGGTGCGCTCCGCTTCGCCCACCGCCGACTCGACCTGCGCCGCTCTGCCCACGTCGGTGTGGACGAAGTGGGCGCGCGCCCCGGACGCCGCGATCGCGGCGGCCGTCTCCTCGCCGGCGCGGTCGTCGACGTCGGCGACCACGACGTTCGCCCCTTCGGCGGCGAACAGGCGCGCGGCTTCGCGCCCGATGCCGCTGCCCGCCCCGGTGATCAGCGCGGTGCGCCCGTTCAACCTGCCTTGCGCGCCCTGGGCCACGGCGTCTCCTCCGTGCTGCGGCGGGCGAGCCCGCCGCGCGCGTTCGCGCGGGCGGCAAGGTATCAGTGGCGGGTCGGCGCGCCAGACGCCAGCGGCGGGGGGGCGTCGGGGCGCGCCCGTCAGGAGTCCGGGGAGGAATCCAGTGCGATCGCGCCGTCGTCGAGCAGCTGCTCGAAGGCCTTCAAGATCTCGGGGTCGGGCTCGGGGATCAGGTCCAGGATGCGCTGCACGGTGAATTTCGCGCGCGCCAGGTCGAGGACGGCGGCCTCGATCTTGCCGCGCTCGCCTCCCGCCTCCGCCCGGTCGCAGACCGAGACGCGGACCTTCGGTGCCAGGCGCGCGCGGTCGATGCGCTTGCCCTCGTCGACCAGGCGCACGGCCTCGAACAGCGCCGCGTCGAGCGGCAGCGGCGCCTCCGCCTTGTCCGGGGCCTCCACGTGCGCGTGGAACTCGAACGCCCCGTCGGCCCAGGACATCATGCGCACCAGCGCCTTGAGCCCGGACGCCGAGCCGAGCCGGACGTAGCGCAGCAGGCCGCCCTCGAAGCCGATTGCGCCCTCCTGGGCCCCGCTCTTCAGGATGAGGGTGCCCGCCGGGGCGGACGTGCCGAACATCTGGAGCAGGCTCTGGGGACCGAGCTGCTGGATCGGCCCGGAGATGGCGCCCAGGCGCCGGGCGTGCTCCGCGCTCACCACGTCATCGACGAAGCGCTCCAGCTTGGACCGCTGCGTACGGCCGGGCTTGAACTCGATGCCCAACGCCGTCACCTCGCCCTCCGCCTCGAGGCGGCGCGCGACCCGCCCCTTCACCTCCATCACTTCATCGCTGGTGGGGTGCTGGAACGAGACCTTGACGGTCTCTCCCACGGGCACGCCGCCGCCGGGCACCGCCACCAGCACCCCCGACTTGCTGAGGTCGCGGGTCTGCCCCTCGAGGGTCTGCCGGCCGAAGCGAACGCGGGCCGGCACCCGGGCCGGCGCCCGCGCCGCCGCCCGCTGCCCCAGCGGCGGGGGCTGGTACTCGAAGTCGCCGCAGGCCAGCACCAACGGCTTGAGCGCCCGGGTGAGCTCGTCGCCCCAGAGCCGGAACTGCAGCGCCACGCCGGCCACCCCGCCCTCCGCGACCAGCTCGCGCGGGACCCGCTGGACGACCTCGGTCTCCAGCTCCATGCGCGCTTCGCAGAAGTCGAGGATCAGCTCGACGTGGACGAACTCGCGCAGCGAGAAGCTCTCCTCGCTGGGGACGAAGACGCCGCGGTGGACCAGGTTGGCGGTGTACTCGCGCTCGAACGCCTCGGCGTCACGGAAGCGCAACTTCAGGACTTTGGGCTCGCGCGCCATGCGCCCCCCGCCGGGCGACGGACCGCCCCTCGTGGGTATCGGCCGTCCAAGGGGCCCCCTCAACCGGGCTGGGGCCACGCAGAAGGGCTCGATGGCGGGGCCCGCAGCGCTCAGATCCGCTCGAAGTAGCGCTCGCGCTCCACGTCGCTGACCCGGGCGTCGAGGGCGTCCTGCTCGGTGCGCGCGAAGTGGAGGCAGTGGTCGATCACCGGGTCGCCGAACGTCTTGCGCGCGAACTCGCTGCGCTCGAGCTCCTCGATCGCATCGCGCAGCGTGCTCGGGATCCGGGGCAGGTCGCGCGCAGAGTAGACGTCGCCCTCGAAGGCGGGGCCCGGCTCCAGACGCCGCTCGATCCCGTCGAGGCCGGCGGCGATCAGCACGGCGTAGGCCAGATAGGGGTTCGCGTCCGCGCCGGGGATGCGGCACTCGATGCGCAACGAGGGGCCCCGCCCCACCACCCGGAAGCCCGCCGTGCGGTTGTCGTAGCTCCAGGCGATGCCGGTGGGTGCGAAGGTGCCCGGCCGGTAGCGCTTGTAGGAGTTGACGTTGGGGGCGAAGAACCAGGCCAGCTCCCGGGCGTGGGCCAGCAGCCCTCCCAGGTACCAGCGGAAGGTGTCGGACGCGCGGACGGGCGTGCCGGGCAGCGGCTCGCCCCGGCCCGGGAACAGCGGTTCGCCCTTCGGGCTCTCCAGGCTGGTGTGGACGTGCAGGCTGCTGCCGGCCAGGCTCTCGTCCCACTTGGCCATGAAGGTGATGGCGCAGTCGGCGGCGGCGGCGATCTCCTTGGCGGCGAGCTTGTAGATCACGTGGCGGTCGGCCATCTCGATGGCCGGCGCGTAGCGCAGGTTGATCTCGTGCTGGCCCGGACCCCACTCGCCCTTGCTGAACTCGACCGGGATGCCCGAAGCGTCCACGCGGCGGCGGATCTCACCGATCACGGGCTCGGCGAAGCTGCTCGACAGCACGTGGTAGTCCTCGACGTAGTCCTGGCTGGTGCGCAGACCCCGGTAGCCCTTCGCCCGCGCGCTGCGGTAGTCGTCGCGGAACAGGAAGAACTCGAGCTCGCTCGCCATCTGGGGCACGAAGCCGCGCTCGGCCGCGCGCTCCACCTGGCGGCGCAGGATGGTGCGCGGCGCCACCTCGATGGCCTCGTCGCCCGGCTCGGCGAAGGCGTCGCACAGCACGATCGCGCTGCGCTCCAGCCAGTCCGCGCGGCGCAGGCTGTTCGGGTCGGGCGCGGCCCGCAGGTCGCCGTAGCCCGTGTCCCAGCTCGCGAAGGCGTAGCCGGGAGTGGGGTCCATCTCCATGTCGCAGGCGAGCAGGTAGTCGCAGACGTGCATGCCGTGGGACGCGACCTCGTCGAGGAAGAAGCGGCCGGTGATGCGCTTGCCGACCAGCCGGCCGTAGAGGTCCGGCAGCGCGGTGATCACCGTCTCGACGGTCCCCTGCTCCACCTCCCGCTCGAGCGCCGCGAGATCCAACCTGCCCCGCTCGGCCATCACTCCACGCCTTCGTCCACGGTGCGGAAGAGCGTGAGCTGCGGCGCCGGCTCGTCGTGGCCGACCTCGATCGGGTACTCGTCGGAGAAGCAGGCGTCGCAGAACCCGTGCTTGAGGACGGCTGCGCTGCGGCGCAGGCCCTCCAGGGAGAGGTAGCCGAGCGAGTCGGCCCCGATGATCCGACAGATTTCCTCGGGCGTGTGCTGGTGGGCGATCAGCTCCTCGCGGGTGGGAGTGTCGATGCCGTAGTGGCACGGACCGATCGTCGGCGGCGACGAGATCCGCAGGTGGACCTCCCGCGCACCGGCGCCGCGCAGCATGGTGACGATCTTGAGCAGGGTCGTGCCGCGTACGATGGAGTCGTCCACCAGCACCACGCGCCGGCCCTCAAGAAGCACCCGCACGGCGTTGTGCTTCACCTTCACGCCGAAGTGACGGATCGACTGTGCCGGCTCGATGAACGTGCGCCGTACGTAGTGGTTGCGGATCAGCGCCTGCTCGTAGGGCACGCCCGCCTCCTCCGCGTAGCCGAGCGCGGCGGCGTTG
>JAZFWH010000116.1:0-4760 GCA_036482635.1 Myxococcota bacterium
TGCTCCGCGTCGTAGCGTAGGTGCAGGCGCGTGACGAAGACGTCGCGGGCGAGGCCCTTGGGGCCGCGCGCGTTCCCCGCTTCCGCCAGCCAGAAGACGCCCAGGCTGCTGAGCTCGGCGTGGGAGAGCGGGTCGGCGGCGCAAGGGTCGCACCAGTTCATGTCCCAGGCGTACTCGGTGAAGACGGTGCGCATGTTCTCCAAGCTCACCTGCTGGTCGAAGAGCGCCGTGTAGAACCTGCCGAATTCGCTCTTGACGAAGGGGGGCAGCTCCACGCCCGTCGGGAGCTTTACGGTCCGGTAGTTGGTCGTTTCGACGCGGCCCTTGCGCGTGAGCGCATAGACGAACAGCTCCTGGGCCCCGTCCGCGTTGAGCGTCCCGAGGCGAATGGGCAGCATGAACTTGGGCGACTCGTAGGCCACCTGAAGCGGCCGCAGGTAGCCGTAACCGAGCCGCGACTGCTGCTCGAGGTTCACCTTCGCCACGAAGAAGCGCATCTGCTGGCGGATGTAGCTGCGCAGCACCGGCTCGGCGCCGTCTGGCAGGCGGTAGCCGTTGCCGCGCAGCCAGCGGGCCAGCCCGTCGCTCTGCTCCGCCGAGAGGATCAGGATGTCGTACTCGCCGACCGTGTAGCGCGCTTCGATGGTGACACCGACCGCGCGCGCCGCTTCGTCCGCGGAGTCGCCGGCGGCCATCTCCATCATCGCACTCGGGCGCCGCGCGAGCCTTTCGAGGGATCGCACCGCGCAGGGGTCCGGGTCGAAGTACTCCACCAGCCGCGGCGAGGTGTAGGCGTCGAGGTGCTCGATCACCGCGCGGTCGCCCACGTGGATCTGACCTCGCTCGATGAAGGTGGGCACCGGGATCACCATGGCGAACTCCACGGTCTCGCCCTGGAAATCGTTGGACATGGTGATCACGGTGCGATCGCCGTCCCGCACCAGCACCACCTGCGAGGCCTTGTTGAACAGCTTCGCGTCGGCCTTCGCCACGTAGAAGCCGCAGAAGGCGAGCGCGTCAGCGCGGGGGATCACCACGGTCAGCGCGAGCGCCGCCGTGAATGCGAGCCGTCGGATCGGTCGGTTCATGGGGTTCTCCTTTTCCGGTCGGGAAGCGGCCCACGCGTAGCGGGAGCCGGGGAAGATCCGGTCGAGGACCGGGACGAGTGGCGCGCTGCCCGCCAGGGCCCAGAGCAGGGCGTTTTGACGCCACAGGCCGAACTGCACCAAGAGCGCGCCCGTGGCGACCAGCGCGGCGAAGACGATGCGCCCGCCCCGCGAGTCGGGCACCGTCTTCGGGTCGGAGATCATGAAGAAGGCGAAGATGAGGAAGGCGCCGCTCTGGAGTCCGTGGAGGGGGATCGCCAGCGGATCGCCCAGCCACAGGGCCCGCCCCAGCAGCAGTGCGGCGTAGAAGGCGAGGAAGGCCCAGGTCACGTCGCTGCGCGACGAGCGGTGCAGCACCAGCATGCCGAGCCCGGCGACGCCGAGGCCGAACAGCGCCGCGCTCCCCCACTGGCCGGCCGAGACCCACACGCGGTCCGTGGTCGCCATCATCGCCACCAGCGCGAAGCAGGTGGGGTTGAAGACGTGCTTGCCCGGACGGCCGCTGCGGCCACCCCAGCGGATCGCGAACTTGCTGGCGATGGCGACCAGCGCCGCCAGCAGCGCCAGCGCGGTGTCGTCGGTGCGCAGCAGGAGCGAGAGGGAGAGCCCGGAGATCAGGGCGCTCTTCGGGTCGAAGCGCGGCAGCCTCCACAGCCGGCTGCACAGAAGCTGCGCGCCCAGCGCCGCCGCGATGATCGCCGCCGCCCGGCTCCAGGCGACCTCGAAGTCGAGCTGGAGCACGCCGTAGGCGAGCAGCGTAAACAGCACCGCGATCTGGTACGGCCTGGGGTCGGCGGCTCGGGGGGCTGTGCTGGCGGCGTTCTCGGCCATCGCCAGGTAGGTCGCCCGGCCGGCCGGGATCGGATCACGGCTCGAAAAAATGATATACGACGCCAGGCAGCGGTTCGATCCGGCTGCCGCACCCCATGCCGCCCGACTCCACGCTCACTGACGCCGCCTCTGACAGCGCCGACACCCGGGCGGCCGTCGCGCCGGTGAGCCCGCGAGGGGTCCGTGCGGCGCGGCTGGCGGCGCTCTCGCTCTACGCGGGCTGGGGCCTGCTCTACATCGTCCGCACGAGCTTCTACGTGGCCGGGCAGCGCGCCTTCTGCCTCTGGGACGACGCGATGATCTCCATGCGCTACGCGAAGCTCTTCGCCAGCGGCCAGGGTCTGGTGTGGAACGCAGACGGCGAGAGGGTGCAGGGCTTCTCGAACCTGGGCGTCACCCTGGTGATGGCGCTGCTTCACGCACTGCCGGTCGACGAGTTCCGCATCTCCCTGGTCTTCCAGCTGCTCAATCTCGCGCTGTTGCTGGCAATCCTGTGGCTGGTCTACGACGTGGCGAACCGGCTGTTCCCCGGCAGCCCGCTCGTGGGGCTGGGAGCGCTGCTGGTCACCGGTCTGTACGGGCCGCTGGCGATCTGGGGCCTGCAGGGCTCGGACGTCGCCCCCGTCTGCCTGGTGATGCTCCTCGCACTGCGCTGGACGGTGACGGCGCTGCGCGACGGGCGCGACTGGCCGTTGGGCGCCTTCGTCCTGCTGGCCGCGGGGATCGTGCTGCGGCTCGACTTCGCGGTGGTGTTCGCGGTCTTCGTGGCCGCGTCGCTGTGGCTGGCGCGGCGTCGCTGGCTGTGCGCGTTGGTGGGCCTCGGCGCGCTGCTCGCCGCCTGCGCCGCCGTCATGCTCTTCAGCTGGCTGTACTACGGGGACCCGCTGCCGAACAGCTTCTACCTCAAGGCGACGGGACACCCGCGCGCGGTGGTGCTGGAGAGCGGCCTGCGCCAGACCCTCGCGCTGCTCGCCGGGCCGACGGCGCTGCTGCTCGGGGCCGGCGGCCTCGGCCTGCTCGCCTTCTTCCGACGCGATCGGCTCGTCTGGCTGCTGCCGGCGCTGATCGGCGCGCTGTTCGCCTACAACCTCTGGGTCGGTGGCGACTGGAACCAGCAGCACGTGAGCCGCTTTCTCGTCCCCGCGGCGCCACTCTTCTTCATCCTCTGGGCGGGGGTCTGCTGGCGGGCACTGGCGCGCGCGCTGGGCCCGGCAAAGCTGGCCTCACCGGGCGCCCGCGTCGGGCTGCTCTGCCTCGTGCTGCTGGCCTGCCTCGCCCTGCAGCCCCGCGTGGCGATGCGCGAGTGGCTGGATCCCCGCGCACAGACCCTGTGGAAGGAGTACAACCGGCGCAACTTCGCCTACGGCATCTACTTCCGCGATCACACGGCGCCCGAGACGACGCTCGCCCTGCACTGGGCGGGAACGATCGGGTACCTCAGTGAGCGGCGCGCCGTGGACGTGCTCGGGAAGTCCGACCGCCACATCGCGCGGCTCGAGGTCGCGCGCTTCATCCCCGGCCACTCGAAGTGGGACTGGGATTACGTGCTCTCGGAGCACCGGCCCGACGTGTTCCGCGCGGCGAGCCGGGGGCTGGAGCACCGGCCCGACTTCACAGCCGGCTACTACCACGTGATCAATCGCGACGGCCTGGGGTTCTTCCTGCGCAAGGATGCGCGCGACCGGCTGCTCGACGAGGAGGTCCAGATCGTGGACCAGCTGACGCGCGAGCCGGTGCGTTGAGCTCGGGGAGTGATCGGGCGCGCGCCCGACCGCCTACTCGCTCTGCGCTCTCTTGCCGCGTTTGCGGCGCCACTCCGCCAGCCGCTGGGCGATCTCGCGCTCGGCGCCGGAGTCGGTGGGCTCGTAGAAGCGCTCGTTCGCGAGCTCTTCCGGGAGATTGGGCGTCGCCACGAAGCCGCCCTCGGCGTCGTGGGGATCCTGGTAGCCCCGGCCGTAGCCGAGCCCCTTCAGAAAGGGGGTCGGCGCGTTGCGCAGGTGCAGCGGCACCGGCAGCGAGCCGTGCGCCTCGGCCGCCTGCCAGGCGCGGGCGATCCCGCGGTAGGAGGCGTTGCTCTTGGGGGCGCAGGCCAGGAATGTCACCGCCTGCGCCAGCGGGATGCGGCCCTCCGGCATGCCGATGCGCTCGACGGCCAGGTAGGCAGAGGTCGCGACGCCGAGCGCGCTCGGCTCGGCGTTGCCGACGTCCTCGGCGGCGAAGATCACCAGCCGGCGCGCGACGAAGAGCGGGTCCTCGCCCGCGGCCAGCATGCGCGCCGCGTAGTAGAGCGCCGCATCGGGATCGCTGGCCCGCATGCTCTTGATCAGGGCCGAAACGACGTTGTAGTGCTCCTCGCGGTCGCGGTCGTAGAGAAGCAGGCGCCGGTCCGCCGCCTCGCGCACCGTCTCGGCGGGCAGGGGAGCGTCGGCGCCGTGGGCGCAGTGGATCGCCGCGGCCGTCTCGAGCAGACCCAGGGCCCGGCGCGCGTCGCCGTCGGCGGCCTGGGCGATGGCCGAGACGGCCTCGTCACTGAGGGCGAGCTCCACGCGTCCGAGGCCGCGCTCCTCGTCGCCCGCGGCGCGCCTCACGATCTCCTCCAGCGCCTCGGGACCGAGCCGCTCGAGCGTGAACGCGCGGCAACGCGAGAGCAGGGGGCCGATCACCTCGAACGAGGGGTTCTCGGTCGTGGCGCCGAGCAGTGTCACCGTGCCGGCTTCGACGTGGGGCAGCAGGGCGTCCTGTTGCGCGCGGTTCAGCCGGTGCAGCTCGTCCAGGAAGAGCACCGTGCGCCAGCCGGCGCGGGCTTCGCGCCGCGCGCGCTCC
>JAZFWH010000117.1:0-4291 GCA_036482635.1 Myxococcota bacterium
TGCCCGGCTACGAGGCGCCGATCAACCTGGCCTACTCGAGCCGCAACCGCTCGGCGGCCTGCCGCATTCCGATGTACTCGCCGAGCCCCAAGGCCAAGCGCGTGGAGGTGCGCTTCCCGGACCCGGCTTGCAACCCGTACCTGGCCTTCTCGGCGATGGCGATGGCCGGCATCGACGGCATCGAGAACAAGATCGATCCGGGCGAGCCGCTGGACAAGAACATCTACGCGCTCACGCCGGAGGAGTCCGCGGGCATTCCGACCATGCCGGCGAGCCTGGAGGAGGCGCTCTCGAACCTGGAGGCGGACAGCGACTTCCTGCTCAAGGGAAAGGTCTTCACGCCGGACGCGCTCGAGACCTGGGTGGCCTACAAGCGCGAGAGCGAGATCGACGGCGTGCGCCTGCGACCCCACCCCCACGAGTTCGAGCTCTACTTCGACTGCTGAGCGTCGCCCGCGCCGCGCGAACACGAATGGCCGCTCGCCCGCGGGAGGCCCCATGCACCGGGATTTTCGCGTCATCGACGCCGACGGCCACGTGCTCGAGCCGCCGGACCTCTGGGAGAAGTACATCGACCCCGAGTTCCGCTCGCAGGCCCCCCGCTGCTTCGGCGCCATGAGCGTCGAGGTGATGGGCCACCGCATGCCCGATGTGCCCGGCTGGAAGGAGGTGCGCGAGAAAACGGGCTGGCCCGCCGAGAAGCGCTTCGCCTTCGCCGCCGAGCGCGGCTTCGACGCGGTGAGCCAGGTGCAGGCCATGGACATGGAGGGCATCGACATGGCGGTGCTCTACCCGTCGCGCGGCCTGTTCGCCGCCTCGGCCGACGGGATCCCGGGCCCGCTGGCCGGGGCCATCTGCCGCGCCTACAACCGCTGGCTCGCGGAGTTCTGCAGCCACGATCCGCGGCGGTTGTTCGGCGCCGCCCTCGTTTCGCTTCACGATCCGGAGGTCGCCGCCCGGGAGGCCGTGTACGCCGTCGAGGAGCTGGGGATGAAGTCGGTGTTCATCCGGCCGAACCCGGTGGACGGCCGCACCATCGACCACGTGGACTTCGACGAATTCTACGCGGAGGTCGAGCGCATGGGCGTGCCCGTCGCCACCCACGAGGGCGCCGGCGTGCACCTCGCCCAGTACGGGCGCGAACGCTACGACAAGCTCTTCAAGGTGCACATGGTGTGCCACGCCGTCGAGAGCATGACCGCCTGCATGGACCTGATCGTGGGCGGCGTGCTCGAGCGGCACCCCCGCCTGCGCTGCGTCTTCCTGGAGGCATCTTCCGGCTGGGCGCCCTGGTGGCTTGAGCGCATGGACGAGCACTTCCACGGCTTCCATGGAAAGCGCGAGGCGAGCTACCTCACCATGAATCCGAGCGAGTACTTCAAGCGCCAGTGCTTCGTGTCGGCGGAGGTCGACGAGCGCGCGGCGCAGTACGTGGTGGACGCCTTCGGCGAGGGGAACCTGGTCGTGGGCAGCGACTACCCGCACGGCGACGGCAGCTTCCCCCACGCCATCGAGGCCTTCATCGGCGTGGAGACGCTCTCCGAGGACGCCAAGCGCAAGGCGCTCTGGGACAATCCGCTGCGTCTCTACGGCCTCGAGAAGGAGTCCGCGGCCCTCGGCGTGCGCGTCCCGGCCGCGGGCGGCTGAGGGCACGCGTGCGCCTCGGGGTCATCGGTCTCGGCAACATCGGCAGCGCGATTGCGGCGAACCTCGCCGCCGACGGGCACGAGCTGTGCGTCTGCGACCGGGACGCGTCGCGCTGCGAGCCGCTGCTGGCGGCCGGTGCCTCCGCCGCGCAGGGTCCCGCCGAGGTGGCTCGCCGCAGCGAGTTCACCTTCCTCTCCCTGCCGACGTCGGAGGCGGTGGACTCCGTCGCGGGCGAGTGGCTCGACGGGGCGCAGCAGGGCGCGGTGTTGATCGACCTGTCGACCAACGCACCGGCCGCGGTGCGCGCGCTGGGCGAGCGCGTCGCCGCAGCGGGCTGCCAGCTGTTCGAGGCGCCGCTCACCGGCGGCGCGCCGGGTGCGCGGGCCAGGACGCTCGTCTTCCTGGTCGGCGGCGAGCGCGTTGTCTACGAGCGCTGCCGCCCGCTGCTCGAGAAGCTCGGCCGCGCGGTCTTCTACTTCGGCGAGCTGGGGCGCGGCAATGCGGCCAAGCTGGTGAACAGCTTGCTGGCCTTCACCTCCACCTGGGTTTCGCTCGAAGGCCTGGCGATCGCCAGCCGGGCGGGGCTCGACCTGCGCACCCTGGTGGAGGCGGTGCGAACCGGCGGCGCGAGCAACTTCTACGTGGACCGGATGGTGGAGGGGATCAACCAGCGCGGTCGGCCGGCGAGCTTCGCGTTGGAGCTGGCGGCCAAGGACGCCGGGCTGATCCGCGACCTCGCCCACGAGCAGGGCGTGCCGGCGCCGGTCGCGGAACAGATCGCCCAGGTGATGGGCGCCGCCGTCGAGGCGGGCCTGGGCGCGCGCGACTGGAGCGACCTGGTCGAGTTCATGGAGCGCCGGGCGGACGTGAAGCTCGAGCTGCCGGCGGCTACTCCGCCTCCTTCAGGATCTCCGCAGCGGCGTTGAGGGCGCTGACGCTGGCGGGAATGCCGGCGTACTGGGACGTCTGCATCAGCACCTCGATCAGCTCCTCGCGCTTGATGCCGAGGTTCAGCGCGCCGAGCAGATGACCCTTCAGCTCGTCGGTCTTTCCCAGCGCGGCCAGCTGCGCCACGGTGCACAGGCTGCGGCTGCGCAGGTCGAGCTGCGGCCGGGCCCAGAAGCCGCCGAAGCAGAACTCGGTCACCAGCTTGAAGAAGTCGGGCGCCAGCTTCTGGGCGGGCAGGCCGCCGCCCCCCGCGCGCTCGCCCCAGAGCTGCCGAGTGACCTCGCGTCCCCTGGCCAGCAGTTCGCTCTCTCGTTCTCGCTCCATGCTCTCCTCGCGGCGCTTCAGTGGCGCTGAAGCAGGTTGATGGCGCAAACGCTCCCGCCGCCCACCAGGTGGGCGAGGCCGATGCGCGCGTTCTCGACCTGGCGCTTGCCCGCCTCGCCGCGCAGCTGGAGCGTCAGCTCGTGGATTTGCGCCAGACCCGTGGGCCCGCCGGGGTGGCCGCGCGCGATCAACCCCCCGTCCGTGCTGAAAGGGATGCGTCCGCCCAGCTCCGTATCCCCGGCCTCGACCAGCTTCTCGGCCTCGCCCTCGGCGCAGAAGCCGAGCAGCTCGTAGTACTCGAGCTCCTCGTTGGCGAAGGCGTCGTGCACCAGCGCCAGGCTCACGTCCTCGGGACCGATGCCCGCCTCCTCGTAGGCCTGGCGCGCCGTGTCCCGCGTCATGCTGGGCGGCCCCACCACCGGCCCCATGAAGACGTGCCCGGGTGCGTAGGTCTCGGTCTGGAGCACGCAGGCGACGGCGCTCACCACGGGCCGCTCCGGGTGGAGCTTCCGCGCCAGGTCCGCGCGGGCGAGGATCGCGCAGGCCCCGCCGTCGTCGACGGGACACGCCATCATGGCGGTCAGCGGCTCGGCGATCTTGCGCGACGACAGCACCTCGTCGGCGCTGATGCGGTGGTCCAGCTGGCGGTCGCTCCAGGGGTTGAGGGCGCCGTGGTTCCAGTTCTTGGCGGCGATGCGCGCGAAGTGCTCGGGGCGGGTGCCGCGCTCGTGCATGCGGCGCATGGCCCAGAGCGCGAAGTAGGCCGCGGGGAGGATCACGCTGTCGATCAGGTCGCGGCCCACGCCGCGACTGTGGCCGCGTCCGCCGCCGGTCAGCTCCGTCATCTTGTCGAAGCCGAGGGCCATGGCGACGTCGCAGCGGCCGCTGGCCACCGCCCAGGCGGCCTCCCGGAACGCCACCAGCCCGGTGGCCGAGGCGTTCTCCACGTGGCTGACGGGGAGCCCGGTGAGGCCGAACTCCTTCACAGCTCGGATCCCCGTCATCGGCGTGCCGCCGATGTAGCCGGCGAAGGTCTCGCCGACGCGGTCGAAGGGGATCCCCGCGTCGTCCAGGGCCGCG
This sequence comes from Myxococcota bacterium, assembly GCA_036482635.1. GTDB lineage: Bacteria > Myxococcota_A > UBA9160 > UBA9160 > SMWR01 > JAZFWH01. Next base: position 4,000 of record JAZFWH010000117.1, read on the forward strand.
AGGCCGGCCTCGCGCGCCAGGTCGATCATGGACTTGTCGCGGTGGACGCCGAAGCGCGTCATCCCCACGCCCAGCACCGCCACGTCTTCGAGCTTCATGCCTGGGGTTCCTGGTCTGCCGCGGCGCCGGGGACGGGTCGGAAGCGGAAGATCACCACCTCCTGGCCCTGTTTGTTCTCGCGCAGCGTCTCGAGATCGAGCTCGAGCTCCATGCCGATCTGGAAGTCGTCGGGTCCCCCGCAGAGCACCGCCTGGATGCGGAGGCCCTCGGGCAGGTCGACCTGGCCCACGCC
>JAZFWH010000118.1:0-5678 GCA_036482635.1 Myxococcota bacterium
TGGTGTGATAGGATCGCGCGGGCGATGAGCGAGGCGACCGCCCCGAGGCCGCCGGCGGAGCTGATCGAGGTCCGCTCCGACGAGCGATTCGACGAGCCGAAGCTCGCCGCGTACCTGCGCGGCAGGCTGGAGGGGGCGGAGGGCCCGCCCGCGGTCCGCCAGTTCGGCGGGGGCCACGCGAACCTCACCTACCTGCTGCGCTACGGCGCAGGTGAAGGCGCCATCGAGTACGTGCTGCGCCGTCCGCCGCTGGGCCCGGTGGCTGCACGTGCCCACGATATGCACCGCGAGTACCGCGCGCTCTCCCGGCTGTGGCAGGTCTTCCCGTTGGCGCCCCGCGCCTATCTCTACTGCGACGACCACTCCGTGATCGGCGCCGACTTCCTGGTGATGGAGCGCCGCCACGGCATCGTGGTACGCAACGTCGTGCCCGCTGAGTTCGGTGGCGGCGCGGATCCGCTGGCCAACCGCAAGCTCTCGGAAGTGGTGCTCGACCGGCTGGTGGACTTCCACGCCGTCGATCCGAAGCCGATCGGCCTGGGCGACCTCGGCAAGCCCGAGGGCTTCCTGGCGCGCCAGCTGAAGGGCTGGGCCGAGCGCTTCGAGCGGGCCAAGACGCACGACATCCCGATCGCCGAGGAGGTGGTGCGCTGGCTCGAGGACGAGCGCCCCGTCTCGCCCCCGCCCACGCTCGTCCACAACGACTGGAAGCTCGACAACATGGCCGTGGCGCGGGACGATCCGGGCCGCTGCGTGGCCGTGTACGACTGGGACATGTGCACCTTGGGCGATCCGCTCTGCGACCTGGGGACCCTGCTCGGCCTCTGGACCAACCGGGGCGAGGGCCTGGCGGGCACCAACCCCATGCCGACCCAGGCGCCGGGCTTCATGACGCGCGAGGAGGCGGGCGGCCGCTACGCGGAGCGCAGCGGCCGCGACGTCGCTGCGATTCCGTACTACGTGGTGTTCGGCACGTTCAAGATGGGCGTGGTGCTGCAGCAGATCTTCGTGCGCTTCGCCCGCGGACAGACCCGGGACCAGCGCTTCGCGTCCCTGGGCGGCGCCGCCGAGGGGCTGTTCCGCCTGGCGGCCCAGCGCCGCGCGGAGACCTTCGCCACGTCTTGAGCTGCCGGGTGCGGCGGGGTCGGCGTCAGAGCAGGTCGGCGCCCGTGGCCGCGCGGGTGCTGCCGTCGCTGCGGAACGCCTCGATCACGTGCCTCGCGATCTGCGACAGATGCACCTCGTCGGCGCCGTCCACCAGGCGGGCCGAGCGCGCGTGGCGCAGCATCGTCTCCAGCTCCGTGTCCGTCGAGTAGCCCAGTGCGCCGTGCACCTGGATCGCGCGATCGATGACGCGCCAGAGCGTGTTGGCCACGTGGAGCTTGCACATCGAGACCTCCTGGCGGAAGGGCAGGCCGTTCTCGATCAGGTACGCGGCGTGCAGCACCATCAGCTTGCTCTGGTAGAGCTCGAGGGCGCACTCCGACATCATCCACTGGATGCCCTGCTTGTCGGCGAGCACCCCGCCGTGCAGCTCCCGCTCCAGGGCGCGCTTCACCAGCATCTCCAGGGCCACTTCGGCGTTGCCGATCCAGCGCATGCAGTGCGCGAGCCGAGCCGGACCCAGGCGCACCTGGCCGAGCCGATGCCCCTGTCCCCGCCCGCCGAACAGCGCGGAGTCGGGAACCACGCAGTTCTCGATGCGGATCTCACAGTGGTTTCCCTTGCCGGCCATGGTGTCGATGTCGCGCACGATCTCCCAGCCCGGGTTCTCGGTCTCGACGATGAAGGCCGAGTTGCGGGCCTGGGGGGGATCGGCCTCCGGATCGGTCTTGGCGATCACGATGGCGAAGCGCGCGCCGTGTGCCCCCGATATGAACCACTTGTGCCCGTTCAGGACCCAGTGGTCCCCGTCCTTGACCGCGTGGGTGCGGATTCCCGTCGGATCCGAGCCGGCCACCTCCGGTTCGGTCATCGCGAAGCACGAGCGGCACTCGCCGTCCACGAGAGGGCGGAGGTACTGCTCCTTCTGCAGGTCGGTGCCGAAGTGGAGGAGGGTGTGCATGTTGCCCTCGTCGGGCGCGTGGCAGTTCAGCACGTAGGCCCCGAACTGGGAGCGGCCGCACTCGGCGGAGACGAACGCCATCGCCAGCGGACCGAGGCCCATGCCCCCCCACTCGCGCGGCATGTGCGGAGCCCAGAGCCCCTCCGCCTTGGCCTTCTCGCGCAGTCCCCGCAGCGCCGGCCGCCAGGCCCGGCCGTCGCCGCCGCTGCGCAGACCCTCCAACGTCGGCTCGACCTGGTTCCGCATGAAGGCGCGCACCCGCTCGCGCACCTCGAGCACCTCGGGGGGAAGGGTGAAGTCGATGGCCACGGGCATCTCCTCCTCACGGCTGGGGACGGACGCGCTCGATTCTAGACGATCCGCCCCACGAGGGCGGAGTCCGTCGGTCCGGGGCGGCGGCTAGTATTCGCGACCCATGCCGCGCGAGCGCCTGTTCACCCGCCCGTTCGTGCTCTGCTCCGTGGCGAACCTGGCCCAGGGCATGTCCTTCAACCTGTTCCTCCATTTCCCGGGCTTCCTGAAGGAGCTCGGCGCGGGCGAGGTGCAGATCGGCTTCATCTTCGGGCTCACCGCGGTGGCGGCGATTCTGGCGCGCCCGCCGATCGGCCGCTCGATGGACACGCGGGGGCGGCGCGGCGTGATCCTGGTGGGGGGCGCGCTCAACCTGCTGGTCTGCGCGCTCTACCTGAGCGTGACCGCCCTGGGCCCCTGGATCTACCTGATCCGCGTCCTGCACGGGCTGTCCGAGGCCATGCTGTTCACGTCGCTGTTCACCTATGCGGCCGACTACGTACCGGCGGCCCGCCGCACCGAGGGGCTCGCCCTGTTCGGGGTGTCGGGCATGCTGCCCATCTCGCTGAGCGGGGTGCTGGGCGACGCGCTCCTGGAGCGCTTCGACTACACCGCGCTGTTCGCGGCGGCGCTCGCTTTCGCGGCGCTGTCGCTGCTGCTCTCCCTGCCGCTGCGTGACCGGCCGCGCTCCGCCGGAGCCCACGAACCCTCGCGGGGCTTCCTGGCGGCGCTACGCCAGGCGGAGCTGATCCCGCTCTGGTGGATGGGCGGCGTGTTTGCCTTCGCGCTGGCTGCGGTCTTCACCTTCACGAAGACCTTCGTAATGGAGACCGGGCTGGGCAGCGTCGGGGCCTTCTTCAGCGCCTACGCCGGGGCGGCGATCGCCATGCGCGTACTGCTCGGCTGGGTGCCCGACCGCGTGGGCCCCAAGCGCGCGTTGTTTCCGTCGCTGGCCTCGTTGGCGACGGGCCTGACGCTGCTGGCGTTGGCCGAGACCTCGGGCCAGGTCGCGACGGCCGGCGTGCTGTGCGGCTTCGGACACGGCTTTGCGTTTCCCATCTTGTTCGGCCTGGTGGTGAGCCGCGCGCGGGAGACCGAGCGCGGCTCGGCCATGGCGATCTACACCGCGCTCTTCGACGGGGGCGTTCTGATCGGGGGCCCCAGCTTCGGTGCGGTGATCGCCATCGCCGGCTACCCGGCCATGTTCGCGACCGCGGCGCTGGCCGTGGTGGCGGGGGCCCTGCTCTTCGCCGTCTGGGATCGCCAGCGCTGAGACGCGAGGGCCCGGTGGCACGGGCGTGTACAATGCCTGCGGACCCGGGGCGAGCGAGCCCGGAGTTCGCCGCGGAGACAAGATGGCCAGCGGCTACTGCACGCCGGGCCGGCGCCAGGGCGCTGCCGCCGCGCTCGCCGCCAGCCTGGCGCTGACGGTCGCCTGCGCGGGGCTCTGGGATCCGAAGCCGCTCGAGGCCCGCTACCCGGCCCTGGCGCGGGCGGGCCCCCACCGGCTCGCCGACGCCACGCCCTACGTGCTGCCCTCCCAGGGCGTGCTGACGCTGTTTCTGTGTCGCTGGCCCACGGATCGGGCCATTCCGGTCTCCTTGCCACCGGACGCCACTCCCGCGGAGACCAAGCTGTTGGAAGACGGCTTGCGCGCCTGGGAGGGGGCGGGTCTGGGCGTGCACTTCGCGCCGGGCGCGCCTCCCCGCCAGGGGATCGAGATCCGCTTCAGGCGCAAAACCGGCGCACCCTACTCGGCGACCACGATTGCCGACTGCGCCCTGGACCCGGCCCGACTCGAGCCCTCGGCCTCGGGGGTGCTGCCCGCGAAGCTCGTGTTTGCCTCCATCCACCTGCGCCGCACCAACCGCGACGTGCTCGGTCGCCCCGTCGAGCTCTCCGAGGAGGAACTCGTGGGCAGCCTGCTCCACGAGCTCGGTCACGCGCTCGGCTTTCAGGGGCACGTGCTGCGCGGCGACTCGGTCATGGTGCGCGAGGTGGACCAGGTGCGCGCCGTGGGCCGACGCTTCCTGGCCGGGCGGGGGTTTCGCGACCCGAGCCTGCGCGCGCTGTACGCCGTCCGTTCTGGGGCGGTGGTGCGCCGCGCTCCGCTCTCGCGGCAGCAGACCGCGCCCTTCGACCGCATGGTCGTCGCCGCGGGCGAGCGCGGGTTGCGCGGTCCGCGGGTGCGCGTCGGCGACCGCGAGGCGTGGCTGGGCTGGCGCGACGCGGCGGGCCGCGGCTACGCCCTGCTGATCCCTCGCATCCGGGAGGTCTTGCGCAGCCCCGCGAAGCTCGCGGTAGAGCCCGCGCCGCGCGCGGCGGAGCTGCTGGCGGAGCGCTGATTCGGTCTCCTAGCTGACGCTCGGGTCGATCTGCTTGGCGCGCTCGAGCAGAGACGCGGCCTCGTCGGCCTCGCCGAGTTCCCGCAGCACGACGCTCAGCCGGAAGAGCGCGGTGGCGCTCTGGGGATCCAGCTGCACGGCGTGCCCGAGGCTTTCGCGCGCGGCCTCGGTCTCGGAGGGCAGCTTCTTGTAGAGCGCCCAGCCGAGGGCGCACTGGTACTCGCTCTCTTCGGGCCACAGCCCCGCGGCCGGTTTGAGGAACTCGAGCGCCCCCTTGAAGTTCCCCAGCCGGAGCAGCACCTCGCCCTTTCGAAAGAGGGTTTCCGCGGTGGCCAGCCGGTCGGCGTCCTCGGACCCGCCGCCCTGGGAGCTGTCGTAGTCCTTGCGCTTGGCCGGGTTCGAGAGCACGGCGTAGGCCGTGCCCATCTCCGCGAACAGCTTCCCCGCCTTGCGCCGCACCTCCTCGTCGAGGCCCGAGCGCGCCAGCGCGTCCGGGTGATAGGTCTTTGCCACCTGCAGGTACGCGCGCTTGATCGCGGCCGCGTCGACGCCGGAGTCGACGCCGAGGACCTCGTAGTGGTCGAGGTCTGCCAGGTGGCGGCACTTCTCCTCGATCTCGTGGCGGAGCTGCTCCGCCGCGGCTTCCCGGCTGGCTTCCGCCGGCCGCTCGGAGGAGGTCGGCGCCGCGGGGGCCACGGCCGGGGCCGCGCTCTCCTCGCTGGGCCGCACGATCTCGATCTTGACGTCGGCCCCCCCTGCGTCGCCAGCGTTCTCTACGGTCTCCCGGTACTCGATCGCCCCGGTGGCGTCGAGCACCCACAGCGCTGCGAAGGCCCGCGGCGTGCGCGCCACCTGGAGGCAGCGCCACAGCGTGTGGGATCCGTCGATCCGCTCGAGCAGCGCTTGCACCGCGTCGTCCGAGCGCAGGCGCGGTGCGATGCGCAGGAAGCGATCGCCGCGCACCGGGAACAGCGACA
>JAZFWH010000119.1:0-14662 GCA_036482635.1 Myxococcota bacterium
GCGCTGCTCCCGCTGCTGCACGCCGCCTACCGGCCGCGCGAGCGGCACTTCGGCCGCGAGGTGATGATCCACATCCTGAACAACGTGCAGAACGGGCTGTGCCAGGAGGACTGCGGCTACTGCTCCCAGGCCCGGGACTCGGGTGCGGCGATCCGCAAGTACCCGATGAAGGGCGAGGAGGAGATTCTCGCCGCGGCCGACGCGGCGGTGCGCGCCGGAGCCACCCGCTACTGCATGGTGTTCTCGGGCCGGGGTCCGACGCTCGAGCGAACGCGCCGACTCGCCGCGCTGATCCGCGCGGTCAAGCAGCGCCATCCCATCGAGGTCTGCCTGTCGGTGGGGCTGCTCGAGGAGGAGCACGCCCGCATCCTGGCCGACGCCGGTCTCGACCGCTTGAACCACAACCTCAACACCAGCGAGTCGCACTACCCGGAGATCTGCACGACGCACAGCTACGCCGACCGCGTGCGCACCCTGCTCGCGGCGAAGAAGTGCGGCATCGAACCGTGCAGCGGGCTGATCCTCGGCATGGGAGAGGCGAGCCGCGACGTGCTGGAGGTCGCCTTCAAGCTGCGCGAGCTCGAGGTGCCGTCCATTCCCGTGAACTTCCTCATCCCCATCGAGGGTAACCGCGTCACCTCCGACGGCTCTCTCACCCCCGAGCGCTGCCTGCGCGCGCTCGCACTGATGCGCCTGATCAACCCACGAGCGGAGATCCGCGTCGCCGGCGGCCGCGAAGGCCACATCCGCGCGCTCTCGCCGCTGGCCCTGTGGCCCGCCAACTCGCTCTTCGTCGAGGGCTACCTCACCACGCGCGGGGACGCGGCAGCCGAAACCGTTCGCATGATCCGCGACGCCGGCTTCTCGGTGAAGGGCAACCCCGCCTACAACGGCGAACGCGCCGAGGGCTTCCGGCTGGGCGCAGGCGACGGCGGAGTCCTGCGACCCGAGGTGGCCCGCGGACCGCTGACCTCATGAGCGTGGGAGCGATCGCGGACGAGAGGCTCGGGGACCTGCGCCGTCGCGGGACCTACCGCCGCATGCGCGTGCTCGACGGCGCGCAGGGTCCGCGCATGCGGATCGACGGGCGCGAGGTGCTGCTGTTCGGCGGCAGCAACTACCTGGACCTGGCTCACCACCCCGAGGTCGTCGACGCGGCGGCGAGCGCCGCGCGGGAGTTCGGCTGCGCAGCCGGGGGATCGCGGCTGATCAACGGGAACCTCGCCATCCACGAGGCGCTCGAAGCCGATCTGGCCGCGTTTCTCGGCAGCGAGTCCGCGCTGCTGTTCAACACCGGCTACATGGCCAACGTGGGCGTGATCCCCGCGCTCGCCGGACGCGGCGACGTGGTGATCTCCGATGCGCTGAGCCACGCTTCGATCATCGACGGCTGCCGCCTGTCGCGGGCGCAGGTGCGCGTGTTCCCACACTGCGACCTCGACGCGCTCGAGGAGATTCTGCGCGACGTCGCCTCGACGCGGCGCCGGGTGCTGCTGGCCGTCGACGGCGTCTACAGCATGGACGGCGACGTGGCCCCCGTCGCGGAGCTGGTCGCCCTGGCCAGGCGCTGGGGCGCGATCCTCCTGCTCGACGACGCCCACGGCACGGGCACGCTGGGCGCGGGCGGACGCGGCGCGGCCGAAGCCTGCGGCGTGCGCGAGGGCATCGACGTGCAGATGGGAACGCTCGGCAAGTCGCTGGGCTCGTTCGGCGCCTTCGTGGCCGGCAGCGGCGCGCTGCGCGACCTGCTGGTCAACACCGCGCGTAGCTTCATCTTCAGCTGCGCACTCGCACCGCCGCAGGTGGCGGCGGCGGGCGCGGCGCTGCAAATCGCGCGCCGCGAGGCGTGGCGCCGCGAGAAACTACAGGCCAACGCGCGCCGCCTGCGCTCCCGCCTGGCGGAGTGCGGCGTGTCCACCGCGCCGAGCACCACCCACATCGTGCCCGTGGTGATCGGCGCCAACGCGCCGACCATGGCGGTCTGCGAACACCTGCTCGCGCGCGGGTTCTACGCCCACGGGATCCGCCACCCCTCGGTGCCCGAGGGCACCGCGCGCCTGCGCCTGACGCCGATGGCCACCCACCGCGCGGCCGAGATCGACGCACTCGCCGACGCCATCGCCGAGGAGCTCGAGCGAGCGGCGTGAGTCCCGCCCGCGGTTTCTTCGTGACGGGCACCGATACCGGCGTGGGCAAGACCGTGGTCGCCTGCGCCCTGCTGCGGGCGCTGCGCGAGCGCGGCCTCGAGGTAGGGGCGATGAAGCCCATCGAGACGGGGGTGGGGGAAGAGGGGCCTTCCGACGCGCTGGCGCTGCGCGCTGCGGCGGGCGGGGTGGACCCGCTCGAAGACGTCTGCCCCCAGCGCTTCGCCCTGCCCGCAGCCCCCACGGTGGCGGCGCGCGGGGAGGGACGGCGCGTGAACCTGGAGACCGTGCGCGCGGCCTTCTCGCGCCTCGCCGCGCGCCGCGGCTGGCTCGTGGTGGAGGGTGCTGGCGGCCTGCTGGCCCCAGCCGCCGACCGGGCGACGATGGCGGACTTGGCGCGGGAGCTGGGCCTGCCGCTGCTCGTGGTCGCCCGCGGCGCCCTCGGCACCATCAATCACACCCGCCTCACCCTGGAGGCGGCGGCGGCGCGCGGGCTGGCCGTGGCGGGGGTGGTGATCTGCCACGCGGACGGCGCGCTCTCGGAGGCAGACTCCGCCAACCTGGCGGAGCTGCGCGGCGCGCTGGGCGAACGCCTGGTCGGGGAGGTGCCGCCCCTGGCGCGCGGCGCGCTTCCGGACCCCGACGCCATCGACCTCGACGCGCTGCTCGAGTCGAGGAGTGGTAGGGAGAAGGGCTAGCCCGCTGAAACTCCGCTCGCCTGCCTAGCAGAGGCCCGCCTCCGCTCGGCTGCGCCTCGCTGCGCGCCCTTCGGGCTTGCGGGCTCGCTGCGGCGCGGAGGCCGACTCTCGGGTCGGCCTCCTAGGCGGCGAAGGCGCGCTGCCCGGCCAGCCAGGTCTCGCAGACCTCGCCGTCGTCTCCCAGCACGACCAGGTCGGCGCGGGCGCCCTGGCGCAGCGTGCCCCGCTCGGCTTCAACGCCCAGCACCCGCGCCGGCCGCAGGCTGCACGCTGCGACCGCCTCGAGCAGGCTCAGGCCCGCGAAGACGCGCGCGTTGCGCAACGCGCGGTCGAGCGTGACGCGGCTGCCGGCGAGCCGCCCGTCGGCCAGACGCAGCGCGACGCCGTCGTCGCGCAGCGCGCCCGAGCCGAACGAGGCCTCGCCGTCGGGCAGATCGACGCGATCCGTGATCAGCACCAGCCGGTCGCGCTTGGCCCGGGCCGCCAGGCGCACCATGCGCGGGTCGACGTGGACACCGTCACAGATCAGGTCGCAGCTCAGGCGATCGTCGCACAGCGCCGCACCGGCCAGGCCCGGTTGCCGGTGGTGCAGCGTCCCCATCGCGTTGAAGAGGTGGGTCACGTGCCGCGCCCCCCGCTCGACGGCCGACTCGACCTGTTCGGCCCGCGCCGCGCTGTGCCCGAGCGCCGCGACGATGCCGCGCTGCTCGAGCGCGGCCAGCAACGCGGGCGCACCGGCCCGCTCGGGCGCCAGCGTCACCATCCGCACCAGACCCTCGCCCCGGGCCAGCACCTCTGCCCCTTCGACCGGGTCGTAGTCTCGAATCGCCGCCGCGGGCTGCGCCCCCGCGGCCTCGCGGCTGATCCAGGGACCTTCCAGGTGAAGGCCGATCGCCGCCGCTCCCTCACGGCTCTCCGCCAGCAGTGCCGCCAGCCGAGCGACCCGCGGCGCCAGTTCGGCCGCGGACCAGGCGGCGGTCGTGGCCAGGTAGGCGGTGGTGCCGTGGGCCAGCAGCGAAGCCGAGGCCTCGTCCAGCGCCGCGCCGAAGCCCTCGGCGCCGGCGAAGATCAGCGAGCCGTGGAAGTGCAGGTCGAGGAAGCCCGGCGCCAGGCCGCGCCCGGCCAGGTCCACCCGCTCGGCGTCGCCTGGGCTGGCCTGGCCCGGTTCGAGCCGCGCCGCGATGCGTCCGTCCGCGAGCAGCAGGCTCCCCGGCGTCGGGGCCGCGGCCTCGGGATCGAGCAGCACCGCGTTATGCAGCAGAACGCGCCCCACGGCGCGGGGAGTCTAGCGGCGGCCCGCCGAAGCGGGCCGCCTTGCCCCGACCTCCGATCGCCTGCGCCTCGCTGCGCGGCGCCGGGCCGAAACCCGGCGCCTTCCCCTCAAGCTGCTTTCCGGCCCCACCGATCCGGAACCCGGGGAGGAGAGCGCGCCGTGCCCATCGAAGAGGACCTGCAAATCCTCGATATCAAGATGAAGCAGCTCCGACTCGACTACGAGCGCTACTTCCTGGGCACGCGGCCGCGGGAGCCCTCGCTGCTGCGCAGCGACGTGGAGAAGCTCGTCACCATCTTCTCCAACCAGGCGATCAAGAACACCGCGCTGCGCTTCAAGTTCCAGAGCCTCTGCTCCCGTTACCAGGCGTACAAGCGCCAGTGGACCGAAACCCTGCGCAAGATGGACTCGGGCACCTACGGGCGGCACCGCTTCAAGGCCGATCTCCACGAGTCCGCGCCGACGTCCCCACCGCCCGTGGCCGCGGGCTCGCGAGCGAAGGCGTCGAGCGAGGGCGGCGACCTGTTCGACGCGTACGTCGAGGCGCGCCGCTCCTGCGGCCAGGACGTGGAGAGCCTCTCCCAGGCGAAGCTCCAGAAGGTGCTGAACAAGCAGAAGAAGCAGCTGGGCGGCGAAGTCAGCTTCCGCGTGGTCGTCGAGGGCGGCAAGGCCAAGATCAAGGCCTCGCGAAACCGCGGGGACTGATCCCGCTCTAGGGCTGGCCCGCCTTCGCGCCGACGCGGATGCGCGTGTGGGCGCGTTGCAGCGCCGCGTCGTACTCCCGGTAGCGCTGCTCCTCCGGGTCGACCAGCTGCGCGAGACCCTGCTCGGCGCGCTCTCGCGCCAGCTCGGCCCGCGCGACATCGATCTCGTGGGCGAGCTCGCAGGATTCGACCAGCACGACGACCTCCTCGCCAGTCACCTCGGCGAAGCCGTGTGCGATCGACGCCAACAGGGACTCCCGCTCCGTGCGGATCTCCACCTCGCCAATGCGCAGCGGCGTGAGGAAGCGCTCGTGGCTGCGCAGCACGCCGAAGTCGCCTTCGGAGCCCGGCAGCACCGCGCTCTCTACGGCGCCTCGGAAGGCCTCGCCCTGCGGCGTCACGATGGTCAGTTCGATCGACACGGCCACCCCTAGCTGAGCTTCTTGGCCTTTTCAACGGCCTGCTCGATGGTGCCGACCATGTAGAAGGCCTGCTCCGGCAGCTCGTCGTACTTCCCTTCGAGGATCTCCTTGAAGCCGCGGATCGTGTCCTCGACGCGCACGTAGACACCTGGCGTGCCCGTGAACTGCTCGGCCACGTAGAACGGCTGGGACAGGAAGCGCTGGAGCTTGCGCGCGCGCGCCACCGTGATCTTGTCGTCCTCGGAGAGCTCGTCCATCCCCAGGATCGCGATGATGTCCTGCAGGTCCTTGTACTTCTGGAGCACCTGCTGGACGCCCCGCGCAACCGCGTAGTGCTCGTCGCCGACCACCTGGGGATCCAGGATCCGGCTGGTGGATTCCAGCGGATCGACGGCGGGGTAGATGCCGATCTCGGTGAGCGGTCGGCTGAGCACCGTGGTGGCGTCCAGGTGACTGAACGCGGTGGCGGGAGCCGGATCCGTCAGGTCGTCGGCGGGCACGTAGATCGCCTGAACCGACGTGATCGACCCCTTCTTCGTCGACGTGATGCGCTCCTGGAGCTCACCCATGTCCGTGCCGAGGGTCGGCTGGTAACCCACCGCCGAGGGAATGCGACCCAGCAGCGCCGACACCTCCGACCCGGCCTGGGTGAAGCGGAAGATGTTGTCGATGAAGAGCAGCACGTCCTTGCCTTCCTCGTCGCGGAAGTACTCGGCGACCGTCAGCGCCGTGAGACCGACGCGGGCGCGCGCGCCGGGCGGCTCGTTCATCTGGCCGAAGACCAGGGCGGCCTTGTCCAGCACCGTGGTCCCGTCAGAGAGCTTAGCCTCCATCATCTCGTTCCAGAGGTCGTTGCCCTCGCGGGTGCGTTCCCCGACGCCGCCGAATACCGAGTAGCCGCCGTGCTCCTTGGCGATGTTGTTGATCAGCTCCATGAGGACGACGGTCTTCCCCACGCCGGCGCCGCCGAACAGCCCGACCTTGCCGCCCTTCGGGTAGGGCTCGATCAGGTCCACCACCTTGATCCCGGTCTCGAAGGCCTCGACCGCGGTGGACTGCTCGATGAATTTCGGGGGCGGACGGTGAATGGGATAGAGGGCCTCGGCCTCGATCGGGCCGCGCTCGTCCACCGGCTCCCCGATCACGTTCATGATGCGGCCCAGCGTCGCCGGCCCCACGGGCACGCGGATCATGTCGCCGGTGTTCTGCACCGGCTGTGCGCGCACCAGTCCTTCGGTCGTGTCCATGGCGAGGCAGCGCACCGTATTCTCTCCCAGGTGCTGCGCGACTTCGAGCACCAGGTTGTGCTCGCGCTCGTCGATCGCCGCGTTCGTCAAGCGCAGCGCCGTGAAGATCTCGGGGAGAGTGCCGGGCGGGAATTCCACGTCCACCACCGGGCCCAGCACCTGCAAGACCTTGCCGTCCTTGCTGCCCTTGCTGCCCTTGCCGTCCTTGCTGCCCTTGCCGTCCTTCTTCGCCATCGTCTCTCTCCGTTGCCCGAGGGCCCTGGTCGCGCCGCGCTCTACAGGGCCTCGGCGCCCGTCACGATCTCCACCAGCTCCTTGGTGATCGCCGCCTGCCGCGCCCGATTGAATTGCAGGGTCAGCCGCTCGACCAGCTCCTGGGTATTCCTCGTCGCCGACTCCATGGCGGTCATGCGCGCGGCGTACTCCCCGGCCTGGTTCTCGAGCAGCGCCCGGAAGATCTCCACCTCGACCGCCTTGGGCAGCAAGGCCTCCAGCAGTCTGGCGGGACTCGGCTCGATCTCGTAGGGGAGCGCTCCATCCGACTCGTCTGCGCCCGGGTCCTGGGGCAGGAGCCGCACGCTCTTCGGCCGCTGGGTCATGGTCGACACGAACTCGCTGTAGACCAGCAGGACCTCGTCCACTTCGCCGTCGACGTAGCGCTGGCACAGGCGGGAGGCGATCTCCACCGCATGCCCGTACACCACCCAGCCCTCCGCAACGTGGGAGTGGACGAGCCGGCCGGCGCGGCGCCGGAAGTAATCACTCGCCTTGCGCCCGGAGGCAGTGATGAACACTTCGGTCTGCGCGGCCTCGCGCTCCGCGATCTGCACCAGTGCGCACTTGATGATGTTGGAGTTGAAGGCACCGCACAGGCCTCGGTTCGACGTCACCACCAGCAGCTCGACACGCGCGATGGGCGACCGCTGCAACAGCAGGGGGTGCTCGGCGTTGCGCTCCGCCCGGGCAACGGCCGTCACCGTATCGCGCATGCGGTCGGCGTAGGGTCGCGCCGACGCGCTGGCTTCCTGGGCGCGACGAAGCTTTGCGCCGGCGACCATGCGCATGGCGCGCGTGATCTGTTGGGTCTTCTTGACGCTGGTGATGCGCCGACGGATGTCGCGGAGGTTGGGCACGCTACGCTACGGCGTCCGCCGCCGAACGGCCCGCCGAAGGCTCGAAGACCCGTGCGAACTCGTCGAGCGCGTCGATCAGCTCCTGCTCCGTCTCCTCGCCGAGCTTTCCCGACTTGCGCACGCGCTCGAGCACCTCGGAGTGGTTGGCTCGAATGAACTCGAGCATCTCCTTCTCGTAGCGCTGGATGTCGGCCAGCTCGCAGCCGCGCACCCACGAATCGCGACTCTCCTGCGGAGTGCAGGCGTAGATCGAGACGACCTGCTCTTCCATCGGCATCGGCGAGTACTGGAGTTGCTTGAGCATTTCGGTCTGTCGTTCGCCGTTGGCGAGCTGCTCCTGGGTGGCCTTGTCCAGGTCGCTCCCGAACTGCGCGAAGGCCGCCTGCTCCCGGTACTGGGCCAGGCTGAGCTTCAGCTGCCCGGCCACCTGCTTCATCGCCTTGGTCTGGGCGCTGCCGCCGACCCGCGAGACGGAAATGCCCACGTTCATGGCGGGACGGATGCCCGCGTTGAACAGGTCCGTCTGCAGGTAGATCTGGCCGTCGGTAATCGAAATCACGTTGGTCGGGATGTAGGCGGAGACGTCGCCGGCCTGGGTCTCGATGATCGGCAGCGCGGTCAGGCTGCCGCCCCCGTACTCGTCGTTGAGCTTGGCAGCGCGCTCGAGCAGCCGCGAGTGCAGGTAGAAGACGTCGCCGGGGAAGGCCTCGCGCCCGGGCGGACGCCGCAGCAACAGCGACAGCTGCCGGTAGGCCACCGCGTGCTTGGAGAGGTCGTCGTAGACGATCAGCGCGTGCTTGCCCTTGTCGCGGAACCACTCGCCCAGGCTGCAGCCCGAGTAGGGGGCAATGAATTGGAGGGGCGCCGGCTCGCTGGCGGTGGCGGAGACGACCGTCGTGTACGCCATCGCTCCGAAGCGGTTCAGCTTGTCCACAACCTGCGCCACGGTCGACTGCTTCTGGCCGACGGCCACGTAGATGCAGAAGACGTCGGTTCCCTTCTGGTTGATGATCGCGTCGATCGCGATGGCGGTCTTGCCCGTCTGCCGGTCGCCGATGATCAGCTCGCGCTGGCCGCGCCCGATGGGCGTCATCGCGTCGATGGCCTTGATGCCGGTCTGGAGCGGCTCGTTGACCGAGCGGCGCGTGACGATACCGGGGGCCTTCAGGTCGACGCGCCGGCTCTCCTCGGTCTGGACGGGGCCGGCTCCGTCGATCGGGTTGCCGAGGGCGTCCACGACGCGCCCGACCAGCGCCTCGCCGACGGGGACCTCGATGATGCGATCGGTGCGCCGGACCAGGTCTCCCTCGCGCACGTGGGTGGTCTCGCCCATCACGGCGATGCCGACGTTGTCCTCTTCCAGGTTGAGGATCAACCCGGTGACGCCGCCGGGAAACTCGACCAGCTCCCCGGCCATCGCCCGCTCCAGGCCGTAGACGCGCGCGATGCCGTCCCCGACCGAGAGGACGGTCCCGGTCTCGGCGACGTCCACCTCCCGCTCGTAGTCCTTGATCTCGCGCTTCAGGATGTCGGTGATCTCACCCGGCTTGATGTCCATCGCTCACTGTCCCTTCGTCAGAGTGGCGCGAAGCTGCGCGAGCTGCGTGCGAAGGCTGCCATCGAACAGCAGGTCGCCCAGCTTGGCGACGGCGCCGCCGACCAGCGCGGGATCGACCCGCGCGGTGAGCTGGACCTCCTTGCCCGTGCGCGCGGCCAGGGCGCTGCGCAGGCGCGCGCGTTGCCCCGCGCGCAGGGGAGTGGCCGTCACGACCTCCACCTCGGTGCGACCGGCCTCCGCGTCGGCGAGCTGCCCGAACTGTGCGCAGATCGCCGGAAAGTCCACCAGGCGGCGCTGATCGACCAGGAAGGCGCAGAAGTTGCGAACCGTGTCGCTGCTCGCGAGCCGCTCGCACACCGAGCGCAGCACCTTGCGCCGCTGCGCCACCGGATGCAGCGGCCGGAACAGGGCGTGCTGCAGCTCGGGGCTCTCTTCGAGCAGCTTGGCCAGGGCGGCAAGCTCGCCGCGGACCTCCTCCACCTGGTTCCCCTCACGGGCCAGCGCGAACAGAGCGCGCGCGTAACGCCGGGCGGCGGCCGAGCTGCGCATGCCTCGCCTACCTTCCCGCTCCGCGCCGCGCGCCCGTCCCCTGCTCCAGACGCTGGATGAAGTCGTCGAACAGACGGTCCCGATCCGAGTCGGTCACCTGTTCCGTCAGCAGCTCGGCCGCCAGGCCGAGGGCCAGGTCGGACGCCTCCTGCTTGAGTTGTTCGCGCGCGCGCCGCAGCTCCTGCTCGACGGCGTCGCGCGCTTCGCGGCGGATGCGCTCCGCCCCGGCGGCGGCGTCGCTGAGAATTCGCTCGCGCTCTGCATCGGCCCGCTGGCGCGCGGTGGCACGGATGCCCTCCAGCTCCGCATCGACCTCGCGAAGGCGCCGCTGCCATTCGCTGTAGCGCTGTTCCGCCTCCGCTCGCAGCCTGGCGGCGGTCTCGATGTCGTCTCGAATGCGGTCGCGTCGCTCGGCGAAGTAGCGTCGGATCGGAGCCCGCGCGAAGTAGACGAGCACCGCGATCAGCAACGCCAGGTTCAGCGCCGGGTAGATGAGCTGCGCGAGGACTCCGCCGTCCGCGGCGGCCGAGGCGGGTGCGGCGGCGGCGAGCTGGACGATCCCAACGAAGGCGGCGCGGCGGATCACGACAGAGGCCGACCGAGCAGGCGCGAGGCCACCTGGCGCGCCAGCTCTTTCGCCTGGAACTGCAGCGAGGCGCGAGCCTGCGCGAGGGCCGCTTCGACCTCGGAGCGACCGCGTTCGATCTCGCGCTCGGCCGCGGTCCGCGCCTGGCCCAGCTGGGCCGTGCCTTCTCCACGCGCGGCTTCGAAGCGCTGGATGCGGTCGCTCTCGGCCTCTTCGCGCACCGCGCGCACGGACTCGCGATAGCGCTGCAGCACCTCGTCGGCCTGCCGCGCGACACTCTCGGCGCGCTCACGCGTCTCGCTGACCTGTCGGGTGCGCGCCTCGAGCACGCGGAAGATGGGACGGAAGATCAGTGCGTTCACCGGGAACATCAGCACGACGAACAGCGCGATCAGGAACACCAGCAGCGCCGGGTCGGGAACCAGCTGGAGGCCGCCTTCGGCGGCGCCAGCGCCGCTGGCGAGCAGGAGCGCGGCGAGGGCCGGCGCAGCCGCGCCCAGCCGCCGCCCGGTTCCTCGTCGCGTCGCTCCGCGTCCGCGCAGGCTGTTCGCTCGCACTGGCTCCACCCCGAACGATCTTCGGCCCCGGGTCGGCTCGGCCCTCTTTCGGTGTGCCCGCGTCCGCCGCCCCAGCGAAAGCGCGGCCGAGGCGCGCCGCCGCGGTGCGCCACTCGGTCCGCTCGGGCGATCGCGAAGCAGTGGCGAGGGGCGTTCGCGCGAACCGCCGGTCTCGCGCCGCTGCCGGACCGGTCTCGGGCGGCGCCGCCGACCGCTACGGATCGCAGCTCACAGCGGCCCGCCGGTGAGCGGGCGGTCGGATTCTTGCATAGCTGACGCGAACTTCAAGACGAAGCCGCACGCGGCTGAGCGGCCCCAGCGCGGCCCGCGGGCCGCCCGGTCCGGCACGGGCCCTCGAGCAGGGCCCCCTCGGCCACGCGCAAGCGGGGCGAGTCGAGCGTGCCGCGCACGCGCGCGCCGGCCAGGATCTCGATCCGGCCGCGGGCCCGGATCTCGCCTTCCAGGCTGCCCGCCACGACGATCTCGTCGGCTTCCACCCGGGCCTCCACGCGGGCCGCCTGGCCGATCCAGAGCTGGCGCTCGGCGATGACCGCGCCCCGCACCGCGCCCTCGATGCGCGCCGGCCGGGGCAGGTAGATGAGCCCGCGAAACTCGGCGCCCGCCTTCACGACCACGCTGGACAGCCCCGCCGCGCCCCACCCGTCAGCCATCGCCGAGCAGCACCCCCGTGATGCGGTTCAGGTCGTCGACGCCGAAGTATTCGATCTCGATGCGGCCTCGCGCCGGCTCGCCCTGGATCCGCACGCGCGTCTGCAAGCGCTGGCGCAGGGCGTCCACCACCCGCTGGAGGTTCGGGTCGACGACGGGGCGAGCGCGGCGCTTCCCGGAGGACTGGCCGGCGAGCCGTCGGGCGAGCTCCTCGGCCGCTCTCACCGACAGCCCCTCGGCCACGATCCGGTCGCGCAGGTGGCGGCGGCGTTCGGGATTCGCGACCTGGAGCAGCGCCTTGGCGTGGCCCGCGGTCAGCTGCCGCTGCTCCACATCCTCCTGCAGCTCGCGCGGGAGCTCGAGCAGGCGCACGTGGTTGGCCACCGTCGAGCGGTCGAGCCCGACCCGCTCGCCGATCTCCTCCTGGGTGGCGCCACTCTCGCCGAGTGCGCGGAAGGCGAGGGCCAGCTCGATCGGGTTCAAGTCGCTGCGCTGGACGTTCTCGACCAGCGCCACCTCGAGCCGCTCGTCGCCGGCCACGTCCGCGATCACGGCCGGGATCGCCTCGAGGCCCGCCGCGCGCGCGGCGCGCCAGCGGCGCTCGCCCACCACGAGCTCGTAGCTCTCGGGACCGGCGACCCGCACCGGCCCCTGGCCCGTGCGACGACGCACCACGACGGGTTGGATCACCCCGTGGCGGCGGATCGACTCGGCGAGCTGCTCGAGCTCGGCGGCCTCGAAGCGCCGGCGCGGCTGGTCCGGGTTGGGCTGGATCGCATCCAGCGGGATCTCCGCCGAGGTGTCACCGGCCGGGACACTGCGGGCATCGGCCACGGCGGGCGCCCCCGGAATCAGTGCCCCGATGCCGCGTCCCAGGGCGTTGCGCCGGTTCGTCATGGTTCCCTCCGCGGTGGCTCATCCGGCTTCGCCGGAGCCTGGGGCTCAGCGGCCGACGGCGCGGAGGGCATCCGTTTGATCACCTCCTCGGCCAGCCGCAGGTAGCTGATCGCTCCCTTTGATTGGATGTCGTACAGCAGAACGGGCTTGGCGTGGCTCGGCGCCTCGCTCAGTCGCACGTTCCTGGGAATCACCGTCTCGAACACCTGATCGCCGAAGTGTCCGCGCACCTCCTGCTCGACCTGCCGACTCAGGTTGTTGCGCTGGTCGACCATCGTGAGCGCGATGCCCTCGAGGTCGAGCCGGGGATTGAGCTGCTCGCGCACCAGCTCGATCGTCTGGAGCAGTCCCGCCAAGCCCTCGAGCGCGTAGTACTCGCACTGCAGCGGGATGATCACGGCGTCCGCGGCCGTCAGGGCGTTCACGGTGAGCAGCCCCAGCGACGGGGGGCAGTCGATCAACACCAGCTCGTAGGCGTCGCGCAGGTCGGCCAGGGCGCGCTCGAGCCGGCGCTCGCGGTTCAGCCCGGACACGAGCTCGATCTCGGCACCGTACAGATCCCGGCCCGAGGGAATCAGGTGCAGGTACTTCAGGGCCGTCGTCTGGACGAGGTCCTTCATGACGCACGTGCCGCTGATCGCGTCATAGATATGATGCGCCCCCGCCGAGACGCCGCAGGCACTGGTCGCGTTGGCCTGGGGATCGAGATCCACCAGCAGCGTGGCGCGCTCCGACGCGGCGAAGGAGGCTGCGAGATTGACTGCGGTGGTGGTCTTGCCGACCCCACCCTTCTGGTTCACCACCGCGTAGACGCGGCTTCGCGTCACCATGCACCAGCCGATGGAGGCAGGGGGAGTTACCCCCCGGGGGGGAAGCGACCTCTACCCTTGTACCACAGCCGGAGCGCCCCGTCGAGGTAGCCGCCCCCGCCCGCCGCAGGTGCGTCCGGGCGCTAGAGGTCGAGGCGGCGCCCCACCCACAGGCTGCGCTGGGGGCCGCCGCAGGGCACGCGGTAGGGCCAGTGGGCTTCGAACGCGACGCCGCGGATCGCGGGGACGACCGGGGGCGCGGCGCCGCCCGGCAGCAGCAGCAGTCCGCCCGGGGCCGCCCAGCGCAGCATCCAGCGGAGCGCGCGGGTGGGCGCGGCGATGGCCTGGGCCACGACCGCCGCGTGGGGCTGGGCTTCGAGGGCCTCGGCCCGGCCGAGCAGAGGGCGGGCGTTGGCCAGACCGAGCTGGCGGACGGCGGCGCGCTGGAAGTGGTGGCGCCGCTCGCGCGCCTCGACCAGCGTGACCGCGCAGCCCGGTCGCAGGATCGCTGCCGGCAGCCCGGGGAACCCCGCTCCGGACCCCAGATCGGCCAGGCTGGCGCACTCGGGGACCCGGGCGAGGAGGGCGGCGGCGTCCAGTACCAGGCGTTGGACGACGGCCTCGGGCGTGCGGTGGCCGGTCAGCTGGATGCGGGGAGACCACGCTTCGACCAGGTCCACGAGGGCCAGCAGGGCCTCGAGCTGTTCGGGGCTGACGGGCTGGGAGAGTTCCGCGAGGCCGGCGACCAGCAGCTTGCGAGCGGAAAGGGATCGGGGGGTGGATCGGACCAGGATGTTCCCCGTGGAACGTCAGGCGGCAACGAGTGGGCCCCGGGGCTCGGGCAGCGGAGAGGCAGGGGGCGTTTCACGTGGAACGCCCGCGGCTACTCCTCACCGCGCTCCGCGGCCTGCGCCTGCCGGCGCGCCTTGTCGAAGTCCGGCGCCCCTTCCGGAACCACGACGACCTGCCGGTAGCGCCCCTCGCCGACGCTCATCGTGGCCACGTCGTCCTCCTCGCGCAGGGCGACGTGAATCAAGCGCCGGTCGCTGGCGTTCATCGGATCCAGGGCCACGGCGCGGCCGGTCTGCCGCGCGCGGCCCGCGACGCGCTCGGCCAGCCGGCTCAGGAACTCCTCCCGCGCTTCGGCGTTGCCCTCCACGTCGACCACCACCCGCGGCGGCTCGCTGCTGATCCGGAAGGCGGCCTGGTTCGCCAACAGCTGGATGCCATCGACGGCCCGTCCGTCTCCCCTCGCGAGCTCCCGCGCCGCGGCGCCACTCACCTCGAAGACCAGCAGCTCGTCCTCCTGGCTCTCCGTCACCTCGAAGGGACCGCGGTCCATCCGCTCCAGCACGCCCAGCACGAACTGGCCGATCTCGCCCAGCTCCCCCACCGCCGTGCCGACCGACGGCTCCT
>JAZFWH010000120.1:0-6446 GCA_036482635.1 Myxococcota bacterium
ACACGGCGGCCCGCCACGGCGTGTCGCGAACGCATCTGGAGCTGCGCCGGGCGCGGACCCAGAAGACCCGCCTGGAGCAGTCGATCATCCTCGGGGTGCGGGAGGCGGCGCGCAACCTGGAGTCGGCACAGGAGGGCATCGAGGCGGCCGAGCGGGCGCGCGTGGCCGCCGAGGAGCAGCTGCGCGCCGAACGCATCCGCCTCGAGTACGGCGAGTCCACGCCCTTCGACGTGCTGCTGCGCGAGGAGGTGTTCGTCGACGCGGAGAGCGGGAAGATCGCGGCGCTACAGGTCTACCGCACGTCGGTGACGGACCTGGCGCGCCGACAGGGCACGATCCTGCGCAACCGCAACATCTCGATCGATGCAGTGGGGCAGCTCCGGTAAGCTCCGCCCCACGCAGGGGGACCGCGTGGCGAGCATCGGCAAGTCGATCTCCATCAAAGGGGATCTCACCGGCAACGAGGACATCGATATCGAGGGCGTGGTCGAGGGCAAGGTCGACCTCCCCAACGGCCAGCTCACGGTCGGCGCCAGCGGCTCGGTGCGCGGCGAAGCCAGCGCGAAGTCCGTGGTGGTGATCGGCCGGGTGACGGGCAACGTCAGCGGCAGCGAGCGCGTCGAGATCCAGGCCAGCGGCGTGGTGGAGGGCGACGTCTACGCGCCGCGCCTGGTGGTGGCCGAGGGCGCCGTGGTGAACGGCACGATCAAGATGACCCGGGAAGACGCCGCCGCGCCGCCCGCCGGCGAGCGAACAGCGAACGCGAGGCCCGGCTGAGCTAGGCCCGGACCCGCTTCGCCGGCCTCCCGGCCCGCGACGCAGGCGACTCGTCCCCCCCGAAGCGCTCCTCCAGGAAGAGCAGCGTCGGGGCCGCGATGAAGACCGAAGAGTAGGTCCCCACCACGATCCCGATCGCCATGGCGATAGCGAATGGGCGGATCACCTCGCCGCCCAGGAACAGCAGGGCCAGCACCGCCGCCAGCGTGGTGCCGGAGGTGAGCACCGTGCGCGCCAGCGTCTGGTTGACGCTGAGGTTCAACACCTCGACCAGGTCGAACTTGGTGCGGATCCGCATGTTCTCGCGGATCCGGTCGTAGATGATGATCGTGTCGTTCAGGCTGTAGCCCAGGATCGCCAGCAGGGCCGCCAGCACGCGCAGATCGAACTCGAGGCCCATCAGCACGAACAGCCCGGCCGTGATCGAGACGTCGTGCAGCAGGGCGATGATCGCCCCGGGCGCGAAACGCACGCTGAAGCGGAAGGCGATGTAGAACAGCACCAGCAGGCTGGCGAGTCCCAGGGCGTAGACCCCGTCCCGGCGCAGCTCGGCGCCCACGCGCGGGCCCACGAACTCGACGCGGTCGACCACGTTGGGCCCGACCGCGTTGGTCAGGGCGAACTGCAGGCGGTCGACGATCTCCCCCTTCTCGCCCTCCTCGCCCCCTCCCCCGCCAGACGCGGCCGCCGCGGCGAGCCGCTCGAGGTCTTCGTCCGTGAGCGGACAGCTGCCGTCGCCGTCCACACGCTCTGCAGCCGGGGCCGCGCGGTCCATGCGGAAGCGGATCAGGAACTCGCCGCTGTCGCTGCCGCCGTAGCGCACCACCATGGGGTCGTTGACGCCGCAGGCCGTCACGACGCGGCGGATCGCGCCCTCGTCGACC
The DNA here is from genome assembly GCA_036482635.1 of Myxococcota bacterium. Classification (GTDB taxonomy): domain Bacteria; phylum Myxococcota_A; class UBA9160; order UBA9160; family SMWR01; genus JAZFWH01. Next base: position 1,662 of record JAZFWH010000120.1, read on the forward strand.
GCCGCCGCGTCCTGGAAGCGCAGCTGGAGCTCGGTGCCCCCCGCGAAGTCGATGCCCAGCCGCACTCCGCGTAGCGGGATCGCGGCCACGGCGACGGCGATCACGCCCAGGGAGATGGCGGCGCAGACGCGGCGCTTCCCGATGAAATCGATGTGGGTTCCCGGCGGGATCAGCTCGAGGGGCACGCGTTTCTCCGCTTCAGATGGAAAGGCGCTCGACGTGTCGCACGCCGGGGTACAGGGCGAACATGGAGCGCGTGATCACCAGCGCCGAGAACACGCTGGTCACCACGCCGATCGACAGGGTGACCGCGAAGCCCTTGATCGGCCCGGTCCCGTACTCGAAGAGCACCAGGGCCGTCAGCAGCGTGGTGATGTTCGCGTCCATGATGGTCCAGAACGCCTTGTTGAAGCCGGTTCCGATCGCGGCGCGCGGCGTCTTGCCGCTGCGCAGCTCCTCGCGGATCCGCTCGAAGATGATCACGTTGGCGTCCACGGCCATGCCCACGGTGAGCACCACGCCCGCGATTCCGGGCAGTGTGAGCGTGGCGCTGAACAGCGACATCAGGCCGATCAGCAGCACGAGGTTGGCGAGCAAGGCCAGGCTCGCGTAGCCACCGGACATGCGGTAGTAGCCCACCGTAAAGGCCAGGATCAGGACGAGCCCGACGATGGCGGCGCGCACCCCGCGGCGGATCGAGTCGGCGCCGAGCGCCGGGCCCACGGTCCGCTCCTCCTCGATCACGACCGGCACGGCCAGCGAGCCGGAGCGCAGCACGACGGCCAGGTCTGCGGCCTCCTGGGAGGTGAAGCGCCCCTCGATCTGGCCCCGGGAGCCGATGCGGCTGCGAATGGAGGGCGCGCTGTAGACCTGATCGTCCAGCAGGATCGCGAGCCGCTCGCCGATGTTCTCGCTGGTCAACTCCTGGAAGATCTTGCCGCCCTGCGCGTTGAATTGGAACTCGACGATCGGGCGCTGCTGGGGGTCGAAGCCGAGGCGCGCGTCGGTGAGGTATTCGCCGGTCAGGGCGGGCGCCACGCTGACCAGGTAGGCGTTCAGGACGCGGTTGGTCTCCTTGTCCCGCTCGAAGGCGATCTGCGTGTCGTCCGGCAGGCCCTCCGGGTAGCGGGTCCTCAGGATCTCCTCCGTCTGCGCGGTGGCCTGGACGATCTTGAACTCCAGGAACCCGGTCACGCGCAGCAGCTCCCGGGCGCGGCTGCGGTCGATCTGGCCGCCCGGGATCTGGACGAGCACCCGGTCGACGCCCTGGCGGGTCACGACCGAGTCCGGAATGCCGCGCACGGGATCGGCGATGCGCCGGCGCAGCACCTCCAGCACCTGGCTCATCCCGCGCTCGCGCACCGTCTGCCGCCAGTCGTCGGTGAGGGTGTAGTGAAGCCGCTCGCCGTCCCCAGCCGCCAGGCGCACGACGTCCGATGCCTTCGCCCATTCGCGCACTTCGTCGGCGTTCTTCGCCGAGGAGGGCTCGACGATCAGCAGGCCGCCCTCCACGCGCAGCGAGTCGAGGGAGAAGTCGTCCCGCTCCGCGCGCCTCTCCAGGTCGCCGCGCAGGAACTGGAGCTCGTGCTCCTCGGCGACCTCGAGCTTGACGCCGAGCACCCAGTGGATGCCGCCGCGCAGGTCGAGCCCCAGCCGCAGGCCGTCGTCGGGCAACAGCGGACTCGCCGCGCGCGTCTGCTCGGGCACGAAGTTGGCGAACGTGAAGAAGCCGAAGAACAGCACCACGGCCAGGATCGAGAGCAGGCGCCAGCGCAGGCGTCCGGTCACTCCGACTCGCCCTTCTTGCAGCTCTCGATGCGGCCGCGGGCGACCTTGATCCGGACGCGCTCCCCCTTGACGCCGGCGATGTCCAGCGTGAGCACGTCGTCGGTCACGCCCGTGACCTTGCCGTGGAGTCCACCGCTGGTCACGACGCTGTCTCCGCGCTCGATGGCCTTGAGCATCGCCTCCTGCTGGCGCTTCTGCTTCTGCTGGGGGCGGATCAGCAGGAAGTAGAAGATCAGGATGATGGCGATGAACGGAAACAGGTTGACCAGCGGCGAGGACTCGGTCACGCCCGCCTGGAGCAGCACGGCGCTCAACAGCGGGCTCACGGCGCACCCCCTTCCACGAGCGAGGTCCCCGGGTAGAACGCGTCCAGGATGTCCCGGTAGCTCGCCCCGGCCTGGGCCATGGCCTGGGCCCCCCACTGGCTCATCCCCACGCCGTGACCGTGGCCCGATCCGACAAAGACGAACCCGTCGCCGTCGGGCCGAATCTCGAAGAGGGTGCTGCGGATCACCGTGGCTCCGAGGGCTGTGCGCAGGTCGCGAGCCTCCAGGGTGGCGCTCCCGTCCGGCCCGTTCACCTCCACGCGCCGGGCCCGACCGCTGCGCGACCGCTCCACCACGCGAAGCTCCCGGACGGGACCGACCCGGATGCCCAGAGGGGCGAGAGCGCGCCCCAGTTTGGGGGCTGCGACGGCGGCGCGCCAGTACGTGTCCGGCGAGTCCTCCTCACCCTCGACCTCCACGCTCACGAGGTACGGCACCGGGCGCCCCCACACCTCCTCGGCGCTGGCCGTACGGCCCCCGGACGCCGAGTGAAAGACGGCTTCGATCGGCTCGCCGCGGTAGGCGAGGTACTCGCCGCGGGTGGCGGCAACCGCCGAGGCGGTCGCGGGCGTCTCGGCCGCGAGCCCCCCGTAGACCTGATGGGCGGTGCCCGCGCGGAGGTGGAAGCTGCGCCGCGCGTGGCGCGCGCGCTGTAGCAGCGCGTAGGTGCGCGTGACGACCGCCTGGGCCTTCAGGGCCTCGGGGCTCCAGTGCGAGTAGATCTCCCGGCCGAGGGTGCCGACCACGTAGTCCTCCAGCGCGACCTCGTTGACGACCCACAGGCCCTGCGGCGTGCGCCGCACCTCGAGTGCGCCGCGCACCCGGAAGCGGTCCCCGGCCCGCAGGTCGTCGCCCTCGATGCGCCAGACGTCGCCCACGTCGCGCGCGTCCACGCGCAGGCCCTGGGGCGCGGGCGCGATGGTGACGCTGCCGGCGCTGCCCTCGACACGAACGGCTCCCGCCGGCTCCATCAGCAGGACGCGGACCGTCGGCTGCGCCGCGCAGGTGAGGGCCGGCCCCAGCGCCCCGGCCGCCCACAGCGGGAAACCGAGCAGCAGCAGGCGTCGGCGTGTCGGCGCGGCCAGGGCCCCCATCGCGCGCTGGGTATGGCACGCCCCCTGCCCCCGCGCAAGCACCCGAACGCGCGGTCCGGTGGGTCCGTCGGCCGCCCCCCCCCGAGACCGCCGCCGCCTACTTGGAGGCGTCGCGCCGCAGCGCCTGGGCCTTCTCCGTGCTCTCCCAGGGAAAGCCCTCGTCCTCGCGGCCGAAGTGCCCGTGGTAGGACGTGGCGCGATAGATGGGGCGCAGCAAGCGCAGCGAATCGATGATGCCCCTGGGCGTGAGGTCGAAGTGCTTGCGCACCAGCCGCTCGAGGACGGCTTCGTCGCAGCTCCCGGTGCCGAAGCTGTCCACCCGCACGGAGACCGGCTCGGCCACGCCGATCGCGTAGGCAATCTGGACCTCGCAGCGCCGGGCCAGGCCCGCGGCCACGAGGTTCTTGGCCACCCAGCGGGCGGCGTAGGCGCCGCTGCGATCCACCTTCGAGGGGTCCTTGCCGGAGAACGAGCCGCCCCCGTGCCGGCCCATCCCGCCGTAGGTGTCGACGATGATCTTGCGCCCGGTGAGACCGGCGTCGCCCATCGGGCCCCCGATCACGAAGCGGCCGGTGGGGTTCACGTGGATGATGGAGTCGGCGTCGAGCCACTCGGCGGGAATCGCCGGCCGGATGATCTCGTCGACCACGGCCTTGCGCAGCCCCTCGTGCTTGACGTCGGGCGCGTGCTGCGTCGAGAGCACGCAGGTATGGACCCGCTTGGGTCGATCGCCAGCGTATTCGACGGTGACCTGGGACTTGGCATCGGGACGGATGTACTCGAGCTCCCCCGACTCGAACAGCTCGCGCTGCTTTTCGATCAGGCGGTGGGCCAGGCGGATCGGCGCCGGCATCAGCTCGGGGGTCTCGTCGCAGGCGAACCCGAACATCATCCCCTGGTCGCCGGCGCCCTGCTCCTTGTGGAGCCCCTCCCCTTCGGTCACGCCCTGTGCGATGTCCGTGGACTGGCGCCCGAGCGCCACCGTCACGGCGCAGGTCGCCGCGTCGAACCCCATCGACGAGTCGGTGTAGCCGATGTCCTGGACCACCTGCCGCACCAGCGGCGCGATCTCGACGTGGGCGCTGGTCGTCACCTCCCCCGCCACCATCACCAGCCCGGTCGTGGTCAGGGTTTCGCACGCGACGCGCGAGGCGGGATCCTGCTCCAGCATGGCGTCCAGGATGGCGTCGGAGATCTGGTCACACATCTTGTCCGGGTGACCCATCGATACCGATTCGGACGTGAACAGCGAACGCGCGGCCATCGGCAGACTCCTCTGTCACACCCCTGTGGAACAGCGGCTGGAGGGTACCGCGAGACCAACTATAGGGGGGGCCCTCAAGAGGGCCCCAGCTCCTCGGCCCTCAAGGGGGTCTCGAGCAGCTCGCCCAGGGCGTCGACGGCCCTCTGGGCGTCGATGCCGACGGCCCGAATCCGCAGGACGGTGCCAGAGCTCGCCGCCAGCGAGAGCAGGGAGAGCACGCTGCGGCCATCGACCCACTCGTCACCGCGTCCGACCGAGATCTCCGACTCGAAGCGGGCTGCCAGGGTCACGAACCGGCCGGCCGGGCGCGCGT
>JAZFWH010000121.1:0-3898 GCA_036482635.1 Myxococcota bacterium
GGGCGTCGCCCTCGATCGCGAGCCCCACCAGCAGGTGTTTGACGCCGCCGTGGCTGGCCAGCCGGGCCACCACCTCCTGGCCGGTGTAGCAGCCCTTGGTGGTGGAGACGGCGCGCTCGAGCCGGGCCTCGGCGGGCAGCACGTCCTCGTCGAGCTCGCTGCCCAGGCTCGGCACGCCCGCCTCGATGCGCAGGATCTCCAGGGCTTCGGGACCGAACGCGTCCGCGCCGGAGAGCGCGCCGGCCTCGGCCAGGGCCAGGGCCACAGTCTTCGCGGAGCGCGCCGGAACGAACAGCTGCACGGCCGGCTCGCCACTCCAGCCGAAGGCCGCGGCGACCAGCGGGACGCCGGCAATGCGAACGTCGAGGCAGGCATCGGGCGCCAGCTCCAGCGGCGCCCCGATCGCCCGCTCCCAGATCGCCGGCACCGAGGGGCCCTCGAGCCCGAAGCGCGCGAACTCGGCGCTGCGGTCCGCGATCTCGACGTCGTCGGCCACGATGTAGCGCCCCAGGTGCTCGGCGACGGGGCTCACGGCCTCGGCGGCGGTCTCGAGCCACAGGGCCTCGGGGCGCAGCAGGACGTGGAGGTCGGCCACCACCCGACCCTGGCGCGTGAGTAGCGCCGCGTAGCAGCCCGAGCGCTCGGGCCCCGCCAGCAGGCCGCTCACGTCGTTCGAGACCATGCCGTCCAGCCAGCGCACGCGATCGGAGCCGCCCACCTCGAGCAGCCCGCGCGCCTCGAGCTCGAAGAATCCCGCGCCGCGCCGGACCCGCTCCGCCTGCCGAGCGGCGTTCACTTGCGCCGCCCCTTCTCTTTTGCGCTGCCACCCGCGCCCGCCGGCGGCGGCAGCGGCAGCGGGCCGTACAGCTGCTCCGCCTTCTCCGTCTGTTGCTTGGTCCACTCGGCGTAGCGCTGCAGCGCCGCGTCGTACTCGCGCTCCTTGTCGATGTCGACCGCGCAGCCGCCGACGTCGGTCACCACCAGCCGGAACGACGCGCGCAGCAGTGCACTGACGGCGGCCTCGACCCGGCTGATCGAGACGAAGTTCCGCAGGAAGTCGGCCAGGCGGCGCCAGCCGCGGCGGTTCGCGAAGCCGGCAGCGTGCATCAGGCCGTAGAAGAGCAGGATGCGCAGGCCGCCCTGTTCGCTCCGCAACAGCCGCCAGGCCAGCGACGCGATGTGGCCGAACTGCTTCTGGTAGCGGTGCTCGTAGATCTCCTCGATGTAGAAGCGATTGATGATGCGAGCCGGTTTCGCCATGTGCAGGTTGCTCTGCCGGAAGCGCCCTTCGCGCAGGTTGAAGTAGGCCGGGTGGATGCCCGGTTCGCCGCGCGCTGCGGGGTAGAACAGCTCGATCGACTCCTCGGTCACGAGTCCCACGGCGTAGCTGCAGCGCAGGTCGAGTGCGCGGCGCACGAACTCCGAGATCTCCTGGGGCGTGGCGAACGGAAGGTCGCCCGATACGTACAGCACCTCCCGATCCAGCTCGGTCGGCTCGGGATCGCGGCCCTCGGGCCCGGCGCCGGGCAGCAGTCGCCGGTAGGTCTGCCAGGCGTTCTCGTAGAGGTTCCGGAACTGGGGCACGATCTGCAGCGGCTTGCGCAGGCCGCGGCGGATTTCCTCGCGCCCGAATACTTCTTGCAGGCGGCGCGCGTCGCCGACGACCCACACCTCCGAAACCTCGGGAACTCGCTGGAGTGTCGATACGACGTGGGCCACCAGCGGGCGGCCTTCGACCTCGAGGTAGACCTTGCTCTCCCCGTAGACCGCTTTGGCCGCGCGGCGATCGCCGGCGGTGACGACGGCGGGGATCCCCACGCCGGCTAGCCGCTGTCCTCGAGGATGAAGATCACCTTCAGCGTCACCAGGAATTCGGTGATCTTGCCATCCTCGACCCGCGCCTTCTCCTCCACCACCTGCAGGCCGGTGATGTGGCGCAGCGTCCTGCGAGCGCGCTCGAAGCCGCGCTCGATCGCGTCCTGCCAGCCGGTGGGGGAAGAGCAAGTGATCGTGGAGACGGATGCGATGGCCATGGGGGCTCCTACCAGTCCAGAACGGTTTCCGGCGCCATCTCGAACACGAGCTGGAGGCGCACGCGATACTCGACGATGTCGTTGTCCCGCACCTTCACGCGCTTCTCCAGCACCTCGATCCCGGTGACGCCGCGCAAGGTGCGGTGGGCGCGCTCGATCACGCTGCGCGCCGCGTCCTCGAAGCCGCGCGGCGAGGAGCCAATCACTTCGTTGACCTTGCTGAGCATGCTCTGCGACCTCCGCTCGGCTGCGCGGCGCCTCCGGCGCCTTACCGGGCGGCGGGCGGGCGCCGCGAACGCGCCCACTCCACACCGTCCTTCTGTTCGATCTCCACCGCGCCTTCGTCGACCAGCATGTCGAGGTGGCCGATCACCTCGGACATCACGAGGAAGAGCTGGCTGGCGTAGTACTTGGGGAACATGCGCCGCGCCAGCTCGAAGGGCGTGAGCGGCCCGCCGTCGAGCTGGCGGGCGAGCTGCAGGCTGCGGCGCTCGTGGTGCAGCCGGTAGCCGGCGATCAGCTTGCGGTGGTCCCAGATCACGTCGCCGTGGGACGGGAACACGACGTCGCACTCGAGGGCCTCGACCCGGTCGATCGACTCCATGAAGCGCACCAGGCTCTTGCCGCGCGGCTCGCCCTCTCGCTTGGGGATGGAGAGCAGCGGCACCGGCGTGATGTCGGTGAGCAGGTGGTCGCCCGAGAACAGCGTGCGCCGGGTCGGCTCGTAGAAGACGATGTGCCCCTCGCAGTGACCCGGCGTCGCGATCACCTCGAGCTCGAAGTCGCCGAGCTCGACCCGGTCGCCCTCGGCGAGGATCACGTCCGCGTCGAGCGGGTCCTGGATCTGGCGCGCGAAGCGCGCGCGCTCGCCGCCGTCGTCCTTCTGCAACAGCTCGTCGGGTGCGCCCCAGCGGCGGAAGTGGGCCAGGGTCGCTCCGTCGCGCTGGGCCGAGGGCAACCAGTGGGTCTTCATGTGCTCGGCCTCGATCGCCGAGGCGTAGACCGGCGCGCCGGAGAGCTCGCGCAGGCGCCGGGCCTGGCCGAAGTGGTCGGGGTGGGCATGGGTCACCAGGATCCGCCCCAGCTGCTCCAGCGACCAGCCGTACTCCTTGAAGCCGGCGCGCAGCGCGTCGAAGGACTCGGCGGACTTGACGCCGGTGTCGATCAGCGTGAGGGCGTCGGACCCGTTCTCGGGGAAGATCAGATAGGTGTTGATGTCGCCGACGGGGAAAGGGGTGGGAGACGGGATGCGCCCGACCCGACCGAAGCGGTTGCGCTCCGTGAAGCTCCGGCCGCGTCGAATCTCGGTCATCGCAGCATCCATTCCACCATCCCCCAGGGTAGGGCCCAATCCGCTTGCGAAACAAGCCCGGTGCGCCTCAAGACCGCCCGCCGCGGGGCCGATCCGCCCGCCACCATGCGAGTGCTGTTCCTCACGATCGGCCCCGAGTCCGAGCCCAGCAGCCGCTTCCGGGCCTACCAGTGGCTGGAGCCCCTGCGAGCTCGGGGCATCGAGGCGAGCGTGCGGCCGCGGGTCGGACGCGCCTACGTCGAGCTCGGCTACGGGGTGCGCCGCCCGCCGGCGGCGATCCGCACCGCCTGGGCCGCCGGCAGCTTCGCGTGGCGGACCCTGCGGCGGCTGCGCGACCTGTGGGATGGGCGGCGCTTCGACGTGGTGGTGCTGCAGAAGGAGACCTTCCCGTTCGGGCTGGAGCGCCTCGTCTCCGCGCTCGGGCTGCGGGTGGTCTACGACTTCGACGACGCGATCTACGCCCCGCCGCCGGGCGCCGACGGGCTCGGCGGACCGGTGCGCAGGGCGGCCGAGCTGCTGGGGCGGCGCGAGCGGGCCCTGCCCGCCCTGTTGG
>JAZFWH010000122.1:0-4362 GCA_036482635.1 Myxococcota bacterium
AGCTTCCGACGCGGCCTGTGGCTGAGCGGCGCGACGGCCCTGGCCCTGCTGGCCGTCGTCTTCGCGTCGCTTCGCAGGCCGGCCCCAGGGCGAAGGCGGGGGCTAGTCAGCTGAAGCTCCGCTCGCCCGTCTTGCGGGGGCCCGCCTCCGCTCGGCTGCGCCTCGCTGCGCGCCCTTCGGGCTTGCGGGCTCGCTGCGCGGAGGCCGATTCAAGAGTCGGCCTCCTCGCCCGCTCTGCTCCGCGCCCGGATCAGGCGAGCGCCGTCGCGGCAGGCCTGGGTCGAGCAGGTGAGCCCCTCGGGTGCGCGCTCGAGACTCCGCTCCAGCTCCCGCCGCGCGGCCTGGCGATTGCCCGCGGAGTGGAGTGCCGCACCGAGGCTGGCCAGCAGATCCGCCCGCTCCGGCGAGCGAGCCAGCGCCATGCGGAAGTAGCGGGCGGCCCTCGCGTAGTCGCGCCTCGTGTAGTGAGCGCTCGCCAGCTTCTCCGCCGCGATCCCGAGCTGGGGCTGCCGGGGCACCTCAATCGCCGAGGCGAGCTCCAGCGCGCGCCGGTAGTGACCGATCGCCTCGGCCAGGCTCTCCGGGCGGTCCGCAGCCAGCACCGCGTCCCCCAGCGAGACGAACGCGCGCGGATTGCCGGGTGTCCAGCGCACGTGGTGGCGCCAGAAGCCCTCCTCCGAGTAGTACAGGGCGTTCTGCGCATGCGTGCGGATCAGAAAGGCCAGCGCCGCCACGGTCAGTAGCGCGACACCCAGACGCCGCGCCACGATCGGGCGCAGCCACCCGACGCGGGCGGCGCGCTGCCCGAGCCACCAGACGCCGAGCACCGCCGCCGCGATCGCCGCCGCCGACGGCAGGTACATGCGGTGCTCGGCCATGATCTCGGTCAGGATCGGCAGCACGCTCGAGCTGGGCGCGAGCGTCGCGAAGAACCAGGCGCCGAGAAAGCCGAGCTGAGGGCGCGCGATCAGCGCCCACAGCGCGGCCAGCCCCAGCGCCAGTACCAGCGCCGCGGAAGCGGCGAAGTCCCGGAACTCCAGCGCCATCGGCCAGCCGTAATCGACGAGCAGCGGGTGGGGCCAGAAGAGCTTGCCCAGGTACATCGCGATGGCGTTGCACTGGGTCGCGGCGTAGTTCCAGTTCGTGATGCCGAGCCCGCCGAACAGAGCCACCGAGCGGGGACGCGGATCCGTGAGAAGCAGCCCCAGCGTGACCAGCCACGAGGCCGCCAGACCCGCGTGCAGCAGCCCCCGCTTCCTCCACACGCCCCGCCACGACTCGGCCAGGTAGATCCGGTCGTACAGGACCATCAAGACCGGGATCGCCGCGCCGACCTCCTTGCTGCTGACCGAGAGCAGGCAGGCGAGCAGCGCCGCGGGATACCAGGACCGCCACGGCCGCTCGCTCGCGCTGCCGCGCACCACGCAGTAGAAGGTCAGCAGAAAGAACAGGCCCATCAGCGCCTCGGCGCGCTGGCTGATGTAGGTCACGGCGCCGCTGTGCAGCGGGTGCACCGCCCAGACGAGCGCGACGGCGCCGGCCAGTGGCAGGGAGACGCCGCGCACCGCCGCGACGCGCTCGAGCGTGCGCCGCACGAGTCCGAACAGCGCCAGCCCGCCGAGCGCGTGCACGATCAGGTTGAACAGGTGGTAGCCCCAGGGTTCGAAGCCCCCGAGCTTGTAGTTCAGCACCAGCGAGAGCCCGACCAGGGGCCGCCCGGCGCTGGGGGCGTCGTCGAAGCCGAAGTCCAGCAGCGTCTCGGCGAGCGGCAGGAAGCGAACGACGTCCGGGTTCTCGAGTACGCTGTACCGGTCGTCGAGGACGAACTCGCCGCGCAAGCTGTTGCCGTAGGCGGCCGTGACGGCCAGCGCGATCGCCGCTCCCGCGATCCAGCAGCGACGGCGCGCGGCGTCCACGGAGCGCAGTGTACCCGAGCGCGTAGGTCAGACGTCGTCGGCGCGGAACACGCTGCGGCCGCCGACGATGGTCTCGACGACCCGGATCTCGTCGATGCGCTCGGGCTCCTCGAGCGGAGAGCGGGAGAGGATCACCAGGTCGGCGAGCTTGCCGACTTCGAGCGAGCCCTTCTCCGCGTCTTCGAAGTGCTGCCAGGCGGCGTCGATGGTGACGGCGCGCAGCGCCGCGAGCGGTGCGATGCGCTGCGCCGGACCGATGGCCGCCCCACTCGCCGAGCGCCGGTTCACGGCCGCCCACACCAGGCGCAGCGGCTCCATGGGCACCACGGGTGTGTCGGCGTGGATCGTGAAGCGCAGGCCGCGCAGCGCCGCGCTCCGCGCCGGGCTCATGCGCGCCGCGCGCTCCGGGCCCATGAAGATGTCGCGGTGCCGGTCGCCCCAGTAGTAGGTGTGCAGGCTGAAAAAGCTCGGGATCACGCCCAACACCCGCATGCGGTCGAGCTGGTCGTCGCGCGCCATCTGGGCGTGGATCACGACGTGGCGGGTGTCCCGCCGGGGAGCCCGGCGCTGCGCCTCCTCGAAGGCGTCCAGGATGTCGTCGATCGCCGCGTCACCGTTGCCGTGCACGGCCACCTGCCAGCCCGCGGCGTGGAAGCGCGCCACGCGCTCGACGAGCTCCGCGCGCGGGATGCGCGGGTAGCCCCGGTACTTGGGATCGTCTCCCGGCGGGACGTGGTACGGAAGAGTCAGATAGCCGGTGTAGGCCTGGATCGAGCCGTCGGCGATCAGCTTCACCGCGCCGAGCCGCACCCGACGCGACGCGCCCGACGAGAAGGCGAAGCTCCCGTCCAGCATGCGCCGTGCGACTTCCTCCCCCGGCCAGAGCACCACCCGCAGCGGCAGCAGCCCGAGCCGCGCCAGCCAGAGGAGCCCCTTCATGTGCGCCGCCTCGGCGTGGCCGTTCTGGGCGGTGGTCACGCCGGCGCGCAGGTAGCGCGCGCTGCCCTCGCGCAAGATCTTCCAGGCCTCGAGCGGCGACGGCTCGAGCAGCTGCGCGGCGGCCAGCTCCGCGGCGCTCTCCTCGAGCACGCCGTCGGGCTCCCCGCTGTGCCGGTCCCGCCGGATGACCCCGCCCTCGGGATCCGCTGTGTCGCGATCGATGCCGAGCCGCTCCAGCGCGGGGCCGTTCACCGCGGCGAGATGTCCGGAGACGTGCCAGATCGCGACGGGATGCTGTGTCGACGCGGCGTCGAGATCCCGGCGCGTCGGGTGCCTCCGCTCCTCGAGCAGCGTGTCGTCGTAGCCCCAGCCGACCACCCAGTCGCCGACGGGTGTGGTCTCGGCGCGCTCGCGCAGGCGCGCAACCAGCTCGCCGAGGTTCCGCACGTCGCCGATCGGTGGGCTGTTGAGGTCGACGTAGACCGCGTAGAGGCCCGCGCCCGGAAAGTGGCCGTGCGCGTCGATGAAGCCGGGCAGCAGCGCGCGCCCGGCCAGGTCGACGACGCGCGCCCCTTCGGCCCAGCCGGCGAGCTCGGCCCGGCTGCCGACCGCGGCGATCCGCTCGCCTTCCACGGCGAGCGCCTCCACCACGCGGTTCTCGGCATCCATCGTGAGGATCGGCCCGCCCACGTAGAGCGTGCGGCGCGGCTCGCGGATGACGAGCCAGCCGAGCGCCAGCAGGCAGAGCAGCAGTCCCGGTCCGATCAGGCGCCGCACCGCGCTGGGAGGGTCACGCCTCGGAATCGGGGCGGGTGTACCACCACGCCCAGGCGATCAGCACTGCCTGGAGGGGCAGCCGCGCCCAGTTGAGCAGCGCATTGCCCGTGCCCGGCTCGGCGGCGGGCAGGCCGAGATTCTCGGTGGCGACGTAGAGGTTCGCGGGAAAGATCGCGATCAGCAGCGCGACGATTCCCCAGGCCGCGAGCACGCGCACCCGGGGCTCGAGCACGAACACGCCGAGCGCAATCTCGGCCAGGCCCGCGATCACGTTCAGCCACTCCGGATTCGGCAGGCCCGGCGGCACGATCGCCAGGTAGAACTCCGGATTCACCAGATGATTGGAGCCGGCGAACACGTAGAAGGCCGCCATCACCCACAGCAGAATGCGCTTCCGTCGACTCACCGCAGCGGTCCTCCAGTGCGAGAAGGGACCGGATCATATGGGTCCGGCCGCTCGGCGTACAGAGCCCTCGACAACTCGCCCCCCGCGGGGCAGCTTCTCCGGGCTTCGCCCCCCCGGCGGCGCGGGTTCAAGGCCGCGGCCGGCGGGTCGATGACACCTTCGTGGGAGCGATGGGGCGGGCGCGGAAGACCTGGCTAGGAGCGGAGGACGCCCTGGAACGCCGGCTCGAGTGGGACACCCCGATGTACCGCCTCGCGGTCGCCCAGCTCGACCGCATCGCCGAGAAGATGGGGCTCGACGAGAACATCTGGGTGCGCCTGCGCA
>JAZFWH010000123.1:0-7470 GCA_036482635.1 Myxococcota bacterium
CTCGCACGGCCTTGTTGGGCCGCGGCCGTTGTGACAGATTCGCAGCCGGTCCCAGCCGGAGTAACGCGGAATCAGCCCCATCAGCCCGCGGCAAGGTGTGCTCTCGAGGCTCGGCGTCGAGCGCGCGGAGCGCCCGCTCTTCGCGTGGAGCGCGGCGTGCCTCGGCCTGTTGGGCGCCGCCGCGTTCGCCCTGCTCAACACGGCCGAGACGCTCTTCCTCAAGCGCATCGGCGTCGAGTACCTCCCGCTCGTCCTGCTGGCCAGCTCGGCGCTGCTCGTCGCGACCACGGCGCTGATCGGACGCCGGCTGGCGACGGCTGACCTGCTGCGCGGCCTGCCGCGCCTGTTCCTCCTGCTGGCCGCGCTGGTCGCCGCGTTCTATCCGCTGATGCTCTGGGAGATGCCCGGTGGCCCGGCGGTGCTGGTGCTGGCGGCGCGCCAGGTGCTCGCCCTCGGGTTGCTTTCCTTCTGGATCGCGCTGGGCGGCCTGGTCACGGCGCGCCAGGCGAAACGGCTGTTCGGTCCGCTCTCGGCTGGGCTCACCCTCGGCAGCATGGCCGGCAGCTTCGCCTCCGCCCCCGCCGCGCGCGTCCTGGGCCTGGAAGCCATGCCGCTGGTGTGCGCGCTGCTGCTGGTGGGCTCGGCGGCCGCGGCGCGGGGCCTGCGCAGCGCGCAACCCCGGCGCCTGGAGCACGGCCTCGGCGGAGCGGTCGCCAGCCGCTCGGCCGCCTCCCGCGGGTCCGCGATCTCCGTGCGCGAGTTGTGGCGCGAGAGTCGGCTCTTCCGGCTGCTGCTCCTCTCGTTCTTCCTGGGAGGGCTGCTCGGGCCGGTGCTCTACTTCCAGTTCTCCTACGTCGCGGACGCGGCCACCACCGGCCCGAACGGCGAGCAGCGGCTGCTCGCGCTGTACGCGCAGTTCCGGGGCTGGCTCAACGTCGCCACGCTCGGGGCGCAGCTGTGGCTGGCCAGCCGACTCTACCGACACCTCGGACTGCCGCTGTCCCTCGCGCTCTGGCCGCTGCTCTACCTGCTGGGCTTCGGCTGGCTCGGCGTCGAGCTCGCGCTCGTGGCCGGCATCGCGAGCCTGGGTACGGCACGCGTCTACGAGGACGGCGTGGCGGGGGCCGCGCTGCGCGTGTTGTTCAACCTGTTCCCGGACCGCCTGCGCTCGCGGGCCGCGGGCGTGCTGGAAGGGCCCGTGAACCGACTCGGGGGCGTGGTGGGCAACGCACTGGTGATCGGTGCACTCGCGCTCGGCGGCGTGCGCTGGATCGGCGCCGCCTCAGTACCCGTGGCGGCACTCTGGCTCACTGCGGCGCTCGCGCTGCGGCGCGTCTATCCAAGCCTGCTGCTCCAGGCTTCGGCCGACGGCACGCTGGCGGCGACGGATGCCGAGAAGGCGCAGCTCCTCGACTCCGCCACGGTGCGCGCCCTGGGCCGCCACCTCGAAGACCCCGACCCGGCGCAGTGCCGCGCCGCCATCGACCTGCTGTCCGACGCGGACCCCAAGCTCGCCGTGGGCCCGCTCGCCGAGGCGCTCGAGAAGGCGGCTCCGCCGACGCGGCCGCTGCTGGTGGAGGCGCTGCACCATCTGGTCGAGCCCCTTCCGCCCGGCCAGCTGCGCAGCGCGAGCGCGAGCGAGGCCCTCGCGCGTCTGATCGCGGAGCGCGACGCGCTCGAAGCGGATCAGCGCGCCGACCTGCTGCAGGTCTACGCGAGACTCACAGGCGACGACAACCCGGATCGCGAGGAGCAGGCGAACTCGCTTCGCGTGCTCCGGCGCGCGATGGGCGACCGCGCGGCGGCCGTGCGTCTGGCCGCCATCGCCGAGCTCCACCGGCGCGGACGGCCGCCCCCCGGCGTCGCCGACCTCGACAGTGTCCTGGCCGGCGCCATCGGCGGCCGCGACCTGCTGATGCGGCGCACGGCGCGCAAGGAGCTGCGGGCGATCCTGCTCTCCTCCACGCCCGACCCGACCTGGAACCGGCGCCTCTCGCTGCTGGCATCGCGCTTTGAGCAGCGCGCCGACCGCGCCGAGACCGGCGAGGCGCTGGTGGCGGTGGCGCGGCGCCACGGCCCGGCGGCGGCCGCCTGCGCCGAGCAGGCGCTCGGCTTCGCCGACGATCGCGACGCCCGCGTGCGCGCGGCCGTGCTCGCCTTTGTCGGCCACGTGCAGCTGCCCGAGCAGGCGCCGCGCCTGGCCCGCTGCCTCACCTCGCGCGATGCGGCCGAGGCGGCCGCGGCCCGCGAGGGGCTGGTCGCGCTGGGTGCGGCGGCACTGGACGCCCTGCTGGCGGAGCACGAACGCGGCGCACCCGCGCAGCGCGAGGCCGTGGCGTCGGTGCTCGCCGAGCTCGAGATCGACGCGGACGCGCTGGTGGGTCTGTACCGCCGCCAGCTCGAGGCCGCGCGCCACGCGCTGGTGCTGCGCGCCGGACTGGCCGGGTCGCAAGCGCCCAGCCTGGTGCTCAAGCGCCTCGAGGAGCGGGTGGTCGAGGGGCTGGGCGCACTGCTCACGCTCGCCTCCGTGCTCCACGACGACGAGCGCATCGCGGAGCTCGAGCGGCGCCTGCGCCGCACCGCCGACCCGCGCCGTCGCGACGTGCTGGTCGAGGCGCTGGAGGCCCTGCTGTCCGCAACCGAGCGGCGCGAGCTCGAGCCGCTGTTCGAGGCCGGCCCCTGGCAGGAGCGCGGCGCGCGCGCTGCCGACCAGCTCGGGCGGAGCGTGCCCTCGTCCCAGGGCGCCCGGGCCGAGCTGCTCCGCGACGGCGACGAGCTCACGCGAGATCTGGCCGGCGCGTTCGCCGAGCTGGAAGGTGACGCAGCGATCGGAGATGCTCCCGGCGTGCGCCCGATGGATCTGGCGGTGCGGCTGCAGAGCGTGACGGCCTTCGACCGACTCTCTACCCGCCAGCTCGTGCGCCTCGCCGAGGCGATGCGCGAGGAGCGCCACGACGCCGGCCAGACTATCTACGGCGAAGGCGACGAGGGCTCGAGCCTTTACGTCGTGCTCGACGGCGAGGTCGAGCTCAGCGCGGGAGACCTGACCCTGGAACGGGTGGGAGCGGGCGCCTTCTTCGGCGAACAGGCGGCCCTCGACGGCGTCCCCCGCCCCGTCTCCGCGCGCGCCGTGGCCGACGTG
This sequence comes from Myxococcota bacterium, assembly GCA_036482635.1. Lineage (GTDB taxonomy): Bacteria > Myxococcota_A > UBA9160 > UBA9160 > SMWR01 > JAZFWH01. The sequence continues at coordinate 3,143 of JAZFWH010000123.1, forward strand.
CACCTGCTGCGCCTGGACCGCGAAGAACTGCTGGAGCAGATGGAGGAGGCACCGGCCCTCGGCATCGGGCTCGCGCAGCACCTCTCGCTGCGCGTGCGAGAGCTCCAGAAGCGCGTGCGCACCTCCCCATAGCTCTGGGATCCCCTTATGCTCCCCCCATGAGCGACCGCGAGGAGGCGCTGCACAAGGCCCAGGAGACCATGCGCCGCTTCCAGCACGAAGTGCGCACGCCCCTGGGCCAGATCATGGGCTACAGCGAGCTCATCGAGGAGGAGCTCGAGGACCGGGGTCTGGAGGAGCTGGTCCCCGACCTGCACAAGATCCGCGCCGCGGCCAAGCGGCTGCTCGATCTGGTCGACGGGAAGCTCCAGCACGATACGGACGCGGGTGCACCACCGCTGCCGGCCGAGGAAGAGCCCTCCGCCGAGTCCGCGGCGGAAGCGGACGGTGCCCCCGCGCGCCCATCGGACGCCTCGGGGTCGCGGCTGCTGGTCGTCGACGACGACGCCAACAACCGCGACCTGCTGGTGCGCCGCCTCGGCAAGCACGGCTTCCGGGTGGACACGGCGCGCGACGGCATCGAAGGCCTGCGCCGCATCGAGACCGGCGACTACGACCTGGTCCTGCTCGACGTGATGATGCCCGGCATGAGCGGCCTGGAGGTGCTGGAGCGCGTACGGCGCACGCGGTCCATGTCGGAGCTTCCGATCATCCTGGCCACGGCGCTCGACGCGTCGGCGGATGCCGTGGAGGGCCTCGAGCACGGCGCCAACGACTACTTGACCAAGCCTTTCGACTTCCCCGTCGTGATCGCGCGCGTCGAGACCCACCTGGCGGCCCACCGCTCGTCGCGCGAGGTGGCCTCCCTGGCCCGCCAGCTCGAGTTCCGCAACGTGTTCATCCGCCAGGCGCTGGGCCGCGAGGTCTCCGACGACTTGCTGGTCGAGCTGGCCGAGACGCCCGACGCGGTGGACCTGGCCGGCGAGCGCCGGCGCGTCACCGCCCTGGTGGCCGACCTGAAGGGCACCCGCGAGCGCGCCGCGAGCCTGCCACCCGCCGCCCTGATGAAGCTCCTCGACACCACCCTGAGCGCGCTCTCGGACGTGGTGTCCCACTACGAAGGCACGGTCAACGCCCTGCCGGGCGACTCGTTGGTCGCCCTGTTCGGGCTGCCCGTGGCGGGCGAAGACGACGCCCAGCGGGCCGTGGCCTGCGCGGTGGCGATGCAGCTGGAGATCGAAGAGGTCAACGCCCGCAACGCCCGCTCCCAACTGCCCGCCGTCGGCATCGGCGTCGGCGTGGCCACCGGCGACGTGATCGCCGGCGGGATCGGCAGCGGTGACAAGCTCAAGTTCAAGGTGATCGGCGAGCCGATCCCGCGCGCGGCGTCGATCGAGGCGACCGCGGGGGAGCAGGAAGTCTGGATCTGCGCCGAGACCGCCGAGGCGGCCGGAGACGTGCTCCAGACGGACCGGCAGCGCGAGGTCGAGCTCCCGGGGGCGGAATCCCCCGCGGGGGTCCAGCGGGTGCTGGGCGTCGGAGGCTCGTACCTGATCAGCCTGCGCGAGGTGCCGCCGGCGGGCTGACCGGCGCGGGCTCGGCCCTAGGACGCCCCCAGCAGCTTCTGCATGGTCTCGAGCAGGCGCGGCAGCTCGACCGGTTTGGTCTCGTAGGCGTCGCAGCCGGCGGCGAGCGCCTTCTCCCGGTCGGTGCTCATGGCGTGGGCGGTCAGCGCGACGACCGGCACCGACTTGGTGGCGTCGTCGGCCTTCAGGCGGCGCGTCGCCTCCCAGCCATCGATCACCGGCAGGCTCATGTCCATCAGGATCAGGTCCGGGGAGACGGCCTTGGCCTTCTCCAGGCCCTCGGCGCCGTCGACCGCGATCTCCACGTCGTAGCCGCGTTTCGTCAGCCGGCGCGCGAGCATGTCCCGGTTCATTTCCTGGTCTTCGACGAGCAGAATCTTGGGCATCGCGCTCCTCGCACCGCGGCCCCCGTGCAGAGAGAACCGGCGACCGAGTATAGGTGCCGGACGGGTCGCTCGCCCCCGTGGCGCGCGCGCGCAGGCGACCTACGGGATCGCCTCCGACGATGTGCAGCGGGCCGGCAACCTGCGCGAACCGGTGTGCCGCGCACGACTCAATCCACCCAGTGCAGGATGTTGCGGATCACGGACCAGCGCGGCTCGCGCACGCCCTCCTCCTGACCCAGGATCCAGTAACGGCGCAGCGCCTCGAGCGTGCCGTTCTTGCGGTTCAGGTCGAACCAGGTGTCCAGGAAGGTCAACAGCTCCACGTCGCCCGGCGCCAGCGCGAACCCGATCGGGACCTTCACGATGCCGGGCTGCGGGACCACGACGGAGTACTGGGGATACAGCAGCGTCCAGGCGGAAGCGGCCTCGGCCACGTGGATCATCGCGTCGATCGCCTCGCCCTCCTGCTCGAAGAACTCCTTCTCCGAGTCGATCAGCACGACTTCGGCATCCGGGAAGAGCTCGCGCGCCATGGCCTGGTAGTAGCGGGCCCGCGGCACCGCGATCCGCAGGTCTTCGATCTCGCGCACGGAGTCGTATGTCGCGAACTGCTCGCGCCGGTGATCGGTAGTGACCAGCGCGAGCGTGAGGTCGGCGTAGCTGGAGAACCACATCGCCCGGAAGCGCCCCGGCGTGGTGACGATGCCCGTGGTGACGTCGAAGAGCCCGGCGGCGAGCTGCTCGTGCACGCGTCGCATGTCCAGCGGAATCAGCTCGAGCTCCACGCCCAGGTCGCGCGCCAGGCGGTGGGCGAGGTCGATGTCGTGGCCCACCAGCTCGCCCGCGTCGTTGAAGTAGGCGAAGGGCAGCAGGTAGGGGTTGTAGCCGACGCGCAACACACCCCGGGCGCGGATCCGCTCCAGCGCCGACCCGCTCCGCTCCCGCTCGGGCCCTGCGGCCGGCGGCGTGCGGTGCACCGTTGCCTGAACCGGCTGCCCCAGCAGGCCGCGGGCGGTGATCAGCTCGTACTGCTGGTAGGCCCCCTCCAGCGTGGCCGCGAAGAAGAGCCTGGCGCCCGTGAGCAGGCCGAACACCAGGGCGGCGCTGACCAGCAGGTAGCGGAGCAGCGCGCGCCAGCGCACGCGCAGGTGCCCTCTCACCGCGCAGTAGGCCAGCAGCGACAGCACCAGCGTGTGCATCACCCCGACCAGCGCCGAGAAACGGAAGTTGACGAAGCCCACCGCCACGAACAGCTGGAACATGTCGGCGGGGATGCGCAGCAGGTCGAAGAGAAACGGGATCGCCACGTTGACGCTGCCGAAGAAGGTCAGCAGCCCCGAGGCCAGGAAGACCGGGTACCGCCCAAGCGATAGCTCGATCCCCGAGAACCACGCCGCGAAGAGCACGAAGCCCAGCGTCAGCAGCTTGCCCGTGTGGGGGAAGTTGAAGGAGACGGGCACCAGCACGTCGATCACCGAGCTCGAGTCGTCTGCATCGGGCTGGAACTGGTGGATCACCTCCTTGGCGCGCTCCACCAGCAGGGGCAGGACGACGAACAGGCTGCCGGTCGAGAAGGCGGTGATCAGCGCGTCCCTGGAGACGCGCACCACGTCGCGGTAGCGCAGCGGCGTGAGGACCGGCACCAGCCCCGGCAGGATCCAGAACGTGGCGAGCAGCGAGATGGCGACGAAGGCCAGCAGGTAGATCTGGAGCCGGCCGAACTCGGCGACGGTCATGGTGCCCGCCGCGCTGGCGGCGATGGCGAACACGCCGATGGGGGTGAGCGCAACGACGAAGTTGGTGACCCGGGTCAGGGCCTTGGCGAGCACGTCGAGATTGGCGATCAGCGTCTCGCGGCCGTCGACGCGCATCAGGCCGACGCCGAGCGCGATGGAGAACAAGACCACCGCCGGTACCACGTTGTCCGCCATCGAACGGAAGGGGTTGGCGGGGATGTACAGCGAGACGAAGTCGAACTCCACGCGCGGCTCGACCAGGGTGGTGCTGAAGAAGGACGCGGACTGCCAGTCCGGATAGGCCAGCGGCATCAGCACCACCAGGCCGAGCGCCACGGCCCAGAACAGCAGCAGCAGCAGGGCTCCCTGCCGCGCCAGGAAGCGGGCCTGGCCCTGGTCGAGGCGGCCCAGCCCGGTGATCAGCGACGTGGTCACGTAGGGCAGCACCGCCATCTGCAGCAGGCGGATGAAGGCGTCGGCGACGACGCGGAGAAAGGCCATCGCCTCGCCGAAGAACACGCCGCAACCGGCGCCCAGCACCAGTCCCAGCAGGATCCCGGTGGACAGGCTCACGCGCGTAGCCTCGCGCCCGCGGCGCGGCGCATCAAGGGGGCGCGGAT
>JAZFWH010000124.1:0-14381 GCA_036482635.1 Myxococcota bacterium
AGGTAGAAGGTCCGGCCCTGGTAGGCCCGGCCCACCTGGCCCGTCAGGTCGGTGCCGTCCGCCTTGACCCGAACCGAGTCGAGCGCGAGCTCCTCGCCGCTCACCGTGAGACAGGTGCGGTCGCCGCTGGCCCTCACGCGTCTCCGGTGTAGATCGACCGCTTCGACCAGCGCTCTCTCGGCGTCGCCGTCGGCGCCGATGAAGCTCGTCGTCTGGGTGAGCCTCTGCGCCCGCGGCGCCCCAGGTGACTTGCACTTGTGGAAGTCCGGGTAGGTCTGGTGGATGAGCTGAGCGTGGCGGATCGCGAGGGTCGCGAGCGTGGCGTCGGTCAGACTGTTCGGCGCGCGGTCGTCGCTGCCGCCGAAGAGCATGAACGACTCGGACACCGCGCCGAGGCGCGAGAAGCGCGCCTCGAGCTGCTCGGTTTCCACGACGACCTGGCCGCCCTCCACGCGCGGACCCTGGCCGTCGGAGTCGATGTGCTCGAGCAGGAAGTACCCCGCCGCGAACAGCGCGGCGAACAGCAGCAGGCGGGCCATGATCGGCTCGGGTCAGCTCCGCACGCAGACGCGGTTGCGCCCGGCCGCCTTCGCCCGGTAGAGCTCGACGTCCGCGGCCTCGACCAGTTCCGCGGCCGAGCCGTCGGTCTGGCGCAGGTTGGCGACGCCCAGGCTCACCGTCAGCCCGCGCTTGCTGCCGGCGTCGAGGCTGAGGTTCTCGACCGACTGGCGGATCTTCTCCGCGAAGGTCGTGCCGCCCTCGATGGGCGTCTCCGGCAGGATCACCGCGAACTCTTCACCGCCGTAGCGAGCGGCGAGGTCGTGGACCCGCGAACAGCCGTCGATCACGCGAGCCACCGCGACGAGGGCCGCGTCTCCCTGGCGGTGGCCGAGCTGGTCGTTGTAGGCCTTGAAGTGGTCGACGTCCGCCAGCACCAGCGTCAGCTCGCGCTCGTAGCGGTGTGCGCGCTTGATCTCGGTGTTGATCGTCGACCAGAAGCAGCCGTGATTGGCCAGGTTGGTGAGCGCGTCGCGCTGCGCCCGCTCCTGCATCTCTTCGAAGCGGTGCGCGTTGGCGAGGGCGACGGCCGCGTGGCCGGCGATGGCCTCGAGCAGGCGCAGGTCGGCCGGCACGAACTCTTGCTGGTTCCGCTTGTTGTTGACGTTGATGACGCCGCGCACCTTGCCCTGGAAGACCAGTGGAGCACAGATGCAGGAGTTCGTGTAGTAGCGCTCGTGGTTCGGGCGGCGGAAGCGCGGGTCCTTCTCGACGTCGGGCACCAGCAGGGATTCACCGCTGGAGGCCACGTGGCCGGCGATGCCGTCTCCCACCGCGACCCGCGTGTGCTCGACCACATTTTCCGGCAGCCCGCGCGCGTGGATGATCTTCATGCCGGAGTCGGGCTCGATGAGCAGCACGGAGGCGATCTCGGAGTCGAGGTGGAGCAGGGTGCGGTCGATCAGGCGCTCGATCACCTCGAAGGTGGAGAGCGTGGAGGCCAGGTCCCGGACGGTGTCGAACAGGATCTCGAGCTCGGCGTGCCAGCGCCGCCACTCGTCGTTCGGGGACTTCGGCGCCGGGGTCTTTTCCGCAGTGGCGGTCATTCGAAAAGCCCAGTCCTGGCGCGAAGAATGCGCTGACCGCTTGTATCGGCCGCTCCGTCGCGCTGCTTGACGGTCGGGGAGCCGGCCCCCGGACCCGCGGAAGGTGCGGCGCGCGCCCGCCGGGTTGCGGGCTGGGCGGACGATTCCACTGCGCCTGTAGCCGTCCGCCCGGTCGCCGGCTCCTTTCAGTCACGCGTGGATTCGGCCGAGAAGTGCCCTGTGCCGGGGGCTTTCCCCGGCCGGAACGCCCCGGGAGGGGGATGGTGCAGCGGCCCTCGGTGCTGCTCGTCGACGAAGGCGAGCTCGAGGACGTGTCCCAGCTGCTCGTGGAGCTGCGGGCGGACACGGCTCGGGTGGACGGAGTGGCTCGCCCCGAGGAGTGGCCCTGGCCCAGCCGTCTGCTGATCGCGTCGGCACGCCGGGCGCTGGCGCTCGGACCCGCTCCGCCCAGTGGCCCCGGGGGCTTCACGGCGATCGCCATCGCCGACGACCACTCGAAGAGCCTGCGCACGCTGCTGCGCCGCATGGGCTTCGACTATCTGGTGCGGCGTCCGGTCCACCCGGAAGCGCTGAAGCTGCTCTTCCTGCACGCGCTGTACACCGGCCGCGAACGGCGCCACGCGCAGCGTTTCCCGGTCGGTTCCCAGGTGGCCTGCCGCACCCGCTGGAGGCGCTGGCACGCGACCCTGGCGGAGATCTCGCCCACGGGCTGCCGGCTGCTCGCCCCGCGCGTCGTCAAGGTCGGCAAGCGCCTGGCGGTGAGCGTTCCCCGCGAGCTGGGCAAGCGACGGCGCCTGACCCTGCGCGGCCGGGTCGTGCGCTCCACCCGGCGGGGGATGTTCGGCGGGCCGGACGGGGTGGCGCTCGTGGTGGTCTTCGAGAACCTCGATCCGCGCACCCGCGAGTCGCTGAGCGGCTTGCTCGGGCAGCTCAGCGAGGGTCCGGTGACGTTGCCGCAGCGCCACGAGCCGTCGGGCCCCGCGGCTCCGCGGTTTGCCGTGTCGCTCCCGCGGCTTCGCCCGGCCGACGGCGACCCGCCCGCCGACAGCGACGCGCCGGCCGAACAGGCCCCGCGCCAGGAGCCGCCGATCGAAGCACCCGCCCCCGAGGTCGCGTCCGAGCAGGCCGAGCCGGACGCCGCCGCCGAGGAGCCGCCGCGGGCCGTACCCGCCGAGAGCGCCCCGGACGCAGCGCTCGACGACGCGCGGCGCCACCCGCGCAAGCCCTTTGCCCGGGAGGTGGTGGCCCTCGACGAGCACGCCGAGTCGGTGCTCCACGTGCTGGCGGGTCGCGACCTGTCGGTGGGCGGAATGCGCGTCGAGCCGCACCCCGCCGTCGAGGTCGGCGACCGCCTGCGACTCGCGATCTACGACGCCTGCTCCCGCGAAGCGCTGATCGTGAACGCGGAGGTGGCGCACGACGACGGCGGGCGGGGCCTGGGATTGCACTTCGTCGACAGCGACGCCGGGCTCGCGGAGCGCGTCGAGGCGATCGTCGCCAAGCTGCCCTCTGTGGAGGCGCTGGACACCGACGAGGGCGAGCCACACGGCGTGGTCATGGCGCAGATCCTGACGCCCTGATCTCCTGCGTCGACACGCGGGCTCGGTTGGCGCATGGTAAGCGGTCGGCCGAGGCTCCGCGATGGGTCACTGGCTCCAGGAACTGAGCCGCCGCTTCCGGCGGAGGGAGGACCCGGCGCGCGACGGGGCGTCGAGTCATCTCCTGGTAGGCTGGCTCTTCCTCCGGCTGCTCGGCCTCGTGTACCTGATCGCCTTCGCGTCCCTGTGGGTGCAGATCCACGGCCTGGTGGGCGGCGACGGCATGCTGCCGGCCTGCGACCTGCTCGAGGCGGCTCGAAGCCAGCTCGGCGCGGACGCGTACCGGCGACTGCCGACGCTGGGCTGGTTCGGCTGCGGCGATCTCGCCCTCCACGCTCTCTGCGCAGCGGGAGTCCTGCTTTCGCTTTTCCTGATCGCGGGGCTCGCCCCGCTCGCGGTGTCGTTCCTGCTCTGGGTCCACTACCTGTCGCTGGCCGTCCTGGGTCAGGTCTTCTTGAGCTTCCAGTGGGACGCCCTGCTGCTGGAGACCGGCCTGCTGGCCCTGTTTCTGGCACCCGCGCAGCTCCGAACGCGGCCCTTGCGCGAGGCGGCGTTCTCGACGGCGGGCGTCTGGCTGCTGCGCTGCCTGCTCTTCAAGCTCATGTTCCTCTCGGGCGTCACCAAGCTGCTGTCGGGAGACGGGACCTGGCGCGGCCTGACGGCGCTCGCCGTGCACTTCGAGACGACACCGCTTCCCACATGGGTTGGCTGGTTCGCTCACCAGCTCCCGGCATGGTTCCAGCAGATCGCTGTCGTGGTGATGTTCACAATCGAGATCGGCGTGCCGTTTCTCATCTTCGCCCCCCGGCGCTTTCGCCAGCTCGCCGCCCTGGCGCTCCTCTTGTTCCAGTTGCTGATCGCCGCGACGGGCAACTACGGCTTCTTCAATCTGCTCGCCGTCGTGCTGTGCGTGCCGCTGCTCGACGACCGGCTGATGCTGCGCGCGGTGCCCCGGCGCTGGCTCGCCTGGGCAGGCAGGCCGGCGCCCCGCGCGGCGCCGCGCGGCTGGCGGCGCGGCGTCGGTTGGGCGCTGGCGGGATCGTTGCTGTTCGTCAGCGGGCTCAGCCTGGTGCGCGAGATGGCTCTCACCCAGAGACCGCGCCGGCTGCCCGCTCCGGTCGCCGTCTTCCTGACCGGCTGCGCGGGCCAGCTGGAGGCCTGGGGCCAGCCCTACATTCTCGGCCCCCTGCAGCCCCTGCGCAGCATCAACGGCTACGGCCTGTTTCGCACGATGACCACGGAGCGGCCGGAGATCGTCATCCAGGGCAGTCGCGATGGCAGCAGCTGGCAGAGCTACGCGTTCCGCTGGAAGCCCGGCGACCTCGAGCGTCGCCCCGGCTTCGTGGCACCCCACCAACCGCGACTCGACTGGCAGATGTGGTTCGCGGCGCTCAACCCGAAGCGCAGCGAGTACTGGTTGGAGCGACTCGCGCGCCGCCTGCTCGAAGGCTCACCGCACGTGGTGGGCCTGCTCGCCGGCGATCCCTTCGCTGGGGAGCCGCCCCGTTTCGTCCGGTATCACTACTACCGGTATGAATTCAGCGATTGGCAGAGCTGGCGCCGCACCGGCGCCTGGTGGCGGCGGGTCGATCTGGGTCCGCTCTCGCAGGCCATGTCCCGGCCGCCCGCGGCGGACCGACCGGACACCGGTCTGCCGTCGACGTAGACGCGCGAGCACGGCAGCACCCGGTAGCGCACGCGCACCCGTTCGAGTGGCTCCTGCCAGATCCGCTCCCAGTACACGGGCAGAAGCGGAGCCGCGTCGCGCCCGTGGCAGTAGGCTTCCCACAGCGCGTGGCGCAGTGCGCCCCAGCGAGCTTCCAGCACGATGTGCTTGAGCGTTCCGAACACCACGACCATGGCCGACACCGGCAGCCGCAGCTGTCCCCAGCTGAAGGCGTGGATGATGACTTCCTCGTGGCCCGCCGTCCCCAGGCCCAGCAGCGCGTGCCACACGTCGTGGGTCTGGCGGAACCGCCGCATCAGGTAGGCGACGCTGGGGTCGGCGACGTGGTGGGTCGGCGCGGCTTGCGAGTCGGCGAAGAGCCCGTTGCGATCCAGGTGCTCCACGTAGGCGAACCCGAGCGTGTCCGCGGGAAGTCGGCGCAGCGCGGCGAAGTCCAGCTGGGCCGAACACAGCTCCGGCTGGTCTCGCAGCAGCTCGCGTGCCTCCGCGGACTCGAGCAGACTCGTTCGCAGCCGGGCGTAGCGCGCGCGGCCGGTGAGCTCCTCGGCCACGTGGATGTCGGCGGTCCGCTCGGAATCGAGCAGGACCCGAAACGTGGACCGCGCGAGAGTGAGGATTTCCTGCGGCGTCATCGCCTTCCCCGCGAGCGCGAGGACCATGCCATGTTGGCCGTGTCCAGGGCCGACGTCAAGCGCCGGGTGCGTCAGCGGGTGTCGTCGACCGCAGCCGGGTGGGTGGAGAAGGTCTCCCCCTTCGGCTCGAAGTAGACGGGCTTCTCGCTGCGCAGCAGGCCGCACAATAGCAAGAGCTCGTCCATCGGGACGCGCAGCTCCTCCCTCGTGCGGTCGTCGAAGGTAAGGGTGATGAGGCCGGAGCGCGTCTTGCGGTTCCAGTCGACGTCGAAGTAGCTGATCAGTTTTTGCATGGAATCACTCCTCGGAACTGAGCGGCGCACGGACTCCGGGCAGGCCGGGCCGATTGAGCAGGGCGTGGCTCGCGTAGGCGATCAGCAGCGGCATCCAGGGCATGCGGAAGCGGGAGGTCGCGTTTGCGACCACGTGCAGCGCGACGACCACCCCCAGAACCAGGCACGGAAGCAGCCTGCGCGGGCGTCCGCGGGCTCCCGCGATGCCCCAGATGCCCGCGAGGACGATCAACGCGTCGAAGAGGACGCTCGCGCCGAGGAACGCGCGCGCAAGCGCTGGGGTCGCGTCGCGGTAGGCGCCGGCGCGGATCTTCTGCCCGATGGACTCGTCGGGCCCCAGCAGCCGCACGGCGGTGCGGACCAGCTTCTTGAAGATCCATGTGGGCTGCTCTGCACGGATACGCTCCAGAGTGTAGCGGCGCGCGAAGTCGAGCCGCTGCATCTCGTCGGGTCGCGAAGAGTACTCGACGATCAGCTCCCCCCGCGCCTCCGGGCCCACCTGGAGCCAGCTTGATCCCTCCAGCGTATTGCCTTCGGCCGCGGCGAACCAGCCGACCGTGGCCACGGGCACCACGCGTCCGAAGACCGTGTAGTTGCGGTAGCTCCAGGGAAGCACCACCAGGGTGGCGCAGGCCAGCAGCAGGGCGCCTCGCGCGGCGGCCCGCCGACGCAGGCCGCGCGGGGCGGCGGTCGCCCACCACAGGGCGCAGGCGGCGGCGACGGGGATGGCGATCTCCCGGGTGAGCGCGGCGGCTCCGAACAACAGGCCGCTCAGCGCGGCGACGCCCACGCCCGGTGCGCGCCCCCCGCGCACGACTCCGATCAGCGCGGCCGTCACGAGCACCGCGAACAGCGTCTCGGACCACAGGTAGTGGCTGTACGCGACGAGCGTCGGGTCGAGCGCCGCGATCAGGCCCGCCGCGAGACCGGTTCTCGCGTCGAACAGGGTGCGGGCGAGGCAGGCCGTCAACACGACCAGCAGCGTTCCCAGCGCGACCTGCAGCTGGAGCAGCGGGCGGCGCCCCCCGCCGACGAGGAGGGAGAGGATCGCCGCGTGGGCGGGTGGCCTCAGGGCGCGGCTCTCGACGCCCAGCGAATCGCGGTACAGGTAGCCCTGCCCCTCCGCCAGGTGGGTCGCCACCATGACGTAGTAGACCTCGTCGCCGACCAACCGGTAGGGCGCGACCTGCTCCATCGCCGCGAGGCGCAGTCCGGCGGCGAGCGCCAGCAGGCCCAGGATCCACGGCCAGGTGCTGCGTCGCAACGCGGCGCCACGCTTCCCGGCGGCGCGCGGGCCGTCCTCACTCGGCTGCATCGCGTTCCGTCTCACCCAGGTAACCGAGGGCTTCGAGCCCGTCGCGCACGTCGGGCGGGAGCGGCGCGGTGACCCGAGGCGGCGCGGAGCCCTGCTCCGCGCGCCAGCGCGCCAGCCGCCCCGCGAGCTCCCGCGCGCGTCCCGGCTCCCGGTCCGCCAGGTTGTCGCGCTCGCGCGGGTCCCGCTCCAGGTCGTAGAGCTCCCGCCGGTTCTCTTCCGGCGCTTCGAAGTATTTCCAGCGTCCCGCTCGCAGACCGAAGCCCCAACCGCGCTCCTTGCGGTCGACCCATGGGCGCCCTTCCGGGAAGTAGGGCCGCTGCAGGAACACCGCGCGGCTCGGATCGGCTGCCTCGGCGCGCGCCGTCAGGAAGGGCGAGAGATCCGCCCCGTCGAGCGGGAGGCCGTCGCCGGGCAGCCCGAGCAGGGAGAGCAGCGTGGGGACCACGTCCATCAGCTGCGCCGGCTGCGCGACGCGCAGCCCGGCCGGCAGCCGCCCCCGCCAGCGGAAGACCAGCGGCACGCGGACCTCTTCCTCGTAGATGTAGCGGTTGTGTCCCAGCCAGCCGTGGTCCAGCAGTCCCTCGCCGTGGTCACTGCTGAGCACGACGAGCAGCTCGCGCGGTCGCCTGCTGCCTTCGAGGGCCGCGACGATCCGTTCGACGTGCGCGTCCGCGTACAGAATCTCCTCGTCGTAGAGCGCGGTCAGTCGATCCCCGACGTCCTGGGCGGGACGGCTGAACCGGCCCGCGTAGGGCGGCGGCGCCAGGAAGGGCTCGTGGGGGTCGAAGAGATGTACCCAGACGAACAGGGGCTCGGTGGGTGGCGCCGCGCTCAGCCACTCGACCAGGGCGCGCGTGGTATCGACGGCCCGGCGGTCGAATCCGCCGCGGACCTCCTGTCCCGCCCAGCGCTTGCGGGGCAGGCTGGCTCTCTGCTCGTCGAAGGTGTCGTCGTAGTGTGCAAACCCCCGAGCGAAGCCGAAGCGGCTCGAGAGAGGGAAGGAGCTCACGAACGCGGCCGTGTGATAACCGGCGTCGCCCAGGAGCTGGGCGAGTGTCGTGTGCTCCGGCGGAAGCGCCAGCCCGTTGCGCACCACGCCGAGGGTGTAGGGATGGCGGGAGGTGAACAGGCTCGCGTGCGAGGGCCCGGTCGCACCCATCGGGGCGTACGCGACCTCGAAGACGACGCCCTCCCGACACAGCCGGTCGATGTGGGGCGACGTCGCCCTCGCGTATCCGTAACAGCCCAGGTGATCGGCGCGCAGGGTGTCGATCGTGATCAGCAGGAGATCCGGCCGCGGCGCGGCTGCGGATTCGTCGCTGCGCTCGACTGCGCCGCAGGCCGCGAGGGCGAGCAGCAGGAGCGCGGGGGCGGGAAGCGCGGCTCGGGAACGCGGCCGTGCAGCCGCGCCGGACGCAGGTCGTCTCAGGGGTCTCCCTCCGCGAGTTCGGCTCTACAGCGGAGTTGCCGGCGGTCCCCAGCCTACCACGAACGGGTCTGCGGCCCGGCAACGGAACGGCGGGGTCTGGCGGAGAAGGCGGGCGCGGCGGGTCAGCTTTCTGTCTCGGACTCGCTCCTGCTGGAGAGGGCTCCGCCGAAGTGGTAGCCCTGTCCGTAGGCGATGCCGAGATCGCGCAGCACCTGGAGCTCCGCCTCCGTCTCGATGCCCTCGGCGATCACCACGGCACCGATGCCGCGCGCCACGCGGTGGAGCGCGCTCACCACCTGCTGGCGCGGCGGGTCCGTGTCGATGCCGCGCACGAGCCCCAGGTCCGTCTTCACGAAGTCGGGTGCGATCTCCATGATCGCCTCGAGACTCGCGTACCCGGACCCCGCGTCGTCGATGGCGATTCCGATGCCGAGCTCCCGGCAGGAGTCCCTCACCTCCCGGAACACGCCGAAGTTCTCGATCGACTCGCTCTCCGAGATCTCGAGCACCAGGTCGGTGGGGCGCAGCGCCGCTCCCTCCAGGCTCTTGCGCAGGCCCTCGTCGCGCAGGTTGGGATCGCCGATGGCGGTGGGCAGGCAGTTCAGGAACAGCTTGCTCTCGCGCGGGAGTATGCGGGCCTGCTCGAGGGCCACGCGCCGGCACAGGCAGTCGAGCTCGAACAGCAGGCCCGCCTGTTCCGCCTTGCGGAAGAGCATCTGGGGAGTCTCCAGGTGGGTGCCCTCGGGTCCGCGCGTCAGCGCCTCGTAGCCCATCACCCGGCCGGAACGCAGCTCCACGATCGGCTCGAAGCGCACGTTGAGCTCCCCCGCCAGGATCACCTCCAGCAGGCGCCAGCCGGTCTCGCGCGTGCGCAGGCGGGCCGCGAGCTGTGCGTCGTGCCGCGCCTTTTCCACGGCCTGGGAAAGCTGGCGCGCGCGCTTCACGGTGGGGTTGTCCAGCACCACGCTGATGCCCACGCCCACGTCCAGGGGATCGCGATGGTAGGGGTAGACGGCGCGCCTTCCCTGCCGGGTCAGCTCGTCGGCGGTGCGGCTGGCGAGCTTTCGCAGCTTCGAGCGGTAGAACGACTGATCACTGCGGGGGCGGAAGAAGAACGCGAGGATGGCGTCGCGGGAGCGGTCCTCCGTCACCAGGACGTCCTGGGCTGGCACCTCTTCATGCGCGACCTCGCGCACCAGGCCCATCAGGCCTTCCAGGGAACGCTGGTAGGCATCCGCGCCGTAGCGACGCTCGATCCGCGCCAGGGGCTCCACCTCGATCAACAGGATCGCCAGCGCGCCGCTGTCCGCGAGACGCGCCGAGATTCGATCGATCTGCTCGTCGGCCTGGAGCGAGAGCATCGCTTCTCCGCCGTGCGGGTCCCCGGAGGGTCCCGCCCGTTCCGTCAATCGGAGGAAAGGGAGCACAGCTGTAGGGCGCCGCGTCCGCCCCGCCACACCGGCGCCGGCTCAAGCCCGCCCGCCGCCGTGACGATTCCAGCCCGGAGGAGCGCCCAGAGAATGGATTCGGCTCAGGCACTCGGAGAGCCCGCTCCGCCCTCGGAGCTCGAGCGCCTGCGCCGGCGCAATGACGAGCTTCAGATCCTCTACGAGACGATCCGCGATGTCACCTCCACCCTCGCGGTCGAGCAGGTTCTGGAGCGGCTCCTGGAGCGCACGCTCTGCCACCTGAGCGCGGAAATCGGCTCGATCCTGCTGATGGCTTCCGACTCGCACCTGCGCATTTTCGCCGCGCGGGGACTCCCCGAGCACGTGGTGAAGGAGACCGAGATGAGCCTCGGCCAGGGCATCTCGGGCTTCGTCGCGGAGAGCGGCCGCTCGCTGATCGTGCGAGACGTGGAGCGCGACGACCGCTTCCGGCGCCGCAACCACGAGCGCTACTACACCCGCTCCCTGATCAGCGCCCCGGTGATCCTCAACGACACCGTGATGGGTGTTCTCAACGTGAACAACAAGTGCAACCGCGAGACCTTCGGCGACGACGACCTGAACCTGCTCGAGGCGATCGCCGGCCACGCGGCCGTCGGTATCTCCAACGCCCGCCAGTACGAGGAGACGTTGAAACGCGCCCAGCGCGACGCGCTCACCGGTCTCGCCCATCACGGTCACTTCTACGAAGCCCTGGAGCGCGAGGTCGAGCGCGCGCAGCGCTACGGGCGCGAGCTCGCGCTGGTGATGCTCGACATCGACCGCTTCAAGTCCTACAACGACCGCTTCGGGCACAGGGCCGGCGACGAGGCGCTGGTGCAGGTGGCGCGCACCATCAGCGCAGACTCACGCGCCCACGACCTGGTGGCGCGTTACGGCGGCGAGGAGTTCGCGGTGATCCTTCCGGAGACCTCGCTCGGCGGCGCCGTCGCCTTCGCGGAGAAGTTGCGCGAGAGCGTCGCGCGCGCGGGCTTCGGAGCGGACGGCAGCGAGGAGCTGACCGCGAGCATCGGGGTGGCGGCGGGTCGGCACGAAGGGGAGAGCGCGGCCGCGCTGGTCGAGGCCGCCGACGAGCAGCTCTACCGCGCCAAGGCCGGGGGCCGGAACCGCGTGTGTGCGGTCGGCGGCGCGAGAGTGGGTTGACGCGGCGGCGCGGGCTGATGGCAGCTAGCGCGCTTCGGACAGGGCGTCCTTCCAGCCGATCCCCTCGCGCAGCTTCCTGCGGTACGCCATCAGCTGACGAGGGCGGTTGAACGCCAACGCCCCGGCCAGCCGATCGGCCCGGCCGAACAGCGCCACGAAGCGCCGCTCCTGGAGGGAGCCGTCGACGATCTGGATCTCGTCGTCCGGCTTGGGGTGGCCCGCCGACTGGATCTTCAGCTCGTACTGATCCGACCACACGAAGGGAACCGGTGCGAAGGGCACGGCGCCCTCGGGACCCGCCAGCAGCCGCTCCGCGGCGGCCTCGCCCTGCTCCACCGCGTTGGTCCAGTGTTCGACCCGCATCGACTCGCCGAAGCGCGGGTTGTACCAGCGCGCGACGTCGCCGGCGGCCACGACACCGGGGGCGTTGGTGGCCAGGGTCTGGTCGCAGACGACCCCGTCGGAGAGCGCGAGGCCCGACGGCTCGAGCCAGCCGACCTCGGGCGCGACGCCGATGCCGACGACGACGAGGTCGGCGCGAAGCTCCGTCCCGTCCCCGAGCCGGACTCGCTCGACGCGGTCGCTGCCCACCAGGCCCGCCACCGCGGCCCCGCAGCGCAGGTCCACGCCCTGGTCGCGGTGTACGTCGGCCAGCACCGTTCCGATTTCGGTGCCCAGGGCGTGGGCCATCGGGACCGGGAGCGTCTCGACCAGCGCGACGTCGAGTCCGCGCTGTCGGCAGGTGGCGGCCACCTCCGCCCCGATGAAGCCCGCCCCGACCACGACGACCCGGGGGCTCTGTTCGAGGTCGCGGCGGATCGCCAGGCAGTCTTCCAGGGTGCGGAGGGTGTAGACGCCCGCGAGGTCGTGCGCGCTGGGCAGCCTTCTGGGCGTGGCACCCGTGGCGATCACCAGCCCGTCGAAGCGCAGGCGCTCTCCGCCTTCGAGAACCGCGACGCGCTCGCTCAGGTCGAGGGCGAGCGCGCGAGCTCCCAGGTGCAGCTCGAGACCCAGTGCTTCGAAGCGTTCGGGCTTGCTGAGCGCGATCTGCTCGGGCTCGCGCGCCCCGCGCAGCACCTCCTTGGAGAGCGGCGGTCGATCGTAGGGCCGCTGGCTCTCGGCGCCCACCAGGGCCAGGCGTCCGTCGTAGCCCAGGCGGCGCAGGGCCTCGACCGCGCGCAGCCCCGCCAGGGAAGCGCCGACGACGACGATGGACCGCATTCTCGGCATCCGTTCCTCCGGGGACGTCTTCCGGACCCGCGCGAGTTGTTGACGCGCCCGCAGTCGGTTTCAATGCGGGTTCATTCCATGGAAGCACCGACAAGTCAACCGACGCTCCCGCAGTTTCCGGGCGCGCGCTCGCCCGATCGCGTGCGCCGCGTCGACAGCTTCGGCGTCGAGATCGCCGTCCACGAGTGGGGCCGGGAGGACGCGCCGCCCGTGCTGCTGGCCCACGGGGGCTTCGACTTCGCGCGCACGTTCGAGGTCTTCGCGCCCATGTTGGCCGACGCCGGCTGGCGCGTCGTCGCCTGGGACCAGCGCGGCCACGGCGACTCGGGGCACGCGGCGCTCTACGGCTGGCAGGCCGACGTGCGCGACATGCTGTCGGTGCTCGACGCGACGAGCGCCGAGCCACTCCCGGTCGTCGGCCATTCGAAGGGCGCGGGCGTCGCCATGAGCCTGATCCACTCGCTGCCGCGCCGCTTCACCCGCTTCGTCGTCGTCGACGGGCTGCCGTCGGAGCGGCCACAACCGGACGTCGCGGAGCACCAGCGCAGCCAGATCGTCGCCGAATCGCTCGCCGAGTGGCTCGATCACCGGCGGCGCACTGCCGGCGCAGTGCGCAAGCCGGGCACGATCGACGAGCTGGCCCGGCGCCGCGGCCGCATGAACCCGCGCCTCTCGCTCGACTGGCTGCGCTTCCTGGTGACCGTCGGGGCGCGGCGCGATGCCGACGGCTGGCGCTGGAAGGTCGATCCGACCCTTCGCTTCGGCGGCTTCGGACCCTGGCGACCCCAGTGGATGCTGGCGAGCCTGTCGCGCTTCCCCGTGCCCCTGCTCGGGATCCTCGGACTGGTGCCGGAGCCCATGGGCCCCGAAACCACACCCGACAGCGTGCGCCCCTACCTTCCGCCCGGCGCGCGCGTCGAGGCCTTCGCCGACACGGGTCACTTCGTGCACATCGAGCGGCCCCGGCGCGTGGCGGATCTGGTGATCGAGTTCCTGGCGTGACGATCTCCCTGCGTCACTCGAAGATCCGCCTGGCGCTCCACCCCCTGCGCGAGGGGACGGGCCGGCCGCTGCTGCTGCTCCACGCACTCGGCGAGCGCTCGCCCGCCGAGGTGCCGGCAGCGGCCGCCGGCTGGCCCGGCGCCGTCTTCGCCCTCGACTTCACCGGTCACGGCGGCTCGACGCTGCCCGCAGGCGGTGGCTACACCTGCGAGCTCTTGATGGGTGACGCCGACGCGGCGTTGGGTCACCTGCGCAGCGCGACGCTGCTGGGCCGCGGGCTGGGCGCCTACATCGCGCTGCTGCTCGCGGGTGCGCGCCCGGCGCAGGTGCGCGGAGCCATTCTCTGTGACGGAGCGGGGCTCGGCGGGGGCGGACCCGAGCCGGGCGCCGAGGACTCGCCGCTGGCACCGCCGGCCGCGGCCGGACCCCCCGACCCCTTCGCCCTGCAGGAGCTCTCCCGCGACCTGCGCCCGCCCGACTACGCGACGAGCTACGCCGCCCAGGCGGCGCGGCGGGCGGAGCTCGAGCCGCCCCTCGCCGTGTGCGCCGCCGAGCGCCCGCCCTGGCTGGTCGCGGTGCTCGACACCCCCGCCGCCCGCGCGCTCTCGCTGGCCGAGGCGCTGGCCACCTTCGCCGGGGCCGCCTAGCTTCGAAGGTGCAGTGAACCCGCTGCAGGTGCACGCCGCGGCCTGCGCTGCCCGGGCCCGCGCCAGCCGGCCAACTACCTGAAATCATTGGCACTCGGATCCGGGCACGGGGCTTGCTCTAGCAGCGGACATGACGGTCGTGGGAATCGGACTGCGGGCCCACCATAATGGGGAGCGAGGGCGGCACAGCCTGCCCGGGAGCGGCGCCATGCCGGACGGCACAGATCACTTCGAGCCCGGGGCGCGCCGCTTCAGGCAGCGCGGGCTGCGCCGACAGCGCTCGCCCCTGACCCCGGAGCAGAAGACCTACCGCGAGGCGCGGCGCCGGGCCAACCTCAAGCTCTCCTTCGTCA
>JAZFWH010000125.1:0-33761 GCA_036482635.1 Myxococcota bacterium
GTGAACGTTCCGGTGGGACCGCGGCGGCGGCGGATCACGACGCCTTCGAAGACCTGGATGCGCTCCTTGTCGCCCTCGCGAATCTTGACGTGCACGCGCACCGTGTCCCCGGATCGAAACGGCGGCAGGTCGCGGCGCGGGCTGCGCGGGTGGACGGCGTCGATTGCCTTCATGACTCCTCTCCTCGGGGCCCCGGCAGATCGGGGCGCCGGCGACGCGTGATCTCGCGGGCCCGTTCGGCGCGCCAGCGCGCGACCGCCTCGTGGTCGCCCGAGCGGAGCACTTCGGGCACGCGCAGGCCTCGAAACTCGGCGGGCCGCGTGTACTGCGGACCCTCCAGCAGACCGTCCTGGTGCGACTCTGCTCGCACCGATTCCGGATTGCCCAGCGCGCCGGGTACCAGGCGCACCACGCCCTCGATCACCGCCATCGCCGGCACCTCTCCACCGCACAGCACGTAGTCACCGATCGAGATCTCCTCGTCGATGGCGAGATCGATCACTCGCTGATCCACCCCTTCGTAGCGCCCGCACACCAACACCAGCTGCTCCTCGCGCCCCAGACCGGCGAGGCGCTCCTGGTCGAGCCGCCGCCCCTGGGCCGACATCAGCACCACCCGCGCCCGCCGCGGCCGCGGGCCCGCCAGCGCCTCGATCGCGGCGACCAGCGCCTCGGGCTTGAGCACCATCCCCGGTCCGCCGCCGTAGGGCGCGTCGTCCAGCGTTCGCCGCCGATCGGTCGCCCAGTCCCGCAGGTCGTGAACCGCCACGGCGACGCGGCCGTCCCGGATCGCGATCCCGACGATCGACTCGCGGAGGAACGCTTCGAAGAGGCCCGGAAAGACCGCGATGACGTCGATCCGGAGCATCCCCTCGCACCCTCCGCCTCTGGGTCCGGGCCTACCCGGAATCCAACAGGCCGGGAGGCAGCTCGATCACGATGCGCCGGCGCTCGAAGTCCACCTCCCGCAGCAGGCCCCGCGCCGCCGGAATCAGATGTTGCGCGCCCGCTTCGTCCTCGACCACCAGCACGTCCGGCGCTCCGGTCTCCCAGATCTCGCGCACCGTGCCGATCGGGCGGCCGTCCTCGGCCTCGACCCGGCAGCCGACGATCTGGTAGCCGTAGTACTCGCCCTCCCGCAGCGGCTCCAGGTGGCGGTGCTCGACCATCACCAGCCGGCCCTTCAGCCCCTCGGCGGCCTCGCGGCATTCCACGCCGCCCAGCGCCACGCGCACCTCGCCGGCGCGCCCCGGCGACGCGCTGGCCACCTCATAGCGAACCGGCTCGGGGTCGCCCTCCCGGGCCGCAACGGCGAGCTCCGGCGCGCGGAGCAGATTCTCGGGGCCGGCGGCGAAGTAGCGCACCCGCAGCTGCCCGCGAAGCCCGTGTGCAGCGACGATGCGACCGAGCGCGACCCAGCCGGCCGGGGGCGCCTCAGTCGACGATGTCGAGGCGGCAGTCCGCTCCATCGCGCGAGGCTCCGAGCACGGCGCGCATCGCCTTCGCGACGCGCCCCTGGCGACCGATGACCCGGCCGCGGTCGTCCGCCGCCGTCTCTAGCTCCAGCACCCGCCCGTCGTCCAGCTCGCGTACCGCGATCGACTCGGGGTGGGTGACGATCGCCTTCGCGATGAACTCGACCAGCACCGCCGGAGGGCTCTGCTCCGCCATCTCAACCGGCCCCCTCACCCGGCTGGCGGCGGGCACGGCGCACCAGGGAGCGGACGGCGGGCGTGAGCTGCGCGCCCTGGGCCAGCCACGCCTCCACGCGCTCGAGTTTGAGGTCGAGCCGCGCCGGATCGGGCAGCGGATCGTAGGTGCCCAGGAACTCGAGCGCGCGGCCGTCGCGTTGCCTGCGCTCGTCGAGGGCGACAATTCGGTACTTGGGGCGCTTCTTGGCACCCATGCGGGCCAGTCGGATCTTGACCATACCTGTCGCTTTCCTCGACTCGACCGCCGCGGGGGCGGGCGAAAAAGCAAGGTGGGCCGGGGGCGGCCGAACCGGGCGCGAAATCTAGGCGAGGGTGGTGGGGGGGTCAACTGCGGTGCAGGCCCAGCCGCTGGCGCTCCTTCTGCTCGGAGCAGCGCGAACAGGCGTATTGGACCCGGTGGGGCGTCTGGAGCCGCTCGTAGCCCCGGTCGAGGGCCACCCGCTGGACCCGCGCTACGGCCTCGCCGCAGAAGTCGCAGCGCAGCCCGCCTTCGCCCTGGCCGCTCTCCCCGCGCTCTTCGGTCTCGCCCATCGCGGTGATTCTACCCCACCCGCAGCCGCAGGTCCGAGGGCGCGTCCTCGCCCAGCACGCGGCGGAGCCCCTCC
Source organism: Myxococcota bacterium (assembly GCA_036482635.1). Taxonomy (GTDB): domain Bacteria; phylum Myxococcota_A; class UBA9160; order UBA9160; family SMWR01; genus JAZFWH01. The sequence continues at coordinate 2,318 of JAZFWH010000125.1, forward strand.
AGGATCTCGGGGGCGCGCAGGCGCAGCTGCTGGCACCACACGCTGGAGTCAACGGTCGCCTCGAGGAGCTCTCCCCGCAACGCCGTAGGCCGGCAGTGGCGGGCGATCTCCCCGCCGACCGCCTCTTCCCAGCGCTCCGCCACCCGGGCCGCGCGGGCGGCGGCGTCGAGCCCCAGGTCGCCGAGCACCCGCGGGATCAACGACGCCATGGCCTCGAGTTCGCTGCGGCGACGGCTTCTCATGCCGGGGCGTCCTCGTGCAGGCGAAACACCAGACCGGTGGGCAGCTTCGGATAGAAGAACGTGGACTTCTGGGGCAGGCGCTCACCGGAGGCGGTGACGCGGAAGACATCGTCCGGCGCGAGCGGATTGAGGTAGAGGGCCACGGCGCCGCGGCCGGACCGCACCTCGCGCGCGGTCTGCACCGCGTCCTTCGGGAACTCGATGGCGCCCTGGCGCACCGCCTCCTCGTCGAGACCGAACGCCTGGCCGATCACCTCGCGATGGATGACGCGCAGCGTGAGCGTCCCGTCCGACGGCTTGGAGAAGATCGTCAGCCGGCCCGAGGCGTCGTCGGCCGCGAACGCGTGGCTCGCGCGCAGGGGCGCCAGGTGTTCGGCCAGCAGCGCCGGCACCTGCTCGGGGTTGCGCAGCTCGACGCTGCGTCGGCTCCACCCGGGCAGGCGGTCCGCCCAGCGGGTTTCGCCGGGCGCCGCACCCACGCGAATCAGCCGGTGGATGGGCAGCAACAGCGTTCCCGGTGAGAAGGAGTTGGCGAAGCAGGCGAGGATCCACTCGTGGGGCGCGTCGGGCGCGCCCCCGGGCGCGGCGGCGCGCCGCTCGTCGCGATAGGCCAGCGCCGTCTCGTAGCGATGGTGGCCATCGGCAATCACGACCGGGCGGGTGGCCATGAACGCGCGCACCGCCTCGATCCGCTCGGGATCGGATACGCGCAGCAACGTGTGCTCGACGCCCTGTGCGTCGGTCGCGGAGACCAGCGGCGCCGCGTCGAAGTCGGGGGCGAGCCGATGCTCGACCTGCTGGTCGCGGTCCTCGTACAGCAGCAGCACGCTGGAGAGATTCGCGCGGGTCGTGCGCAGCAGCTTGAGGCGGTCGGCCTTCGGCGCCGCGAGTGTCCGCTCGTGAGGCAGCACGACCCCGCGATCGTAGTCCTCCAACCGGAGCTCCGCGAAGAAGCCGCGGCGCTCCAGCTGCGTGCCCTCCGGCGTGGTGAAGCGCTGTCGCAGGCCGTAGAGGGCGGGCTGCGGGTCGAGCGCCAGGACGCCCTCGCGGCGCCAGGCGTCCAGGGCGAGGCGGACCTCCGTGTAATCGGTATGCGCCTCCTCCTCGACGCTGCGGGTGAGCTCGAGGCGCAGCGCGTTGTGGGGATCGCGGGCGTAGAACGCCGCGCGCTCCTCGGGCGCCACCACGTCGTAGGGCGGGGCGATCACGCGGGACAACTCCACGCGCTTCGGGTCGTAGCGCAGGGCGCGAAAGGCCCGGACCCTCGTCATGGCGCGCCGAGCGTCCGGAACACCGGATCGAGCTCGGCCTCGCCCAGCGCGCCCCAGCGCAGGACTTCGGGGCGAGGGCGGGTCAGGTCGACCACGGTGCTGTCGCCGGTGCCCACGGCTTCGGCCCCCTCCACGTCGAGAAGCTGCGGCGCGTCGGCGGCGGGCCGGCAGGCGGCCGCCGCCTCGTCGCGGCTGCGGGCCGCGGGCTCGCCGCTGCGGTTCAGGCTGGTGGCCGTGATCGGCCCGACGCCCTCGGCGCGCAGCCGGCGCGCCAGCGCGGCGGCCACCGGGTGGGACGAGCACCGCACGCCGACCGCACCGTCCGCGCGTGCGACGCCCGGGGCGAAGCGCCCGGTGCAGGCCAGCACCAGGGTCAGGGGGCCCGGCCAGAATGCGGCGGCCAGGCGCGCGGCCCGCTCCCCCGGCGCGAAGCCCAGCGCCTCGAGAGCCTCCAGGTCCTCCACCAGGATGGAGATCGGCTCGTCGAGGCCGCGCCGCTTCCAGCGGCGCAGGCGCTCGAGGGCCGGCGGCGAGACGGCGTCGGCGCCCAGGCCCCAGACGCTCTCCGTGGGGTAGGCGAGCAGCCCGCCGCCGCGGACCCACTCCGCGGCGGCGCCGAAGGGGTCGGCCGTCACCGCCGCGTGGCGCGCGCGGCGATGTCGCGCCGCAGGTGCATGCCGTCGAAGCGGATCCGGTCCGCCGCGGCGTAGGCGCGCTCGCGCGCCTCCGCCACGCTCGGGCCCCGCGCGGTCACCCCGAGCACGCGGCCGCCCGCGGTGGCGAAGCTCCCGTCTGCCGCTCGCACCGTCCCGGCGTGGAAGACGACCACCTGGGGGTCGGCTTCAGCCGCGTCGAGCCCCTCGATCCGCTTGCCCTTCTCGAACGCGCGCGGGTAGCCGCCGGAGGCCAGCACGACGCAGACGGCCGCGTCGCTCCAGGCCAGCGGCGCCGCCCGCTCGAGCTGTCCCCGCGCCGCGGCGTGCAGCAGGGCGGCGAAGTCCCCCTCCATGCGCACGACCAGCGCCTGGGTCTCGGGATCGCCGAAGCGCACGTTGAACTCCACCACCCGCGGAGCGCCCGCGGCGTCGATCATCAGGCCGACGTAGAGCACCCCGGTGTAGGGATGGCCCTCGGCCACCATGCCGCGAATCGTCGGATGGACGATCTCCTCGAGCACGCGCTTCTCGACGGCCTCGCTCAGCACGGGCGCCGGCGAGTACGCCCCCATGCCGCCGGTGTTCTCGCCCCGATCTCCGTCCAGCGCCCGCTTGTGATCCTGCGCGGCCGCCAGGGTGACGACCCGCTCGCCGTCGGTCACCGCGTAGTAGGAGGCCTCCTCCCCCTCCAGGAGCTCCTCGATCACCACGCGTGCGCCCGCGTCGCCGAAGCGCCGCGCACCCATGATCTCTTCCAGGGCGCGCTCGGCCGCCGCGGAATCGGCGCACACGCTGACGCCCTTGCCCGCGGCCAGGCCGTCGGCCTTCACCACACACGCCCCGGCCCGCGCGCGCACGAGCTCGCGCGCACGCTCCAGGTCGTCGCAGACCTCGAAGTCCGCACTGGGGATGCCGTGCCGGGCCATGAACTGCTTGGCGTAGGCCTTGCTGGCCTCGAGCCGCGCCGCCGCGCCCGAGGGTCCGAACACCGCGATGCCCGCGTCGCGCAGCCGGTCAGCGACGCCCGCCGCAAGCGGCGCCTCGGGCCCGATCACCACGAGGTCGACCGACTGGGCGCAGGCCAGGGCGAGCAGGCCCGCCGCGTCCTCGGGCCGCGCCTCGGGAAAGCACACCGCCTCTCGCGCCAGGCCGTCGCTGCCGGGCGCCGCGAGCACCTGCTCCACGCTCGGACTGGCTGCGATCCGCCACGCCAGCGCGTGTTCGCGGCCACCGGTGCCCACGACCAGCACTCGCATGCTTCCCCCTGAGCGATCAAAGTCCGATCAGTGCCGGAAGTGCCGCACGCCGGTGAGCAGCATGGCGAGCCCCAGACGGTCCGCGGCTGCGATCACCTCCGGATCCCGCACCGAGCCACCGGGCTGCACCACCGCTGACGCACCTGCCTCAGCGGCGGCCTCGAGGCCGTCGGGGAACGGGAAGAACGCGTCGCTGGCCAGCGCGGAGCCCGCCAGGTCGACGCCCAGGCGCGCCGCCTTCTGGCTCGCCTGGTAGACGGCGTCGACGCGCGACGTCGCACCGCCGCCGATCGCCAGCGTGCGCTCCGCGCCGGCGAACACGACGGCGTTGCTCTTCACGTGCTTCACCACCCTCCACGCGAAGGCCAGGGCCCGCAGCTCCTGTTCATCCGGCTTGCGCGCGCTGGCCACGGCGCAGGAGGCGACCTCCTCCACAGCCAGGTCGGGATCCTGGACCAGCAGGCCGCCGTAGACCCGGCGACTCTCGGGCTCTGCGCGCGGCACGCGGTCGGGATGGAAACGCAGCAGGCGGCGGCCCTTCTTCTTGCGCAGCAGATCCAGGGCGTCGTCGCTGAACTCGGGCGCGAGCAGGACCTCGGTGAAGATCTTGTCGACCTCCAGGGCAAGGTCGAGATCGAACGGTCGACTCGAGACGACGATCCCCCCGAACGGCGACTCCGGATCGGTGGCGAACGCGCGGCGGTAGGCCTCGAGAGGGCTGGCGCCCGCGCCCACCCCACACGGCGTGTTGTGCTTGAGGATCGCCACCGCGGCGTCCCGCACCTCCTCGAAGTCGAGGATCAGGGCGAGGGCCGCCTGGACGTCCACCAGGTTGTTGTAGGAGAGCTCCTTGCCGTGGAGCGGCTCGACGATGTCGAAGAAGTCTCCGTACACCGCGGCGCTCTGGTGAGGGTTCTCGCCGTAGCGGAGCGTGGCGGCGCGCGGCAGATCGAGCCGCAGCCGGGCGGGTAGCGGGTCCTCAGCGCCCTCCTCCCGGGCGAGGTACGCGTGGATCGCCGCGTCGTAGCGGGCCGTGCGCTCGAAGGCCACGACCGCCAGGCGGCGACGCGTCGCCTGGCCCAGGCAGCCGTTTCCGGAGCGCAGCTCCTCGAGCAGCGACGCGTAGTCGGAGGGGTCTACGACCACGCCCACGGACTCGGAGTTCTTGGCGGCCGAGCGGATCATCGACGGCCCACCGATGTCGATCTGCTCGACCGCATCCTCGTGGCTCACACCCGACCTGGCCACGGTGGCCTCGAAGGGATAGAGGTTGACCACGACCAGATCGATCAGCGGGAGCTCGTAGCGCTCGAGGTCCGCCCGGTCACCCGCGTGGTTGCGGCGGGCCAGCAACGCCCCGTGCACCCTCGGGTGCAGGGTCTTGACGCGACCGCCCAGCATCTCGGGGCTGCCGGTGAGGGAGGCCACGTCCACCACGTCGAGGCCGGCCTGGCGCAGCGCCTCGGCGGTTCCCCCGGACGCGACCAGCTCGATCCCGAGCTCGGACAGGCCGCGCGCGAACTCGACGAGGCCCGTCTTGTCCGAAACCGAAAGCAGCGCGCGCCTGACGGCGGGCGGCGGCGGCTGGGGGGACATCGAGATGGCTCCGGGACGCGAGGAGTGTGTCGGCACGTGTACCGAGGCGTGGCAGCGAAGTCAAACCTCGACGGCAAACGCGGTCTCGCGATCTGCACGCGGCGCGGCGATGCGGCGGCGCGCAGCGCGGCAGGCGTCGGAATGCGTCAGCCTTCGATGAAGACGCGCGGCACGCGCGAGCCGACGCGCACCAGCAGCTCGTAGGAGATCGTCCCGGCGGCCTCGGCCGCCTCTTCGACGGGCAGCCGCGTCCCCTGCCCTTCGCCGAACAGGATCGCTTCGTCTCCGATCGCGACCGGCTCGTCGCCCGCGTCGACGGTGACCAGGTCCATCGAGACGCGCCCGGCGATCGGCATGCGACGCCCGCGGATCAGCACGCTCCCGCGGTTGGAGGCGGCCACCGGAACGCCGTCGGCGTAGCCGATCGCGAGCGTGGCCACACGCGTCGGTGCCGCGGCGCGAAACTCGGCGGAGTAGCCCACGCCATCGCCGGTGCCCACCGACCGGACCGCCACCACCTGCGTGCGCAGCGTCATGGCGGGCCGCAGGCGGGCGGCCAGGTGCCCGGCGGGGCTCGCCCCGTAGAGCATCAGACCGGGGCGCACCGCCCGCTCCGCCGGCAGCGCATCGGCCAGCGCCTTGTCGGCCAGCAGCCCTCCCGACGCGGCGACGTGTACGAGCCCGGGGTCGACACCGCGCGCCTGCGCGTCCTCGAGCACGCCGCGGAAGGCGGCGAGCTGCTCGAGGCTGGGGCCGAGATCCGGTTCGTCGGCGCGCGCGAAGTGCGTGTAGATGCCGGCCAGCTCGAGCGCCGGCTCGCCGGCCACCGCCTCGAGCAGCGCCACTGCCTCGCTCGGCGCGATCCCCATGCGCCGCATTCCGCTGTCGACCTCGACGTGCACGGCGATGGGGGTGCTGCCGGCGGCGCCGCGCAGCAGCGCCACGTGACCGGCGTGGTGCACCACCGGGGTGAGACCCCGGGCCGCGGCCTCCCGCGCCTCGGCCGGGTCGTGCACGCCGCCGAGCACGAGCACCGGCACGTCCACGCCGGCGTCGCGCAGGGGCGCCGCTTCGGCCACGGTCATGACGGCCAGCCGCCCGCAGCCCGCATCGAGCAAGGTGCGAACCACCGGGAGCACGCCGTGGCCGTAGGCGTCGGCCTTCACCACCGCGATCACCTCGCGCTCCGCGGCGTGGCGCCGCGCCTCGGCGAAGTTCGCCCGGATCGCACCGAGATCGACGGCGGCCAGCGTCGGTCGCGCGCCCTGCAAGTCGGTCCCCTCCTGCTCCCGGCCGGTAACGTACCGAAACCGTGCGGGAATCTGGGCCTGCGGTTTGACACCCGCGCCGCCCCTCGGGTAGCCTCTTCATCGGGCCGTCGGCCCGAGCCCTGTCGTGTCCGTCACCGAATTCTCACTCCTCGTGAACGGAGAGCCGCGCCCCGTCCCGCCGGGCTGCACGGTCGAGGTTCTGCTTCGGCAGCTCGGCATCGACCGGCGCCGCATCGCGGTGGCGGTCAACCGGGACGTCGTGCCCCGTTCCGCCTTCACGACGCGACGGCTGGCGTCGGGCGACCGGATCGAGATCCTCGAGGCCATCGGGGGAGGTTGAACCGTGTCTGAATCCTATCGTTTGGGTTCGTTCGAGTTCACGTCTCGGCTCATCATCGGCAGCGGCAAGTACGCCTCCTTCGAGGAGAACCTGGCCTGCGCCGAGGCCAGCGGAGCCGAGATCGTGACCGTGGCGCTGCGCCGCACCGCGCTCGACGCGCCCAAGGGCCAGGGGCTGCTGGACTTCGTTTCTCCCGACCGCTTCACGATCCTGCCGAACACCGCCGGCTGCTACAGCTGCGAGGACGCGGTCGCGACGGCGCGCATGGGCCGCGAGCTGCTCGACACGCCCCTCGTGAAGCTCGAAGTCATCGGCGACGCGCGCACGCTGTTTCCCGACGTCCCCGCGACGCTGGAGGCCGCGCGCCTCCTGCTCGACGAGGGCTTCACCGTGCTTCCCTACGTCACGGACGACCCGGTGGCCTGCCAGAGGCTGGCCGCCCTCGGCTGTGCGGCGGTGATGCCCCTGGCGGCGCCGATCGGCTCCGGGATGGGCATTCGCAATCCCGCCAACCTGCGGATCATTCTCGAGACGGTCGAGGTTCCGGTGATCGTGGACGCGGGAGTCGGCACGGCCAGCGACGCGGCCATCGCCATGGAGCTGGGCGCCACGGCGGTGCTCATGAATACAGGCATCGCGGCCGCAAAGGACCCCGTGCTCATGGCGCGGGCGATGCGCCTGGGGGTGGAGTCCGGTCGTCTGGCGTACGAGGCGGGCCGCATGGCGCAGCGCCTGTACGCGTCCGCGTCGAGCCCGCTCGACGGGCTCGCGAGCTTCTGAGCGCGCCGCCGCGCGCCATCCTCTGCCTGGTGACCGACCGCGGCGTGGCGCGCCGGCCGCTCGCGGACGCCGTGGCCCAGGCCGTGCGCGCCGGCGTGGACTGGGTGCAGCTGCGGGAGAGAGAGCTCTCCGGGCGGCAGCTGCTCGAGCTCGCCGACGGCGTGGCGGAGGCCGCGCGGTGCGCGGCGAGGGAACGGGGTGAAGAGGTGCGCATCGTCGTGAACCGCCGCGCGGACGTCGCGCTCGCCATCGGCGCGGACGGCGTCCACCTGGGCTTCGACGCCGTGGACGCCCGCTGTGCGCGCCGTCTGCTGGGCGACTCGGCGCTGCTGGGTGTCTCGACCCACCATCCCGACGAGCTCCGCGAGCGGGGCGCCGGCGCGACCTACGCCCAGCTGGCCCCCGTCTTCGCGCCGCTCTCCAAGGCGCCGGCGCGCCCGCCGCTGGGCCTGGCGGCGCTGGCCGCGGCCTCGGCGTGCGGCCTGCCGGTCCTCGCCCAGGGCGGGATCGACGCGTCCAACGCGGCGGCCGCGCGGGACGCCGGAGCCTGCGGCGTGGCGGTGACGGGGGCGATCCTGATGGCCGACGACCCGGGCGCGGCGGCCGCCGCGCTGCGCAGGGCCCTGGATGGCTGATGCACACCGCGCTCGGCGATCGGCGCGGCGACGGCGCGGCGTCGCGCTGGCCGCCGCCCTGCTTGGCTTCGGCCCGCCCGCCGCCGCGGGCGAGCTGCCGGCCGGCTACGAGGACCTGGAGCGCCGCATCATCGAGATCGCCGAGCGGATCAAGCCCTCGGTGGTCCACATCGAGGCCATCATCAAGCGGAACGACCGGCGCAATCAGGTGACGGGGTCGGGTGTCATCGCGAGCGCCGACGGTCGCGTGCTCACCAACCACCACGTGGTGGACAAGGCCGAGAAGATCACGGTGAGCGTCCCGGGCCGCAAGAAGAAGTACGCGGCGCGCCTGGTCGGCACCGACAAGCAGACCGACATCGCGCTGCTGCGCATCCAGCCCGACACACCCTTCCCCGCGGCGACGTTCGGCTCCGCCGCCGAGGTGCGCGTGGGACAGTGGGTGCTCGCGATCGGCAACCCCTACGGACTCGACGGCACCGTGTCCTTCGGCATCGTCTCCGCCAAGGGCCGCAACCTCGAGATCCCCGACGTGCTCAACGACTTCATCCAGACCGACGCGATGATCGACCGGGGCTCCTCGGGCGGCCCGCTCGTGGACCTCGACGGTCGCGTGGTCGGCATCAACTCGCGCGGCCAGGGGCGCGGCATCGGCTTCACGATTCCGATCGACACGGCCCTCGAGGTGATGGAGCAGCTGGAGCGGGGCGGCATCGAGCGCGGCTACCTCGGCGTCTCGATCCAACCCCTCGACCGCGAGCTCGCCGACTACTTCGGGCTGCCGGACACGGCGGGCGTGGTCGTGAACAGCGTGGCCGAGGACTCACCCGCCGACCGCGCCGGGCTGCGCCCGGGCGACATCCTCACGCACCTGGACGGGAACCCGATCGAGGCGGAGAGGGAAGAGGATCTCGGCATCTTCCAGCGGGTGGTGGCCAGCGTGGCGCCGCGCGCCGAGGCAAAGCTCGACTTCGTGCGCGACGGCAAGATCCACCGGGCGGAGATCGTGATGGGCACGCAGCCCAAGGTCGATCCCGCCGAGGAAGAGAGCGAGGTCGGCTTCCACGTGCAGGAGATCACCGCGAACCTCCAGCGCAAGCAGCGCCTGCACAGCGACCGGGGCGCCTACGTCTACTTCGTCGCGCGCGGGTCGCCGGCGGCGGAGGCGGGCCTGCGCGTGGGCGACGTGGTCGAGCGCGTCGAAGAAGCGCGCGTGCGGGACCTGGCCGATTTCCGCCGCGCCATGGAGCGGATCGGCGGCAAGAGCCGCTTCTTGATCACCGCGCGGCGCGGCGAAGAGTTGAAGTTCCTGCTGGTCCGGCGCGGCGCCCAGCCGGCGGCGCCGGAGGAGCCGGAGGGCGACGCCGAGCAGGCCTCGCAGCGCGAAGGCGCCGAGTAACGGAAGCGGGCGCCGGGCGGAGGCCGGCCTCTAGAGCGGCAGCTCGCTCGCGCCGTCGGAGGGCGTGGCGGCGAACACGGCCGGGCGCCGCCCGAAGCGGCGCTCGAAGCCGGCAGCCAGCGCGGCCTCGACCTCCGCGACGGCGCCGGGCTCCACCAGATGCAACGTACAGCCCCCGAAGCCCGCCCCCGTGAGCCGCGAGCCGTAGACACCGGCCAGCGCGTCGGCGCACTCGCACAGCGCGTCCAGCTCGGGCGTACTGACCTCGAAGTCGTCCCTCAGGCTGCGCATGCCCTCGCGCAGCCGGGCCCCCACCGCGGCCAGGTCGCCGGCGGCCAGCGCCGCGCAGGTCGCGTCGACCCGCTCGTTCTCGCTGAGGACGTGGCGCACGCGTCGGTAGAGCGTGGGCTCCAGGGCTTTCTCCAGCGCCGGCAGGCTCGCCGCCGAGAGGTCGCGCAACGCGCTGGCGCCCTGCGGCGCCACGCCGGCGCGCCGGGCCTGGGCCAGGGCCCGGGCGCACTCCTCGCGCCGCTCGCGGTAGCCCCCGTGGGCGAGGGCGCGGCGCACGCCGGAGTCGGCGATCAGCAGCCGCAGGCGGGCGGCCGGCAGCGGCACCGGCGTCACCTCCAGGGTGCGGCAGTCGATGCGCAGCGCGCGGTCCCGCTGCCCGAGGCCGCTGGCAAACTGGTCCATGATCCCGCAGCCCACGCCCACGAACTCGCTCTCGCCCCGGTGGGCAACCCGCGCCCGTTCGCGCGGATCGAGCTCGCCCTTCGTGCAGAGGTCGAAGACCGTGACGAGCGCCAGCCCCAGGGCTGCGGAGCTGGAGAGGCCCGACTCGGGCGGGACCTCGCTGGCGATGGCCAGGTCGAAGCCGGGCAGCGCGCTGCCGCGCTCCTGGAGGGCGAAGACGACCCCCTGGACGTAGTCCAGCCAGTCGTTCCCGCGGCGCAGGGCCCCCGCGTCGAAGCTGCGCTGCTCGCCCCGCTCGCGGGAGAAGACGCGGAAGTGGCGGTCGTCCCGCGGGGCCGCCAGCGCGACGGTGTCGCGGTCGATGGCGCAGGGCAGCACCAACCCCTCGTTGTAGTCCGTGTGTTCGCCGATCAGGTTCACGCGGCCCGGGGCGCGCGCCGCGCGCTCCGGGGGGCGGCCGAAGCGGCGCTGGAAATCCTCGAGGAGACCCCGCAGCACTGCTGAATTATCATGTTCTACGCTCACTTGCGGTACGAGGGTGAATCTTTGGCAGACGGCGCGCATCGGATGGGGTGGATGGCGGCTGCGGCGCTCGGATTGCTACTGGCCGTGGGGTCGGGCGCCGCGGTGGCGCGCGCCGAGGACCCCTTCCTGCGCCGGACGACCACCGTCCGGGTCGTCGCGCGCGTGTCACCGGCGGTCGTGAACATCACCACCGAGCGCCTGGTCTCCCGCTCCAACCCCTTCCAGCCCTTCGCCGGAGACCCGTTCTTCGAGCGTTTCTTTCGCGACTTCTTCGAACCCCGCGGACCGCAGACGTCCCAGAACCTGGGGTCGGGCGTGCTGATCGACGCCGAGGGGCACGTGCTGACCAACGAGCACGTGGTGGCGCGCGCCAGTCGTATCCGGGTGGCGGTCGCCGACGGCCGCGAGTTCGACGCCACGCTGATCGGCGCCGACCCCAACAACGACATCGCGGTGCTCGCGGTCGAGACCGACCAGAAGCTGCCATGGATCGCGCTGGGGAGCTCGGCGGACCTGATGGTGGGCGAGCCGGTGATCGCCATCGGCAACCCCTTCGGACTCTCGCACACGGTGACCACGGGTGTGATCTCGGCGCTGGACCGCTCGATCCGCTCCGACCGGCGCGTATTCCACGGCTTCCTCCAGACCGACGCCTCGATCAATCCCGGCAACTCGGGCGGACCGCTGCTCAACGCCGCGGGGGAGCTGATCGCAGTCAACACGGCCATCTACCAGAACGCCCAGGGCATCGGCTTCGCGATCCCGATCGACGTGGCTCGCCGCATCGTCGAGATCCTAATCGCCCAGGGCGAGGTGTCGCCGGTCTGGCTGGGCCTGGTGCTCCAGGAGCTGGACGGCGAGCTTCAGGCGCTGATGAAGCTCCCGAAGGGCACGAGCGGCGCTCTGGTAAACCGCGTGCGCGAGGACAGCCCGGCCAGCCGCGCCGGAATGCGCCGGGGCGACGTGGTGGCGCGCCTGGAGCGCCGGCCCGTGCGCTCGGCGCGCGCCTTCTTCGAGATGCTGGGCGGCGTCACCGCCGACCAGCAGGTGGAGATCGAAGCCTGGCGCGACGGCGTGCGCGAGACGCTGCGGCTCCGGGCCGAGGAGGCCCCCAAGGGCCTGATCGACCAGCTCGTGGAAGAGATGCTGGGGATGACGCTGCGGCCCCACGAAAAGGGGGGCTACGTGGTGAGATCCGTGCGCAGCGGCGGGGGGGCCCAGCGCATCGGCCTGAGGCGCGGCGATCTGCTGCTCGGCATCAATGGGCGTAGCCTGCAGGACGAGGAGGCGCTGCGCCGCTCCGTCCTCGACCTGCGCGGGCGGCCCCAGGCCCTGATCGTGGTTCAGCGCGGAGTGGGCAGGTACCATGTCACCATTCCGCTGGTCTGAGGTTCGGGACAGCTAGCAAGCGGAGTATCGCATGAGGACGCGTCGGTTCGGTTCGATCCTGCTGGTCGCTGTGGCGACGGCAATCATCCCGCTGGGCGAGGCCCATGCCATCGACCTGTTCGGGAGCGCGGAGGACGGGGCCGAGGGCTCCGACGCCTTCTGGAAGGACGGCAACGGGATCGCCGAGGCGAGCGTGCCGGCGCGGGGCGACTTCGCCGACTTGGCGGAGCGGGCCTCGCCGGGCGTGGTGAACATCCGGACCTCGAAGACGGTCAAGGGCGGCCAGCTCTTCGAGGAGTTCTTCTTCGGCGGCCCCTTCGAGCCGCGCTCCGGCCGGCGCGAGCGCAAGGTGCCGAGCCTCGGCAGCGGCTTCGTCATCTCGCCGGACGGCTACATCGTGACCAACAACCACGTGGTCGAGGACGTGGACAGCATCACGGTGGTCTTCCTGGACGGGGCGGAGCTCGCTGCGGAGATCGTCGGCCGCGACCCGAAGACCGACATCGCCCTGCTGCGGGTCAAGGCCGACCAGACCCTTTTTGCCTTGCCGCTGGGCGACTCCGACGCGACCCGCCCCGGCGAGTGGGTGGTCGCGATCGGCAACCCCTTCGGCCTGGCGCACACGGTCACGGCGGGCATCGTGAGCGCCAAGCACCGCATCATCGGCCAGGGCAGCTACGACGACTTCATCCAGACCGATGCCGCCATCAACCCCGGCAACTCGGGCGGTCCGCTGATCAACCTGGCGGGCGAGGTGATCGGCATCAACACGGCGATCAACCCGCGCGCCAACCAGTCCTCGATCGGCTTCGCCGTGCCGGTCAACATGGCCAAGGACGTGCTGCCGCAGCTGCGCGCCAAGGGGCACGTGACCCGCGGCTGGCTGGGCGTGGTCATCCAGCGCGTCACGCCCGAGCTGGCCGAGCACCTCGAGCTGAACGAGGAGAAGGGCGCGCTGGTCTCGAAGGTCCTGGCCGACGGGCCGGCCGACGACGCCGGCCTCGAGCACGGCGACGTGATCGTGGAGTTCGACGGCCACGAGATCGGCGACTGGAACGAGCTGCCCCGCGTGGTGGCCGCGACCCCGGTGGACCGGCGCGCCGAGGTCACGGTGCTGCGCAATGGCAAGCGCAAGACCTTCAAGGTCGCGGTCGGCGAGCTGGAGGCTTCCGAGCCGCGGACGCGCCTCGCCTCCAAGGAGGGCGTCTCCGACTTCGGTCTGCACGCCCAGAACCTGACCGCCGAGCTGGCCGAGCGGCTCGGGCTCGACGACGCGAAGGGCGTGGTGGTGACCAACGTCGAGGTCGGCAGCGCGGCCAGCGAGGCCGGGCTGCGCCGCGGCGACGTGATCCTCGAGGTCGACCGCAACGACGTGAAGAACGTGGCCGACCTGCGGGCGAAGCTCGAAGGGTCGGACGAGAGCGCCCTGCTGCTGATCCGGCGCGGCGACGCCACGCTCTTCGTGCCGATCAAGCGCGAGACCGGCTGAGGCCGCGGGCAGCGCGGGGGGGTTGTGGCCGGCCCGGCCGTGCTTAGCCTTCCCCCATGCGCCTCGACAAGCTGACCATCAAGAGCCAGGAAGCCCTGGCGGAGGCCCAGTCCCAGGCCGCCGCCCGGGGCCATGGCGAGATCCAACCCGCCCACCTGCTGGGGGCGCTGCTCGGCCAGCCCGAGGGCAGCACGGTCCCCGTCCTCCAGAAGCTCGGCGTGTCGGTCGACGCGCTGCGCGGAGAGCTCGAGACGCTCCTGACCCGGATCCCCAAGGTCAGCGGCGGCGCCCAGCCGCAGCTCGGCCGGGCGACGTCGCGGGTGCTCGAGGCCGCCTTCGGCGAGGCCGACGCCCTCAAGGACGAGTACGTCTCCACCGAACACCTGCTGCTCGCGATCGCCTCGGACAAGGACGACCCGGCCACCCGCGCTGTGCGCAACGCCGGGGCCGACCGGGAGGCGATCTTCAAGGCCCTGGCCGCCGTGCGGGGCGGCGCCCGCGTCACGGACCCGGATCCCGAGTCCAAGTACCAGGCGCTCGAAAAGTTCAGCCGCGACCTCACCGACCAGGCCCGCAAGGGCAAGATCGATCCGGTGGTCGGGCGCGACGAGGAGATCCGGCGGGTCGTGCAGGTGCTCTCGCGCCGCACCAAGAACAACCCGGTCCTGATCGGGGAGCCCGGCGTGGGCAAGACCGCCATCGCCGAGGGGCTCGCCCAGCGCATCGTGGCTGGGGACGTGCCCGAGTCGCTGAAGGACCGGCGCCTGCTGGCCCTCGACATCGGCGGAATGATCGCGGGCACCAAGTACCGCGGCGAGTTCGAGGACCGCCTCAAGGCGGTGCTGCGCGAGGTGGCCGAGGCCCAGGGCCAGGTGATCGTCTTCATCGACGAGCTGCACACGATCGTGGGCGCGGGCGCCGCGGAGGGCGCGGCCGACGCCGCCAACATGCTCAAGCCGGCCCTGGCCCGCGGCGAGCTGCGCTGCATCGGCGCCACCACCCTGGACGAGTACCGCAAGCGCGTCGAGAAGGACGCCGCCCTGGAGCGGCGCTTCCAGCCGGTGTTCGTCGGCGAGCCGAGCGTCGAAGACACCATCTCCATCCTGCGCGGCCTGAAGGAGCGCTACGAGGTCCACCACGGCGTGCGCATCCAGGACGCCGCGCTGGTGGCGGCCGCGACCCTCTCCAAGCGCTACATCACCGACCGCTTCCTGCCCGACAAGGCCATCGACCTGATGGACGAGGCGGCCAGCCGCGTGCGCGTGCAGATCGACTCCATGCCGGAGGAGCTCGACCAGCTCGAGCGCAAGCGCATGCAGCTCGAGATCGAGCGCGAGGCGCTCAAGAAGGAGAAGGACGCGGCCAGCGCCGAGCGCCTGGCCGGCGTCGAGCGGGAGATCGCCGAGCTGCGTGACCAGTGCGGGGCGATGAAGACGCGCTGGGAGAACGAGAAGAACGCCATCTCCCACGTGCGCGAGCTCAAGGAGAAGCGCGAGGAGCTCAATGCGGAGCTCGAGCGCGCCCAGCGCGCCGGCAACCTCGAGCGCGCGGCGGAGATCCGCTACGGCGAGCTGGTGCAGCTCGAAAAAGACTTGTCCGCGGACCAGCGCCACCTCGGCGCGCTCCAGCAGGAGGGTCCGATGCTCTCCGAGGAGGTGACCTCCGAGGAGATCGCCGAGATCGTGTCCAAGTGGACCGGCATCCCCGTGAACAAGATGCTCGAGGGCGAGCAGGCGAAGCTGCTCTCCATGGAGGACG
This sequence comes from Myxococcota bacterium, assembly GCA_036482635.1. Classification (GTDB taxonomy): domain Bacteria; phylum Myxococcota_A; class UBA9160; order UBA9160; family SMWR01; genus JAZFWH01. The sequence goes on from JAZFWH010000125.1 coordinate 17,618, forward strand.
TGTTGCGCGAGCGCGTGGTGGGCCAGGACGACGCCCTGCGCGCGGTGTCCGCCGCGGTGCGCCGCGCGCGCGCGGGTCTACAGGATCCCAACCGGCCGATCGGCTCGTTCATCTTCCTCGGACCCACCGGCGTGGGCAAGACCGAGACCGCCCGCGCGCTGGCCGCCTTCCTGTTCGACGACGAACACGCCATGACGCGCATCGACATGAGCGAGTTCATGGAGAGGCACTCGGTGGCGCGGCTGATCGGCGCGCCGCCCGGCTACGTCGGCTACGAGGAGGGCGGCTACCTCACCGAGGCCGTGCGCCGGCGCCCCTACAGCGTGGTGCTGTTCGACGAGATCGAGAAGGCCCACCCGGATGTCTTCAACGTCCTGCTGCAGATTCTCGACGACGGCCGCCTGACCGACGGCCAGGGCCGCACCGTGGACTTTCGCAACGCGGTGCTGATCATGACCTCGAACGTCGGCAGCCAGTTCCTGGTCGAGCTGGACGAGAGCCAGCGCGACGAGATGCAGCGGCGCGTGGACGAGGCGCTGCGCGCACAGTTCAAGCCAGAGTTTCTGAACCGCATCGACGAGACGATCCTCTTCCACCAGCTCGGCCGCGAGCACTTCACCCGCATCGTCGACATCCAGCTCGACCGCGTGCGCGCGCTGCTGGTCGAGCGCCGCCTTGAGCTGGAAGTGACAGACGCGGCCAAGGAGCTGTTGGCCGAGAAGGGCTACGACCCCCACTACGGGGCGCGGCCGCTCAAGCGCGTGATCCAGCGCATGCTCCAGGACCCGCTCGCCATGCGCATCCTCGAAGGCGACTTCCCCGAGGGCTCGAAGGTCCTGGTGGACGCCCGCGTCTCCGGCGAAGCCCTAGAGTTCCGCAAGGCCTGAGGCGCGGTCCGGACCGCGCCCTCATTCGCCCCACACCTGCCGCGCGACCATGCGGTCGATGAGGCGCTCGGGAATCAGGGGCAGCAGGCGGTAGCGCAGGCGAGAGGATCGCCTGCGCTGCACCCGGATGCGCGGCGGCGGTCGCTCTGCGGTCAGCGCCCGCAGGATCGCCTGCGCGACCTGCCGCGGCGGCATGCCCGTCGCGCCCTTCGTGACCGCCCTGCGCCGCACCTTCTCCACCGCCGCTTGGTAGGGCGTCCCCCTGTACGGAGCCAGGTCGATCCGGTCCGCCTTGGTCCACAGGGGCGTGCGGGTGGTTCCGGGCTGGACGATCACCACGTCGACGCCAAACGGCTGGAGCTCGCGCCGCAACGCGTCCGACAGGGCCTCGACGCCCGCCTTCGACGCCGCGTACGGCCCCAGAAAAGGAGGAGGCAGGAGAGCCGACAGCGAGCTGAGGTTGACGATCCGGCCGCGCGCGGCTCGGATCGAGGGCAAAAAGGTGTGGGTCGCCGCGAGGACACCCAGCAGGTTCACCTCGAAGACGCGGCGCGCGCCGTCCAGGTCGAGCAGCTCGATCGGGCCCGCGTCCACCACGCCGGCGTTGTTCACCAGTCCCCAGAGCGGGGCGCCGTCAAGCCGTTTGGCCAGCTCGTCCCGGGCCGCGATCAGGCTGGCCCGGTCGGTGACGTCGAGGGAGACGAGCGCGGCGCCCGACTTTGCGAGCGCGGCGGCGTCCTCCCCGGGCAGCACCCCGCCGAATGCCTGGAACCCCTCGGCGGCCAGCAGGCCGGAGAGTTCGAGGCCGATTCCCGAAGTGGCGCCCGTCACCAGCACCGGGCGGCGAGCCGAAGTGTGCATTGCCATCGCGTCCCTCCTGAAGACTCCACCGCCGGCGGCAGGTCGGTGAAGACAGAGCCTTAGGTCTGGCGGCCGCGCTTCCGCATCGAGCCTATGCCGACGACGAGCAGGACCACGGCGGTGGCGGCGCCCACGCGCAGGCCGGCCCGGAAGCTGTCCGGGCGGAACTCGAAGACGATCCGCGTACCTCCCGCGGGCACCGGAACCGCCCGGAACAGGTAGTTCGCGCGGTAGATCGGGACCTCCCGGCCGTTCGCGGTCGCCCTCCAGCCGGGATAGAACGAATCCGTCAACACCAGGAATCCCCGCCGCGGGGCCCGGACCTCGACCGCGACGCGCTCGGGCTCGTCGACCTGGATCTCCACCTCCGCTCGCCCCGCGGATCGGCGGGTCGGCCCGGACTCGAGCGCCGGCTCGGCTTCGAGCAACACCTCTCCGCGCGACTCGAAGCGCGGCGCAGCGAGCTCGGCCAGGACCTGCTCGGGGCCGCCGAAGACTCTGGCACGGGGCACGTAATAGGCCCGAGGGAGGTAGCCCGACCGCTCGTAAACACTCACCAGCTGCCCCCGAGATGCCAGCTCGAAGCCCGATCGCTCGGGTTGCTGCGACGCTTCTTCCAGGAAGCGGTCCAGCTCGGACCCGGCTAGCGCCAGGTAGTACCGGGTACTGGTCAGGTCCATCATGCGCCACTTCGACTCGGCTCCCAGCATCACGTTCGTGCAGACCGGTCGGTTCGAACCGCTGACGCGCCGGAAGAAGGCGTCGGCGCGGCGCGAGCACAGGGGCTCGTAATCGACGACCACGCGGACCTCCTGCAACACGCCCTGCTTGAGCGAAAGACCCGGCTTCGGGAGGGCCGGCGAGAGGTAGATGCGCTCGTGGCCGACGGCCTGCTTGAGCTCTCCGAGCAGATTTGCATAGCGGTCGAACGTTTGCGGCTGCGCGGCGGGGCGCACGGAGTGGTTGCGGGCTCCGAGAAAGAGATTCGCGCCCTGGAGCAGCAACAGGCCGACCACCACGCCCCTTCGCAATCCCGCGTGTCCGCTCAGACCGAAGACCACGAGCAGCGCGGTGGCGCCCAGCAGGTACCCGCCGACCAGGCCGCGGAACGCCAGCCACGCGATTCCCGCCCCCGCCAGGCAGAGGCCGGCGACCCAGGCGACGCTCGACCAGAGGCGTCCGCCGCGGACCCGAACGGAGCTCCATTCCTCGAGGCGCGTCAGGGCGATCCCGGCCATCAGGGCCTGCGCGAGCGCGTAGATCTGCAGGAACTTCTTCGGTCGCCGGAACAGGTCGCCGAGTGGCGTGTCGTAGTACATCTCGAAGGCCCACCCGCCGGAGATCAGCAGGGTCGCCGTGACGGCGGCGGTCAGGGCAAACCACCAGGCGTTCGCGACGCGTCTGGAGCCCAGGCCGAAGGCCAGGCCGAACAGGGGGAGGAAGCCGACCGCGACGTCGCCGACGCTCACGAGCGACCGGGTGAGAAAATCGAAGGGCGCGATCGCTCCCTTGTAGGTTGGAGACAAGACGCTGTGCAGGGGCAGGCTGCCCGGCGCGCGAGCGCTCAGCCCGACCAGCTCGAGGCTCGGCAGGAGCTGGGGACTCGACAGCAACACGCCGGCGACGACGCACCCCAGCAGCAGCGCCGCCCGCCGGGCAGCGGTACGCGAGGCCCCCGCGCGGATCCGCGGCGCCAGCCGGAACCCCGTGAAGAGGGCCGCCGCGTACATGTTGTACAGGAAGACCTCCGTGGCCCCGTTCAGGAGCTGGCAGGCGATGGCCAGGACCAGGCCCCACGAAGCGCTGCGACTGCCTCGCAGCGACTTCTCCACCAGGAACAGGGTGGCGGGCAGCCAGCACACTCCAGACAGGAGCGTCGGCTGGTGGATCCTGGAGAAGACGAAGCCCGACCAGATGAAGGTCGTGGCGCTGGCCAGTGCGCCGGCGGAGGTGAAGCCAAGAGCGCGTCCCAGCGCCCACATGCCCAGGCCGCCGAGCAGCAGGTGCATCACCAGTGAGACCTCGGCCGCAGCGCCGGTCTCGAAGAGCAGATAGACGAGATTCGCGGGGTAGAACAAGCCGGTGAGAGGCTCGGCCAGGAACGGCGCGCCGCACAGCTGGTACGGGTTCCAGAACGGGATCGCCCCGGAGCCGAGCAGCTTGAAGCCGTAAGAGCTCATCGGGTAGGACTGAGCGTAGAGGTCGCCGGTCTGAGGCGAGACGCGCGCCAGCGTTGCGGGGTCGATGATGCGGAACTTCCAGAAGGCGAGTGCGGCGAGCAGGAAGAACGCAGTCACTCCCAGGGGAGCCGCGATCGGCGGCAACGAGCGCTTCCAAGGCCAGTTCACGACGGCGACTCCGCGCGACAGTCTATCTCGAAGCGCCCGAGCCAGCCCTGAACAGCGAACACGGAGCTTGGCTAGTCCGCCGGCAGCAGGTCGGTGAAGACGAAGCCGTCGCGCCGCTCGGTCTTGCCCACGCGGATCGGCACCGGTTGGGCGAAGGTCGGCCCGTCCCAGGCGAAGGTGTGGAACTCGCCGCGCTCGCCGCAGGCGTCGACCGAGGCCGGCAGATCGGCGAGCAGCGCCGCGTCGAACTCCCGGCCGGCAAACGACGCGTCGAGCTGGGTAGGGTCGACGCAGGTGATGCGCGCGCGCAGCCCCGCGTCGACCATCTCGCGCGCCAGCGCGCGCGTCTCGAGGCCCCAGATCGGAAACAGCGGCATCACGCCGCTGCCCTCGAGCTGGGCCTCCCGGTAGCGGCGCACGTCTTCCAGGAACAGGTCGCCGAAGGCCAGCGCCGCCACCCCCCTGGCGCCCGCCCGTCCCAGCATCGCCGCGCTGGCCGCCTCGTACTGGGCGTTGCTGCACGGGTGCGGGATCGGCACCCGCCACAACGGCAGCCCCACCGCCTCGGCCTGCCGCTCGACCAGGGCCGCGCGCACCGCGTGCATGGCGACCCGCTCGAAGGCCTCGTTGACCGTGGTCACCAGGCCGACCACGTCGACGTCGCGGCTGCGGCGCAGCACGTGGAGCGCCCAGGCGCTGTCCTTTCCGCTGCTCCAGGAGAGAAGAGTCTTCACGGGCCCCCGCGCCGGCGCTCGGCGCCGGTCCGCTACTGTATCGCGCCGATCGGGTGCAGAGCATGGACCGGACGAGCCACGGCGAAAGGCGTCAGCTCGGCGGCGCCGCCGTCGTCGCGGCCGCGCTCGCGCGCGGCGAGCCGGTGCGAGAGCTGCTGCTGCGACGCGGCGCGCACGGCGAGGAGCTCGACGCGCTGCTCGAGCGCGCGCGGGTCGCGGGCGTCACGCTGCGCCGCCTGAGCCCGCGCCAGTTCGACCGGCTGCGCCGCGCCGGACCGCCCTGCGAGGTGCTCGCCCTGGTCGGCGGGCCGCCGCCCGGCGCGGGCATGGACGAGGTGCTGGGCGGGGACGGCTGCGCCTGGCTGCTCTCCGGCGTCGCGTACCCCGGGAACACCGGCTTCGCGATCCGCACCGCCGAGGTGAGCGGCGCCGCGGGCGTGTTCGTCGACGCGGCCTTCGACCACGCCGGCCGGCGGGCCGCGCTGCGCGCCTCGATCGGGGCGCAGCGCTTCATGCCCGTGCTGTGGGAGAAGACCCAGGAGGTGCTCGGAGCCGCCACCGCGTGCGGTCGGCGCATCCTGGCCATCGAAGACTCCGGCCACGCGGCGCCCTGGCAGGCCGACCTGCGCGGGCGCGTGCTGTTCGTCGTGGGGGGAGAAGCCGCCGGGATCGCGCCGGCCACGCTCGCGCGCTGCGACGCGGTGCTGCGCATCCCGATGGCGGGCTTCGTCCCGTCGTACAACCTCCAGGCCGCGGTGGCCGCCGTGGCGGCCGAGCGCCTCCGCCAGCTGGGCAGCACCTCGTGAGCACGCGCTTCGACACCGACACGGAGGTGCGTCCAACCGGAGAGGGCGCCTACGAGGCCCGCCTCGACCCGGGCTGGTGGATCGTCGCGGGGCCCAACGGCGGCTACCTGGCGGCGATCCTGCTGCGCGCCCTGGGGCACGCCGTGGACGACGCTTCGCGGACGCCCCGCTCGCTGACGGTGCACTACACCGCGGTGCCGCAGGAGGGCCGCGCGCGGATCGAGACGCGGGTCGAGCGGCGCGGTCGCTCGCTCACCAACATCAGCGGCCGTCTGCTCCAGGGCGAGCGACTGATCGCAGTGACGCTGGCCGCCTTCTCCAAGCCGCGCGCCGCACTCGAGCTGGCCGACGCGCGCATGCCCGAGGTGCCCCCGCCGGAGCAGTGCGACCCGCGCTGGGAGAAGCACATCGAGATGCACGATCGCTACGAGTACCGCTGGGCGCTGGGCGACCGCCCCTTCAGCAACGGCACCCAGGCCCTGCTGGGCGCCTGGATCCGGCCGGCCGAGCCACGCCGGGTCGACGCGCCGCTGCTGGCGGCCTACTGCGACGCCTTCCCGCCGGCGCTCTTCTCGCGCGTGGCCGACGGCGCCCTCGCCGGCGGCCTGCCCACCGTGGACCTCACCGTGCACTTCCGCGAGCCCCTGCCCTTGCCGGACGCGAGCCCCGATGACTTCACGCTGGGCGTCTTCCGCACGCGCGTCGCGCGCGAGGGCTTCCTCGAGGAGGACGGTGAGATCTGGAGCCGCGGGGGCGTGCTGCTCGCCCACTCGCGGCAGCTCGCAGTGGTCCGTTAGCTGGGAGCCGGGACCCGCCACAGGAACGCCGCCGAGAGCACGGCGAGGCCCGCCAGCAAGCCGAGCCCGACCTCGTAGCCCCCGAAGCCGGCGTAGAGCAGGCCCAGGGCGAAGGGCCCCAGGCCGCTCGCCGTCTGCGTCACCAGCTGGAGCAGCCCCAGCACGCTGCCGAACGACGCCACGCCGAACAGCTCGGCCACCAGCAGAGCCTGGAGCATGAAGAGGTTGCCGATGGTGAAGCCGAACAGCAGCGAAGCGGCGTAGAGCAGCGGCGCGTCGGCGGCCAGGGCGAAGGCCACCAGCGCCACCGCCTGCACCAGCATCAGCGCCGACCCCAGGCGGCGCTTGCTCACGCGGTCGGCGAAGCCCCCGACGACCAGGCGCGCGACGATGCTGCCGAACGCGGTGGTGCTCACCGCGTAGGCCGCCGCGGTGGGATCGATGCGCTCGCGCAGCAGTGCGATCTGGTGCATCGCCACGGCCACCTGGCAGAAGAGGATGCCGCCGAACGCCGCCACCAGGATCCAGAACGCGCGGGTGGCCAGGGCCTCGCGCGCCGTCCAGTGGCGCCCGCGGAGCTCCGCGCCGGGCGCCGGCGCGGGCGCGGGGGCGCCGCCGTCGGGCGCCAGGCCGTAGGGGGCCGGGTCCCAGCGCAGCACGAACAGCACGACGGGGAGCACCACGGCGACGACCAGGCCGGCGAGCACCCGGGTGGCGGTCGTGAACCCCTGGCTCAGGATCAGGTGCGTGGCGAAGGGGACGAGCACCACGCCGCCTACGGAGACGCCGGTCTGGGCGATGCTCATCGCGCGCGCGCGCCGCGCCGTGAACCAGCGCGTGATGATGGCGTTGCTGGGCACGCCGCCGGTCATGGCGAAGCCGCACCCGAGCAGCGGGTACACCAGGTAGAGCTGCCACGGCGCATCCACCTGGCCGATCAGGACCAGCGCCAGCCCCATCACCAGCGCGCCGGCGGCGATCCAACCCCGCGCGCCGTGGCGGTCGACCGAGCGCCCGATCAGGCTGCCGGCCAGGCCCGTCGTAACGAAGTAGAGACTGGTCGCGAACGACACCGAGGTGCGCGACCAGCCGCGCTCGTTGCACAGCCCGTCGAGGAAGACGGCCATTCCGTAGAAGCCGACGCCCACCACGACGAACGAGAGCAGCGATCCGCCGGCAACGATGAACCAGCCGTAGAAGGCGCCGGGAAACAGGCGGTGTACCGCCGGGAGTGCGTGTGCGCTGCCGCCTTCCTGCGCTCCGGCCATAGGGCGACACGATCGGGGCGGGAACCCGAAAAGGCAAGCGGAGTCGGAGGCGTCCGAGCCGGCCCGGTTGACTTCGCGCCCCGCCGTGCTGTAATGAGACGCGCTAGGAGATGATCTTGTCGCCCGTGAACGCCCGCGCGTTTTTCTACTTTGGCTTCGGCTGGTGGTCCAGCCGGGCTCGGAGGCTCGTGTGAGCGCGTAACGGCGATCTCGATTCCACGTCACTCCGAAGCCCTGAGAGAGATCTCGGGGCTTTTTTTTGCCGCCCACGCCGTGGGGAGGAAGACGACATGCCCGACTGCATCGAGGACCGCAACCTGGTCGACATCCAGCCGCTGGTCGCGCCCAGTGCGCTCAAGGCCCGGCTTCCGCTGACGCCGGTCGCCGCCGCCACGGTGCTCGAGGCGCGCCGCGCGATTCGCGACCTGATCCACGGGCGCGACGCGCGGCGCCTGCTCGTGGTAGTGGGGCCCTGCTCGATCCACGACCCGGCTGCGGCCGTCGAGTACGCGACGCGACTGGTCGGCGTGGCCGAGCGGCTGCGCGGCGAGCTGGTGATCGCCATGCGCACCTACTTCGAGAAGCCCCGCACCGCCCTCGGCTGGAAGGGGCTGATCAACGACCCCCACCTGGACGGCTCCTGCGACGTGGCGGCGGGCCTGGAGATCGCCCGCCGGCTGCTGCTCGAGATCAACGCGCTCGGCATCCCCTGCGCCAGCGAGGTGCTCGACCCCTTCACGCCCCAGTTCGTGGCCGACCTGCTGTGCTGGGCCGCGATTGGGGCGCGCACGGCCGAGAGCCAGACCCACCGCCAGCTGGCCAGCGGCCTCTCCATGCCCGTCGGCTTCAAGAACGGGACCGACGGCGGCCTGGAGGTGGCGCGCAACGCCATGGTCGCCGCCGGCCACCCCCACAGCTTTCTGGGCATCGCCGCCGACGGCGCCGCGGCCGTCGTGCGGACGCGGGGCAATCCCGACCGGCACATCGTGCTGCGCGGCGGGCGGGGCCGGCCGAACTACGGGCCCGAAGCGGTGGCGAGCGCCGCCGCACTGGTGGCGGACTGCGGGGTCGCGCGACCGCTCATGGTGGACTGCTCCCACGACAACTCGAACAAGGACCACACCCGCCAGGCCGGCGTGGGCCGGGCCGTGCTGGAGCAGGTGCGCGGGGGCAGCCCCGCCCTGCTGGGCCTGCTGCTGGAGGGCAACCTGCACGCCGGCCGGCAGAGCTGGAGCCAGGGCGCGCCGCTCCGCTACGGCGTCTCGATCACCGACGCCTGCATGGGCTGGGAGGAGACCGAGGCGCTGCTCCACGAGGCGGCCGTGGCGGTGAGGGCCCGCGACCGCGCCGGGCGCCGGCCCGCCCGGGCGGGCGCCGCCGCCTAGGCCGGCAACTCGCGCCCCCATCCGCCCGGGGCGGCCTCACCCAGGGGTAAACCGAGGGGTAGGCGGGACCGATGAAGCCTGGGACCCATGGGCCAACCGCTGCGTCTCAGATGCGCGCTCGCAGCGCTGGGGGCGGGACTGCTTGCGCTCCCCGGGCCGGCGCTCGCCCAGACGCCGGCGGAGGAGCCCGCGCCCCACGCGCCCTTCGGCCAGCTGGCCGCGGGCGAGGGGCCGGAGGGCTCCTCCACCCGGGACAGCGTGGTGGGCAGCCTGGTCCTCTCCATGGAGGAGACCGACTGGGCGGAGCTGCGCCGGCGCGCCGGCGTGCGGCTCGCCCGCTGGCTCAGCCCGGTGGAGGGCCTGCTCCCGGAGGGAGCCCTCGACGACCTGCGCGACGCCGCCTGGAGCCGGCCACTTCAGACCGCCGTCTACCGCGCGCTCGGGCTGGTCGTCCTGGCCGTCGTCTTCTTCCGGCTCGCCCGTGGCCGCGGGGACCTGGTGGTCTCGATCGCCTACCCGCCCGAGCTGCGGGGGACCTTCCACGTCCGGCTGGCGCGCCGCCGCTCCAAGGGCCGCGCCGGGCCCCGCATCACCAGTCCGGAGGCCGCCGAAGGCGCCCGGCGCCTGCCGGCGCTGTTCGGTCGCTCCCGTCACAGCCGGGTGTCGCGGGAGACGCAGTTCCTGACCATTGCCCCGCGCCGCTACTTCGTGTCGATCGACGGCTTCCTGCAGCCGATCGACGGCGACGACGTCGTCGCCGCGCACTTCGAGGAGCAGGAGGTCCGCGTGGAGCGCGGACAGCTGGCGCGCCTGGCCTTCGACTTCGACCCCCAGCAGTGCCCGGTCGACGTCAAGGTGATCTGGGACGTGCGCCCGGCCTCGGACGCCCAGGTCGCCGTGCGCGGCATCCCCTACTCGCTGCGCTACGCGCGCGGCGGCGCCGCGCGCCTGGGCCTGACCCTGGGCAGCCACACCCTGCTGGTGGGCAGCGGCGACCGGGTCGTCGAGATGCCCCTGGAGATCGAATCCTTTCAGCCCGTGAGTGTCGTCGTGGACCTGACCGACCGCGACAAGGTCGTCTTCTCGGGCTGCCCGCCCGCGGTGGAGCCGTACCTCCAGGGCGACGTCCCCGCTGCCGCGCGGGCCCTGGAACGCGAGGGCCAGACCGAGATCGCCCAGCTGCTGCTGGCGCACCAGCACGCGGAGCGCGACCAGAAGGAGATCGCGGCGCAGCACTTCGAGCGGGCCGGCCACCCGATCGAGGCGGCCGAGCTGCACCGCCAGCTCGCCCACTACGAGCGGGCGGCCGATCTCTTCGAGGAGGAGGGAGAGTTTGTCCGGGCGGCGGAGATGTGCCAGGCCGACGGCGCGCACGGGCGGGCCGGCGAGCTCTACGCGCGCGCACACAAGTACGACCGCGCCGCCGAGTGCTTCGAGCGCGCGAAGGACGTGCCGCACTGGCTCGACGCCCTCGAGAAGCTCGGCGAGTACTTCGAGACGGCGAAGGCCGCCATCGAGCACGACGATTGGGCGCGCGCGATCCGCAACCTCGAGCAGGTGCCGCGCAGCGACCCGCACCACCGCGAAGCCGTCCACCTGTTGATCGACGCCTACGAGCGCCAGGGACACCTGGATCTCGCCACGCGCAAGATCGAGGAGATCGTCAGCGCCCACGGCGAAGAGCAGGTGCCGCTCGACGCCTGCGACCGCCTGGCGAAGCGCCTGGAAGAAGCGGGCGAGGTCGAGGGCGCCCTCCAGCTGCTGGACCTGGTCCGGCGCCGCGATGCGACGCGGCCCACCGTGGGCAGCCGCATCGAGGCGCTGCGCAAGCAGCGCAGTAGCGTGGAGCGCTCGCGCGCAACGGCCCAGGTGGAGGGCGCCGAGGCCTTCAGCAACGAGTTCCGCTACGAGATTCTCGAAGAGGTCGGTCGGGGCGGGATGGGCATCGTGTTCAAGGCGCGCGACCGCCGGCTCGGGCGCATCGTCGCGCTCAAGCGCCTGCCCGACAACATGCGCAACCACCCGAAGGCGGTGGCGCTTTTCCTGCGCGAAGCGCGCTCCTCCGCCGCGCTCAACCACCCGAACATCGTCACCGTCTTCGACGCCGGACAGGAGGGCGAGACCTACTACATCACCATGGAGCTGCTCGAGGGCTACCCGCTCCAGCAGATCCTGCGCCGGCGCCGCCGCTTCAGCCCCCGCGACACGGCGCGCCTCGGCGTGCAGATCACCCAGGGTCTCCAGTACGCCCACGAGCAGCGCATCGTGCACCGCGACATCAAGACCGGGAACTTCTTCTTCACCAAGAAGAAGACGCTCAAGATCATGGACTTCGGCCTGGCCAAGATGGTCGAGGAGGTACGGCGCGCGTCGACGGTGATCGGCGGCACGCCCTACTACATGGCCCCGGAGCAGGCGCTCGGCGAGTCGGTCGACCACCGCGCCGACATCTACGCGCTGGGGGTCACCTTCTTCGAGATGCTGACGGGAAAGGTGCCGTTCCCGGAAGGCGACGTGGCGTACCACCACCGCCACACGCCGCCGCCCGACCCCCGCTCGCGCTCCGAGAACATTCCCGAAGCCTTCGCCGAGCTGGTCCTGCACATGCTGGCCAAGCAGCCCGACGAGCGCTGCCCGTCGGCCCAGGTGGTGGGCGAGCGCCTCGACCAGATCCTGCGCTCGGAGTCCTGAGCGGGGCGTCGCCCCGCCTTCAGCCGCCCGCGCCCAGGCCGGCCGCGCGGCGGGCCTTCGCGAGCAGCGGCGCGCCGATGGCGCGCGCCCGCTTCGCCCCGCCGATCAGGATGTCCTCCACGTCGGCGGGGCGCGCCTCGAACTCCGCGCGCCGCTCGCGCATGGGCCCGAAGGTGTCGAGCAGCCGCCGCAGCAGGTCCTTCTTCACCTCTCCGTAGCCGAGCCCACCCGCCACGGCGCGCGCGAAGAGGTCCTCGCGCTCGGCCGCGTCGGCGAACAGCGACCAGAGCTGGAACAGCGGCGTCGCGGTGTCCTTGGGCTCCTCCACCGGCGTGGAGTCCGTGACGATGGCCATCACCTGCTTGCGGATCGCCTTGTCCGACTCGAACATCGCGATGGAGTTGTCGTAGGACTTGCTCATCTTGCGCCCGTCGACGCCCGGGACCACGGCGACCTCCTCCAGGATGTACGGCTCCGGGATCTTCAGGACCTCCTCGTCGTAGGTGCGGTTGAAGCGCGCCGCCATGTCGCGGGTCATCTCCAGGTGCTGCTTTTGGTCCTGCCCCACCGGTACCACGTCGGAGTCGTAGAGCAGGATGTCCGCCGCCATCAGCACCGGGTAGGCGAACAGGCCGTGGTCCGCGGGCTGCCCCTGGGCCAGGCGGTCCTTGTAGGCGTGGGCGCGCTCCAGCAGGCCCATGGGCGTCACCGTCGAGAGCAGCCAGGCCAGCTCGCACACCTCGGGCACGTCGGACTGGCGAAACAGCACCGCGCGGGCGGGGTCGAGGCCGCAGGCGAGGTAGTCGAGCGCCACGGCCTGCGTGTAGCGGCGGCGCGCCGCCGCGTCGCGCACGCTCGTCATCGAGTGGTAGTCGGCGATGAAGTAGAGCGCCTCGTAGCGCTCCTGGAGCGCCAGGAACTGGCGCAGCGCGCCGAAGTAGTTGCCGATGTGCAGGTACGCGCCCGAGGGCTGCGTGCCGGAGAGCGCGCGCATCGGCTCAGCCCTCGCCGACGAGGGTAAGCCAGTGCGCGAAGTCCGGATCCCCGCCGGAGACGATCTGCTCGAAGCGTTCGCGCAGCCGGCGCGTCACGGGACCCGGCGTGGCGTCGCCGATCGGCCGGTCGTCGACGGACACCACGGGCCACACGCCGGCGCTGGTGCCCGTCAGGAAGACCTCCGTCGCCCCCAGCAGCGCCTCGGGTCGCAGGGGCGACTCGCTCACCGCGATGCCGTCGTGCTTGGCGATCTCGATGATCGAGCGACGCGTCACGCCCAGCAGCACGTGCTCCTCGGGCGGCGTGCACAGGGCGCCCGCCCCGTCCACGGCGAAGATGTTCGTGGTCGGGCCCTCGGCGACGAAGCCCTGCTCGTCGAGCAGCAGGATCTCGTCGTAGCCGGCCTTTCGCGCGGCCCACTTCGCCGTCATGGTGGAGACGTAGTTGGCGGCGACCTTGGCCTGGGGCGGAATGATGTCCTTGCGCCGGTTGCGCCTGTCCTTCTCGATCCACAGGCGCAGCTCGGGCCGGAACGGCAGCGGGCCGGGCTTGCGGCGCGCGATGTCCGCGAGCGGATCGTAGGCGGCCACGGCCACCGACACCCGGTCGTCCATCGGCACCACGTCGATCTCCACGGCCGGCAGGTAGGCGCTCACCTTCACCGCGCTGGCGCCCGGGTTGGCGCGCACGGTCTCCACCACCGCAGCGGCCACGGCGTCGGCGCCTAGCGCCAGGGGAAGCCCCACCAACTCCGCCGAACGCAGGAGGCGCTCCACGTGCTCGCGCAGCCGGAAGACGGCCGGGCCGCGCTCCGTGGCGTGGACGCTCATGTAGTCGAAGATCAGCGAGCCGCGCTGGAGGCTGTGGGACAGGACGTGCACGGTGGCCCGTTCCCAGGGCACCAGCTCGCCATCCAGCCAGATGCGGCGGGCGGGCGGCGCGGACTCCGTGGGATCGGGGGGGGAGGAAATCGTCCTGCCCGGTCTCGGCACGGCCGGAACTGTATCACGCCCCCGCGGGCGAGCCCTTCCGGGCCGCCACGCGCCGGTCGGGCTCCGCGATCGGCCCGCGAGGTGCAGATTCTCCGCCACCCGAGGTCCGCGACCGGACACTCCCAGTATGGGGGAAGGACCCATGATGAAGGCGATCCGCAAGGTCAAGCAACTCGTGACCGCGACCGCGGAGCTGTACCGGGAGCTCGCGCTGTCCGCCCTGCGCCTGGTCCCCGGCCGGAGCTAGGGGTTCGGCCCGAGGCGGACTTCCCCCGCCTCCTACCTTCCATACCGATGAGGTCGTGGCGATCGCGTCGTGGGTGCACTGGCGCGCCCGCGCTCAGTTGCGCTCCCGCGCTGCATCGGAGAGCGAGGTGACGGAGGCGGCCTCTCGGCCCACCTCGTCCTCCACGGGCTCGAGATCCAGGTCGCGCGCCCGGCGGCGCGCGACGTCGGCCGCGACGCGCCGGCGCACGGCCAGCAGGGCCGGCTCGTTCACCTTCACCCAGGTGCGCGCCGCCAGGGTGAGGGCGAAGGCGAACAGCAGCATCGCCAGCAGCGCGAAGTCCGTGGCCGAGAAGCCCAGCGGATAGAACCGGTAGACCGTGGTGAGCTCGACGGCCTTGAGCAGGAAGCCCATCGCGATGCTGCCGGTCGCCAGCAGGATGAGCAGATCGATAAGCGGCAGGACCGGCATGGCTTCGCCCCCCGTGAGTCGACTCCGGTTTGACCCCGTGGACCTCCATCCTACGCGCGGCCGGCCGACCGGGTCAACGCACCTGCGCTGAGCGCGACCGGGGTCCGCCGCCGGCCCGCCCCACGGGGAGCGCCCCCGGGCCCGGCGCCTCCGCAATGCCGCCCCGGGACCCGTCGGCTAGACTCGCCCCCCGCTTCCGCCCACCAGGCCTTCCGGGCCGGCGTAGCTCAGTGGTAGAGCAGCTGATTCGTAATCAGCAGGTCAACGGTTCGAGTCCGTTCGCCGGCTCCATATATTCCCTTCGATTCCAGCAGGTTGACGTCACTGACGAGTTCGGGCGCGATCTCCGTTGCAGGGGTTGGGGCCGCATAGGGGCCGTCCGGGGCCGAAATTCGGTCGGCGAACCCGCGCATCTCGGTCGGCATGAAGTGCCCGTATACATCGAGCAGCATCTTGGCCGACGCCCAGCCACCGGTCTCTTGAATCCACTTGAGGTTGGTGCCGCGGGCGAGATGAAGGCTCGCAAACGTGTGCCTCAGGCTGTGAGGCGTGATGCGACGCCCTTGACCGAGCGTCTTGCGGACCAGGCGGTTGAAGACGCGCCTGCGGAAGTTTCCCGAAAGGATAAAGCCGCCCACCTCGCTCGGGAACACCAGCGTCTCATCGCCGAAAAGATCCGGCCGGCGGTCGGCCAGTGTCCGCCGGAGCCGGGTGGACAGCTCCACCCCGCGAGGCTTGCGGGTCTTCGTTGGGCCGACGCAACCGAGATGGTCAACGCTTCGGCCTATCTCGACCATCCCCGCGTCCAAGTCCACGTCGGCCCACCGGAGAGCAAGCGCCTCGCCGATCCGGCACCCAGTGTCCGCCAAGAAGAGTACGAGCCCGAAGTGCTCACGGAAGTGGTTCAGGGCGACCGAAAGTAGGGTGTGAAGCTCCTTGGCCGTTAGGACCTTCGCCTTGTCCACTGGCCGAAGCCCCGTCCCTCTGCCACGGCCGCGTACCGCTCTCCAGGCATCGAACACATTCGACGAGACGATCTCCTGAGCCTGCGCATGAGCGAGGATGAGTCGCAGCACCCCTAGAACGATCTCTATTGAGCGCTGTGAACGCGGTCGGCCTGTTTCCAGGCAATGCTCGTAGAAGCGCTGCACATCCGCCACGCGTATCTCGCGTATGTCCATCTCCCCGAAGCAAGGAACTAGGTGAACTCTCACACTCTGCTCCCGCGACCTTGCTGTATTCGCCGCGAGCGCCTTATCCAAACCCCGCTCACGGGGAAGCAGAACCTCGCTGGTCAACCATCGCCAGGCAAACTCATTGAAGGGAATAGGACACCTCTCGGGCGTCTCTACTGGAAACTCGCCGAGCACGAGCTTCGCCTGGATCTTCTTCGCCACCTCCTCGGCGAGCCGCTTGTCCTTGCCGATCCGCTTCTTCATGCGACGGCCGTGAAAGTGGATGACCACCCAGTAGACACCCTTCTCATCCCGTCGGACTTTCGCTGCCATCGGCTACCTCCTGCGGCGCTTCACAAACGTCGCCACCGCCGCTCTCACCAGGGCTGCGATGGACTTCCCCTTCTCCTCGGCGATCCCCTCCAGGGCCTCGAAGTCCGGCCGCTCGAAGTCCAGTGTGAAGCGGACCGGGTCATGGACAACCGGGGGGCGTCCTGCCCCGGGCCG
>JAZFWH010000126.1:0-23322 GCA_036482635.1 Myxococcota bacterium
AACTGAGCTAACGTCCCGATTCCCCAACGGCCCGCGAGTGTGGAAGAGCCCCGGGCCGATTGCAAGGCGCGGCCCCTGCCCTCCTCCGGCTCGGCTCAGTCCCGCTCGGCCGCGCGTCGCGTCGCCGCGCGCACGAAGGCCACGAACAGCGGGTGGGGCCGGAAGGGTGTCGAGGCGAACTCCGGGTGGAACTGGCAGCCCACGAACCAGGGGTGGTCCTCGACCTCGATGATCTCGACGAGCCGGCCGTCCGGCGACGCGCCGGCGACGACCAGCCCGGCCGCCTCGAGCCGCTCGCGGTACTCCGGGTTGAATTCGTAGCGGTGGCGGTGGCGTTCGGCGATGCGCTCCTGCCCGTAGGCCTGGAAGGAGCGCGTGCCGGGCGCGAGCACGCAGGGCCACTCGCCCAGGCGCATGGTGGCCCCCTTGTCCTGGATCGCGCGCTGCTCGGGCAGCAGGTCGATCACCGGGTGGGGGGTCACCGCGTCCACCTCGGTGGAGTTCGCACCCTCGAGCCGCGCCACATGGCGGGCGTACTCGATCACCGCGAGCTGCATGCCGTAGCAGATGCCCAGGTAGGGCACGCGCTGCTGGCGGGCGAAGCCCACCGCCGTGACCTTGCCCTCGGCGCCCCGTGCGCCGAAGCCGTGGGGCACCAGCACGCCGTCGACGCCCGCCAGCACCGTGGCGTCGTCGAGCTTCTCGGAGTCGAAGTACTCGATGCGCACCCGCGCCTTGTTGGCGATGCCGCCGTGGTAGAGCGCCTCGTTTAGGCTCTTGTAGGACTCGGTCAGGTCCACGTACTTGCCCACCATGCCGATGGTGAGCTCGCTCTCCGGGTTCTTCACGCGTTGGACCACGTCTTCCCAGGCGCGCAGGTCGGGCCGGCCCGTCCAGATGTTGAGCACCTGGGTGATCTTCTCGTCGAGGCCCTCCTTGTGGAGGATGGTCGGGACCTCGTAGATCGTCTCCACGTCCTTGGCCGTGATCACGGCGTCCTCGTCCACGTTGCAGAACAGGGCGATCTTCGCCTTGACGCTCTTGGGCAGGAAGCGGTCCGTGCGGCACATGATGATGTCCGGCGCGATGCCCACCGTGCGCAGCTCCTTGACGGAGTGCTGGACGGGCTTCGACTTGAGCTCGCCGGCGGTGGCGATGTAGGGCACCAGCGCGATGTGGATGTAGCAGACGTTCTCGCGGCCGACCTCGGCGCGCACCTGGCGAATCGCCTCGAGGAACGGCAGCGATTCGATGTCGCCCACCGTGCCCCCGACCTCGGTGATCATCACGTCGACCGCGTCGGCGACCTTGAAGATGCGCTCCTTGATCTCGTCCGTGACGTGCGGAATGACCTGGACCGTGCCGCCCAGGTAGTCGCCGCGCCGTTCCTTGGCGAGCACGGCGTCGTAGATCTGGCCCGCCGTGACGTTGTTGATCTTGCCCATGCGGGCGTGGCTGAAGCGCTCGTAGTGCCCCAGGTCGAGGTCGGTCTCGGCGCCGTCGGCGGTGACGTAGACCTCGCCGTGCTGGAACGGATTCATCGTCCCGGGGTCGACGTTCAGGTAGGGATCGAGCTTGAGGAAGGTGACGCGCAGCCCGCGCGACTCGAGCAGGGCGCCGATCGACGCCGAGGCCAGGCCCTTGCCCAGCGAGGAGAGCACTCCGCCAGTGACGAAGATGTACTTGATCGGTCTGCGCGCCATCAATCCTCCGCTGCGCAGCTCAGGCCGCGAACCCTCCAGCGGCGGCCACTGGAGGAACGCACCGCTCGCAGAGCCAACCGGGAGCCCATTGTCGCTGAAGCACCGGACCGGGGAGCCGGGCCCGGCGCTTTATATCGCGGTGCCCGCGGCGCCGCAAACGGCGCGCGTCAACCGCGGTTATGGGACCAGCGGCGACTCCAGCAGTCCGCTTTCCTCCGGCAGTCCGCGCATCAGGTTGGCGCACTGAACGGCCTGGCCGCTCGCGCCCTTCACCAGGTTGTCCAATGCCGAGAGCAGGATCAGCGACCCGGAGCGCTCGTCGACAAACGCTGCCACGTCGCAGAAGTTGCTGCCGCGCACCGACGCCAGGCTCGGCGTCTCGCCGGCCGGGAGCACGCGCACGAAACGCTCCCCGGCGTACGCCTGCTCGAGCACGGCGCGCGCGTCCGCGGCGCCGAGCGAGGCGACCGGCCGCGCGAAGACCGACGTGGCGATGCCGCGGATCGTCGGCAGCAGGTGCGGCACGAACGTAACGCGCACCTCCTCGCCGGCGAGCGCGCTCACCTCCTGCTCGATCTCGGGCACGTGGCGGTGCTCGCCGCCCACCTTGTACGCGGCGCAGTTCTCGTCCAGCTCGGCGAACAGGTAGTCCGCGTCGACGCGGCGGCCTGCGCCCGAGACCCCCGACTTCGCGTCGATGACGATGCCGGCGCGCTCGACCAGCCCCGCGCGCAGGAACGGCGCCAGGGGCAGCAGCACGGAGGTCGGATAGCAGCCCGCGGCGGCCGCGAACTCGGCGCCGCACAGGCGCTCGCGATAGAGCTCCGGCAGGCCGTAGACGGCCGTCCCCAGCAGCTCCGGCGCCGCGTGCTCGCCGTACCAGCTGCGGTAGGCGTCCAGATCGCGCAGCCGGAAGTCGGCCGAGAGGTCCACCACCGCGACCCCCGCCTTGCGCAGCTCGCGCACGATCGGGGCCGCCGTCCGGTGGGGCAGCGCGGTAAAGGCGAGCTCGGCGCGGCCCGCCAGAGCCGCCGGGTCGGCCGCTTCGAAGCGCAGGTCCAGCTGCCCGCGCAGGGCCGGAAAGGCATCGCCCACCGGCTGGCCCGCGCGCTGCTCCGAGGTCACCGCGGCCAGCTCGAAGTCCGGGTGGCGCAGGAGGATGCGCAGCAGCTCGAGCCCGCTGTACCCGCTGGCGCCGACGACGGCGACTCTCATCTGTGCTCTCCAAAAGAAACGGGAGGCCGTGCGGCCTCCCGTCGTCCAGTGAGACGCGCGGTGCCGCTCACCGCTTCGAGAACTGGAAGCGCGCGCGTGCGCCCTTCTGCCCGTACTTCTTGCGCTCCTTCTTGCGCGCGTCCCGCGTCAGCAGGCCCTTGCGCTTGAGGAGCGTGCGAAGCTGCGGGTCGATCTTCTCCAGGGCCCGCGAGATGCCGTGGCGCAGGGCGTCCGCCTGGCCGGTCATGCCGCCGCCCTTGATGTTGGCCACCACGTCGTAGCGCCGCTCCACGCTGCCCACCTCGAAGGGCTGGTGCACGCGCATGAGCAGCGCCTCGCGGCTGAAGTACTCGGCCGCGGGCTTGCCGTTGACCAGCACGTTGCCGTTGCCGGGCTTGACGCGCACCCGCGCGATGGCGGTCTTGCGCTTCCCGGTGGCCATCACCACGGGCACCGCTTCAGGCAAGCTGCAACTCCTCCGGCTTCTGGGCCGCGTGCGGGTGCTTCGGCCCGCTGTAGACCTTGAGCTTGCCGTACAGCTTCCGACCCAGGGCGTTCTTGGGGAGCATGCCCCGCACCGCGTGGCGAATCACCCGGTCGGCGTGGGGCGACTCCAGCAGCTGACCCGCCGTCACCGTCTTGAGGTGACCGGTGTAGCCGGTGTGGCGCTGGTACTTCTTCTGCTCCCGCTTGCGCCCCGTGAGCTTCACCTTCTCCGCGTTCACCACGATCACGAAATCCCCGGCATCGGCGTGCGGCGTGTAGAGCGGGCGGTGCTTGCCGCGCAGCACCGTGGCGAGCCGCGTCGCCAGGCGACCCAGCACCTGGTCGGCGGCGTCGACGACGTACCAGCGGGGCTCCACGTCGCCCGGCCGCAGACTTCGGGTTGCGCGATGCGCCCGCGCTCCCATGCGGGGCTCTCCTTCGCCTGAAGCCGCCTTCTCCGTCGGCGGGACCGCGTACCGATACCGGACGGCCGCTCCGACGTCAAGCCCGCCCGTCGGCTTAAGGTTTCGATTTTCCAATGGAATCAGTAGGAGACCCGGACCAGGCTAAGCGCCGCGGCGGGGGCCGTGGGCCCCGCCGCGCGGCGGTCGCCCACGGCCAGGATCGCCGTCATGCAGTCCGCCGGGCGCCGGCCGCGCCCCACCTCGAGCAGCGTCCCCACCAGGCTGCGCACCATGTGGCGCAGGAAGCCGTCGCCCTCGACCCACACCCGCACCTCGTCCCCGGCCTCGCCGGCGACCTCGCAGCGGGTCAGGGTCCGGTGGGTCGTCCGCACGGAGGAGCCCGTCGCCTGGAAGGAGGCGAAGTCGTGGCGGCCGAGCAGGTCCGAGGCGGCGCGCCGCATGGCCGCCAGGTCGAGCGGGCGCTGGCAGCCCAGGGCGTAGCGGGCGCGCAGCGGCGAGCGGGTCGGGCCGTTCCAGATGCGGTAGCGGTAGAGCTTCGAGCGCGCGTCGCGGCGCGCGTGGAAGCCCTCGGGCGCGCGCTCGGCGGCGAGCACGGCCACGTCGCGGGGCAGCACGCCGTTGAGCGCCCGCCGCAGCGCGTCGCCCTCCGGCGAGGCGTCGCTGCGAAAGCTCGCCACCTGCCCCTCCGCGTGGACCCCGGCGTCGGTGCGCCCGGCGCCGATTGCGCGCACGGGCTGACCGCTGATGCGGGCCAGCGCCGTCTCCAGCGCGCCCTGCACGGTGCGGCGGCCGACGGGCTGCACCTGCCAGCCCTGGAAGTCGGACCCGTCGTACTCGAGGGTGAGCCGAAAAGTGGGCACCGGTCCATCCGGATCAGCGCAGCCGGGCCTCGGCCAGCGCGACTGCGCAGGACGCCGCCAGGCGCAAGGGATCGGCCACGAGCCACAACAGCAGCCCATTCGTCAGCGAGGGGTCACGCCGCACCCGCCCGACCAGCACCGCCTCGCGCCCCGCGGCGGCCCGCGTGGTGGGCCCCGGCTCGTCGCCCTCCCACAGCTCGACGCGCTCGGCAGCGGCGAACGCGACCTCCGCCCCCTTCGGGTCGAGGGGTCGCTCGGTCTCGACGGCCAACGCCGAGCCGTGGCCCACGAAGGCGGGAACCTGCACCACGCTGGCGGCCAGCTGCACCCGGGGGCCCAGCAGCCGCGCCAGGCTGCCGGTCAGCTCCGCCTCGCGCGCGCTGCGTCCGTCCGTCCCGATCGGCCCGATGCTCGGCAGGCAGTCGAACGCGACCGGGCGCGAGAAGGCGCCCGGCTCGGGCGCCTCGTGCTGGTTGAAGATCGCCAGCGACTCGGAGAAGAGCGACTCGATGCCGCTGCGTCCGCCCACAGAGGCCGCGTCCAGGGCGGTGCCCACCACGCGCCGCAGGCCGGCGGCCCGATCGAGCGGCCGCAGCACCAGCGCCCACGCCAGCGCCGCACCGGTCGGCGAGGCGACCAGCGGCGCCTGGCCGGGGTCCTCGGCCGCGGGTTCCCCGGCCAGCCGAAGCGGAACGTCCTCTTGCAGGGCCAGAGCCCCTGAGAGGTCGATGCTGGGAACGCGCGCCCGCAGGGCTTCCCGCGCGCAGTCCAGGGAGACGGCCGGGGGCGCGCACAGGAACAGCAGGTCCAGCCCGCGGAAGACCAACGGCGCGCTGCGAACCGGGTAGGCCTCGCCCCGGAACTCCACGTCCTGCCCCACCGAGCGGTCCGTGGCCGCGGCGAAGATCTCGTCCACGCGCAGCGAGCTGCCGGCGAGCACGGCGAGCACCTCGCTGCCCACCGCACCCGTGGCCCCGATCACGCCGATGCGCAGCCCCGCGTCCGCCATCAGCCCGCCCCGAGGCACTCCAGCACGCGCTCGCCCATGGCCCGGCAGCCGATGGCGGCCGTGTCGCCGCCCGCCGGCACGAGGTCCGGCGTGCGGTGGCCGGCGGCCAGCGCCGCGGCCACCGCGTCGCGCACCCGGCGCGCCGCCTCCGGCGCGTCGAGCGAGTGCTCGAGCAGCATCGCGCCCGACAGGATGGCCGCCAGCGGGTTGGCCGCGTCGCGCCCGGCGATGTCGGGCGCCGAGCCGTGCACCGGCTCGTACAGCCCGATCCCGCCTTCGCCCAGGCTCGCCGAAGGCAGCATGCCCAGCGAGCCGGTGATCATCGCGGCCTCGTCCGACAGGATGTCACCGAACAGGTTGGAGGTGACGATCACGTCGTAGCGCCGCGGGTCGCGCACCAGCAGCATCGCCATGGAGTCCACCAGCTGGTGCTCCAGGCGCACGTCGGGAAAGTCCTTGGCGACTTCCTCCACCACCGTCACCCAGAGCTGCGACACCTCCAGCACGTTCGCCTTGTGCACGTGGGTCAGCTCGCGCCGGCGGCGGCGCGCCGCGTCGAACGCGACGCGCGCGATGCGCTCGATCTCGACCTCGTCATAAACCATGGTGTTGCGCGCCTCGCGGCGGCCCTCGACCAGCGCCATGCCGCGCGGCTCGCCGAAGTAGAGGCCTCCGGTGAGCTCGCGCACCACCAGCAGGTCGATGCCCTCCACCACCTCGGGGCGCAGGGTCGAGGCCTCGGCGAGCGCCGGGAAGAGCGTGGCCGGGCGCAGGTTGGCGAACAGGCCGAGCTCCTTGCGAATGCGCAGCAGGCCGCGCTCCGGACGGCGCGCCACGGGCAGCGCGTCCCAGGTCGGGCCGCCCACTGCACCCAACAGCACCGCGCGCGACTGGCGGGCGCGCTCGAGCGCCGCGTCGGCCAGCGGCTCGCCGCAGGCGTCGATCGAGGCGCCCCCGATCAGCGCCTCCTCGAAGGCGAGCTCGAGCCCGGCGCGGGCAGCGGCCGCCTCGAGCACGCGCCGCGCCTCCCGGGTGACCTCGGGCCCGATGCCGTCGCCGGGCAGCAGGAGGATGCGATGCACCTAGATGCCCTTGGGCTCCGAGACGTCGTGGCGGCGCTTGTGCCAGGCGAGCTTGTTGAGGGCGTGGACGTAGGCCTTGGCGCTCGCCACGATGATGTCCGAGTGCGCCCCGTGCCCGATCACCCGGCGTCCGTCTTCGCTCACGGTCACGGACACCTCGCCCAGGGCGTCCATGCCGCCGGTGATCGCGTTCACCTGGAAGCGCAGCAGCTCGCTCTTGGTCTCCGTGAGCTCCGCGATGGCCTTGAACACCGCGTCCACCGCCCCGACGCCCAGGGCGGTGCTCTTCACCACCTCGCCCTCGATGCGGAGCTCCACCGTGGCGGTGGGCTTGGCGAAGGTCCCGCCCAGGATCGTGAGGTCCTCCAGCGAGTAGCGCTCGTCGGTGCGGATCACAGAATCGGCGACGATGGCCTCGAGGTCCTCGTTGTAGATCGTCTTCTTCTTGTCGGCCAGGTCCTTGAAGCGCTGGAAGGCGCGCTGGAACTCGTCGCCCTCCAGCTCGAAGCCCAGCTCCGCGAGGCGCTCGCGGAAGGCGTGGCGCCCCGAGTGCTTGCCGAGCACCAGCTCGTTCGACGGCCGGCCGATCGACTGGGGCGTCATGATCTCGTAGGTGATCGGCGCCTTGAGCACCCCGTCCTGGTGGATGCCCGCCTCGTGGGCGAACGCGTTGTCGCCGACGATCGCCTTGTTGGGCTGCACCGCCACGCCGATGATCGACGCGAGCAGGCGGCTGGCGGGGTAGATCTCCGCCGTGCGGATCCGCGTGTCGAGGCCCGCGTAGACGTCGGGCCGGGTCTTGATCGCCATCACTACCTCCTCCATGGAGGTGTTGCCAGCCCGCTCGCCGATGCCGTTGACCGTGCACTCCACCTGGCGGGCGCCGGCGCGCACGGCTGCGAGGCTGTTGGCCACGGCCAGCCCCAGGTCGTTGTGGCAGTGGACGGAGACCACCACGGCGTCGATACCCGGGACGCGCTCGCGCAGGAAGCCGATCAGCTCGGCGTACTCCTCGGGCTGCGTGTAGCCGACCGTGTCGGGGACGTTGAGCGTCGACGCACCCGCCTCGATCGCGGCGCTGAACACCTCGACGAGGTAGTCCCAGTCGGAGCGGGTCGCGTCCTCGGCGGAGAACTCGACGTCGTCGCAGTGGCTGCGCGCCTGGCGCACCGCGCGGTCCACCTCGGCCAGCACCTGCTGCCGGCTCATGCGCAGCTTGTGCTCCAGGTGGATGTCGCT
Organism: Myxococcota bacterium; assembly: GCA_036482635.1. GTDB lineage: Bacteria > Myxococcota_A > UBA9160 > UBA9160 > SMWR01 > JAZFWH01. The sequence continues at coordinate 8,020 of JAZFWH010000126.1, forward strand.
GGTGGCGATGAAGGTGTGGATGCGCGGAGAGGCCGCCTCCTCCAGCGCCTGCGCGGCGCGCTCGATGTCCCCCGACCCCGTGCGCGCGAGCCCGCAGACCGTCGCCTCGCGCAGCTCCGCCGCGATGGCGCGCACCGACTCGAAGTCGCCCTCGCTGGCGATCGGGAAGCCCGCCTCGATCACCTCGACGCCCAGGCGCTCGAGCTGGCGCGCCAGCGTCAGCTTCTCGGCGAGGTTCATGCTGCAGCCCGGGGATTGCTCCCCGTCGCGCAGCGTGGTGTCGAAGATGCGAATCGTGTCGGTGCTCATGACGTCATCCTTGCGGGGTTTCGCTGGCAGCGGTCTGGGGCGTCTTTTCCAGGGGCTTGTCGGCAAACCAGCGCCAGAGCCACTCCACCGGCCCCGACACCGTGTAGGCCAGGCCCAGGAAGAAGAGGCTCACGCTGGGCTCCTGGATCACCACGGCGATGGCGACCACCACCAGCACCAGCGTCCCGTAGGAATGGCGCAGGTCCACCTCCTTGAAGCTGCGGTAGGGGATCGCGCTCACCATCAACAGGCCCAGGACCGCCGTGCCCCAGGCGACGATCGACTCGGGGATGCTGAACTCCACGCCGTGGGCGTGCAGGTACGAGACGAACCACTGGGTGGTGGCGACCACCCCGGCCGCGGCGGGGCTGGGCAGGCCCTCGAAGCGCCCTTTGTAGCGCGAAGCCGAGACGTTGAAGCGCGCCAGGCGCAGCGCGGCGCAGGCGGTGAACAGGAAGGCCATCACCCAGCCGGCGCGGCCCAGCACCTGAAGGTTGCCGGCGCTGAAGGCCACCATCGCCGGCGCCACGCCGAACGAGACGATGTCGGCGAGCGAGTCGTACTCCATTCCGAAGCGGCTGGTGGTGCGCGACAGGCGCGCGACGCGGCCGTCGATGGCGTCGCACAACCCCGCCAGCACGATGCCCAGCGCCGCCAGGTCGGGCTTGCCGGTGAAGGCCTGCACGATCGCGAAGAAGCCGAAGAAGAGGTTCGCCGTCGTGACCAGGTGGGGCAGCAGGTACAGGCCCCGCGGCGGCGTCCCCGGCTCGCGCGGTCGGCGGGCTGCGCGCCGGAAGCGCCGCTTTCGCACCCCGCTGCCCGCGGCGCTCACGCGCCGACTCCCAGGCGGGCGATCTGGCTGCTGCCGCCTCGCACCCGCTCGCCTCGGCGCACCAGGACCTCCGCATCGGCCGGCAGCACCACGTCGGTGCGGGACCCGAAGCGGATCATCCCGTAGCGGTCCCCGCGCCGCACCCACTCGCCCACCCGGGGATGGCAGACGATGCGCCGCGCGATCAGTCCGGTGATCTGCACCACCGGCACCTGCAACCCGTCCTCCGTCTCCAGCAGCATCGTGCAGCGGGCGTTGGCGTGCTCGGCCCGGCGGTCGAAGGCGGCGAGGTAGCGGTCGCCCGCGCGCTCGATCGAGACGACGCGGCCCGACACCGGGCTGCGATTGACGTGGACGTTGAACACGGAGAGGAAGATGCCGATGCGCAGGGCCTTGCTGCCATCCGGCCGCTCGATTTCCCCCACCGCCACCACGCGACCATCCGCCGGCGCCACCACCGTCCCCTCGTCGTCCGGGACCTCGCGCGACGGGTTGCGGAAGAAGGCCGCCAGAAAGACGCCGAGCCCGAGCAGGACGTAGGCAGCGGGCAGCCAGCCCAGCATTCCGGCAACGCCGGCCAGGGCCAGCGGAAGAATCCCGAGGACCAGCCCCTCGCGCACGATCAGCTCGGTCGGGCGTTCGGCGAAGACCGGCGCGCGAGCGCTCTCGGCGGGCGCCGCCATCTCAGTTCTTCGAGCGGTCGACCAGGCGGTTCTCTTTCAGCCAGGGCATGAGGCCGCGAAGTCTGGCGCCGACCGCTTCCATGGGGTGGGCTCGCGCCCGCCTGCGCAGGGCGTTGAACGAGACGCCGCCCGCCTTGTTCTCGAGGATGAACTCCTTCGCGAACCGGCCGGACTGGATCTCGCCCAGGATCTCCTTCATGCGCTCCCGCACGGCGGAGTCGATCACCCGGGGACCGCGGGTCAGGTCGCCGTACTCGGCCGTATTGGACACCGAGTAGCGCATGTTGGCGACGCCGCCCTCGTAGATCAGGTCCACGATCAGCTTCACCTCGTGGATCGTCTCGAAGTAGGCCATCTCGGGGGAGTAGCCGGCCTCCACGAGCGTCTCGTAGCCGGCCGTCATCAGCGCGGTGATCCCGCCGCACAGCACCGTCTGCTCGCCGAACAGGTCGGTCTCCGTCTCCTCGCGAAAGGTGGTCTCGATGATGCCCGCGCGCCCCGCCCCGAGCCCCTTCGCGTAGGCCAGGGCCACCTGGAGAGTGTTGCCGGACGGGTCGGCGTGGACGGCCACCAGCGAGGGCACTCCGCGACCCTGCTCGTAGTGGGCGCGCACGGTGTGGCCGGGTCCCTTGGGCGCCACCATGAAGACGTTCACGCCTTCGGGGGGCGCGATCGCGCCGAAGTGGATGTTGAAGCCGTGGGCGACCGCCAGGTAGTTCCCCGTGGCGAGCTGGGGCTCGACGTGCTCCGCGTACACCGACGCGGCGGTCTCGTCGGGAAGCGTCAGCATCACCACGTCGCCCTCGGCGGCCGCCTCGCCGGGCGTCAGCACGCGCAGCCCGGCCGACTCGGCCTTGGCCCAGGTGGGCGACTCCTTGCGCAGCCCCACCACCACCGACACGCCCGAGCTCTGGAGGTTCTGGGCGTGGGCGTGGCCCTGGCTCCCGTAGCCGAGCACGGCCACGGTCTTCCCGTCCAGGCGCCCCAGGTCGGCGTCCTTGTCGTAGTAGATGTTCAGCGCCATGGCGCGCGGTCCTCTCGTGGCTGAATCCGGGAGTATGACGAATTCCCCGGGGGATTGCCGGATCGATCGGCCCCGCTTCAGCGCGCCTCGGGCTCGAGCATCAGGGTGGGCACGCCGCAGGTGCCATCGCGCACACTGAACACGCGGGTGCCCGGGCGGCGGCCCGTGCGCACCTCGCCCAGCTCGAAGCCGGCCGCGGCCAGGCGGGCGCGGGCGGCATCCGCGTCGGCCACGCGGTAGGACAGCCCCCAGAGCCGATCCCCCGCGGCGCCCGTCTCGCTCGCGGGCTCGAGGCGGGCTGCCAGCTCCAGCGTCAGACCGCCGATGCGGAAGAAGAGCAGCCGCATCCCCCACTGCGGAAACTCGCGGTCGAGGGCCAGGCGCAGGCCGAGCCGCTCGCCGTAGAGCCCGCGCGCCGCCTCCGGGTCCGGCGTCTGGAGCACCGCGTGGTCGAGCGCGAAGACCGCGGCCCGCGGGTCGCCGAGTGGCGTGGCCGGTGGGAGCACCTCGGCCGGCGAGCGCTGCTCGATCGCGAAGAGCAGGACGCCGCGCGTTCGCCCGAGCGGCAGCGGCACGCGCCGCCACTCGCGAAACGCGCCCGACTCGACGTCGCGCCCCAGGCCGCTCTCGACCGGCCCGGGCTCGAGCCCGCGCGCCGCCAGCCAGCCGCGGCACGCCTCGGCGTCGTCGGTCGCGAAGGCCAGGCCCAGGGCGCCCTCGCCGTGCTCGGCCAGCCAGGCGCGCAGCGCCTTTGCCACGGCCCCGTCGGCGACCGCGGCCAGCAGCTCGACGTACGTATTCTCCAGTCGGAACAGCGTGTTGGCCGTGCCGGCGCCGGCGTGCTCGCCCCGCCAGGACGGCCCCGTGCCCAGCAACCGGGAGTAGGCGCCGGTGGCGGCGTCGAGGTCGCGCACGGCGAGGATTACGTGGTCGAGGCCGTGGAGCAGGGGAGAACGCCTCGGCAGCCGTCACTTCCGCGCGCCGCGGGCCGCCGCCACCGGCCCGGTGCGGATCAGCTGCTGGAGCCCCAGCGGCTCGAGCAGGCGCTTGATCGCATCGAGCTTGTCCTGGCTGCCGGTGACCTCGATCACGAAGGTCTTGGGACTCACGTCCACGATCTTGCCGCGGAAGATCTCGCTGATGCGCAGCACCTCGGCGCGCGACTCAGGCTCCGGCTCGACGGTCAACATCGCCAGCTCGCGCCCGACGAACTCGCCTTCCACGTGGTCCCTCACCGTGATCACGTCGATCAGCTTGTGGAGCTGCTTGGTGATCTGCTCGATCGTCTCGTCGTCGCCGTGCGTGACGATCGTCATGTGCGAGACGTGCTCGTCGAGGGTCGGTGCGACGTTGAGGCTGTCGATGTTGTAGCCGCGGCCGCTGAACATGCCGACCACCCGCGACAGCACCCCGAACTCGTTGCGAACCCAAACCGAGATCGTGTGGCGCACGGGCCTACCTCAAGCCGCGCGGACGCGGTCCTTCAATCGGGATCCCGCAGCAGCATCTTCCGCGATGGCGAGCCCGCCGGCACCATCGGGTAGACGTTCTCCGTCTCGGCCACCCGGAAGTCCATCAGCACCGGCCCGGGGTGGGCGAAGGCCTGCTCCAGCACCGGCTCGACCTCGTCGGGGCGGGTCGCACGCAATCCCAGTACGCCGTAGGCGTCGGCGAGCTTCACCCAGTCGGGGGCCACGTGAATGTCGCTCGCCGAGATGCGGCCGTCGTAGAGCAGCTGCTGCCACTGGCGGACCATGCCCAGGTAATGGTTGTTGATGATCGCGACCTTGACCGGCAGCTCCTCTTCCACGGCGACCGCGAGCTCCTGGATCGTCATCTGGAGCGAGCCGTCGCCGGCGACGCAGATCACCAGCTCGCCGGGGCGCGCCGCCTGGGCGCCGATCGCCGCGGGCAGCCCGAAGCCCATCGTCCCGAGGCCGCCGGAGGTGACCCAGTTGTTGGGCACGCGGCAGTGGTAGTACTGGGCGGCCCACATCTGGTGCTGTCCGACGTCTGTGGCGACGATCGCCCGGCCCTGGGTCATCTGGTACATCTTGTCGATCACGTACTGGGGCAGGATGGGCTGGTCCGGGTGCTGGCTGTAGGCGATCGGATTCTCCCGGTTCCAGTCTTCGACCTGCGCCCACCAGGGCTGGATCCGCTGGTAGAAGCCGTCGAGATTCCCCTCGTCGCCCAGCAGCTTGAGCAGCTTCTGCAGGCAGTTGCGCGCGTCCCCCACGATCGGCACGTCGACGTGCACCGTCTTGCGGATCGAGGTGGGGTCGATGTCGATGTGGATCTTGCGCGAGTGCGGGCTGAACTCGTCGAGCTTCCCGGTCACGCGGTCGTCGAAGCGCGCGCCGATGGCGACCAGCACGTCGCATTCGTCGATCGCCAGGTTGGCGCGGTAGGTGCCGTGCATCCCCAACATGCCCAACGAGAAGCGGTGGTCGCCCGGGATGCCGCCGATGCCCATCAGGGTGTAGGTGGTCGGGACGCGGAGCTTCTCGACGAAGGCGACGAGCTCCTGCGAAGCGCCCGAGAGGATCGCCCCGCCGCCGAAGTAGATCAGGGGGCGGCGCGCCTGGAGGATCAGCGCCAGGGCCTTCTTGATCTGGCCCCAGTGCCCCTCGTAGCGCGGCTGGTAGTGGTCGAGGCGGATCTCCTTCGGGTAGAAGAACTCGCACTCGTGATTGCTGACGTCCTTGGGGATGTCCACCAGCACCGGACCCGGCCGGCCGGAGGTCGCGATGTAGAAGGCCTCCTTGACCGTCTGCGCCAGCCGGCGCACGTCCTTCACCAGGTAGTTGTGCTTCGTGACCGGGCGGGTCAGGCCGACGTTGTCGGCCTCCTGGAAGGCGTCGCTGCCGATGGCGGGCAGCGGCACCTGACCCGAGAAGATGACCACCGGGATCGAATCGGCGTAGGCCGTGGCGATTCCGGTGATGGCGTTGGTGAGCGCCGGCCCCGAAGTCACGATGGCCACGCCCGGCCGGCCGCTGGCGCGCGAGTAGCCGTCTGCCATGTGGACCGCGCCCTGCTCGTGGCGGGCCAGGACGTGCTTGAAACCGTGGCGGTGGATGGCGTCGTAGACAAACAGCACGGCGCCACCGGGGTGGCCGAAGGCCACTTCCACGCCTTCCTCGCGCAGCGCGCGCATCAGGATGTCGGAGCCCGTATCGCTCACGTCTTCTCCGCTGGGGGGGGCGCGGCCAGAACCCGCGTGAGCGCCGATACACGCTCACGCGGTCAGGCTAGGCGACGGCTATGGGGGTGTCAAAACGGCTTCTCGCCGCGGCTGCGGTCACGCGCAACCTCTTCGCCGGCCTCGAAGCGAGCCCCGGTGCGCACGACCTCGGCCTGCGCGCGCCGCAGGTAACGGGGCACCAACTCGGCCGCGTCGACCCCCTCTCCTCGCTCGAGCACGCGCGCGCCCAGTGCGCCGACGTGCCGGGCGTGCGGGTCGGCCTGCTCCGGAGCGGCGCGGCGCACGCCGCCGCCCAGCCGCGCCGCGACGCGGTCACCGAACAGGACCGCCCCCTCCCCCACCAGCAGGCACGGCCCGCCGACGCGGTCGGCCAGTTCCTCGGGCGTGTAGACGCCCTCGGCAACGATCGGACGGGCCAGCGGTTCGCCGCCGGCGTACGCCGCGGCGTAGACCTCGCCGCGCCGCGCGTCGAGCATCGGGACCACCGGCACGTCGGCGCGGCCCGCGCCCACGGCCAACGCGGCGAGGGTCGAAACCGGCGCCACCGGCCGGGGCGTTCCGAAGGCCAGCCCCTTGACGGTGGCGATGCCCACGCGCAGCCCGGTGAAGGAGCCCGGGCCGATCGACAGCGCAAAGGCCTCGATCGCGGCGAGCTCGCAGCCCGCACCGCGCAGCAGGTCCTCCACGGCGGGCAGCAGGCTCTCGGCCGCGTCGCGGCCGAGGGCCACCGCCCGCTCGGCGACGAGGTCCTCCCCGCACAGCAGGGCGACGCTCGTCGCGCGGGTCGCCGTCTCGAGGGCCAGCAGTCGGCGCCGCGATCCGCTCAGAGGCCTGTGCCGCTGCGCAGCCAGTCCACGATCTTGGACCAATGGCGGGAGAGGTCATTCCAGAAGGCCATGCCCATCAGCAGGAGCAGGACGGTCAGCCCGATCTGCTGCACAAACGCGCGGGTGCGAAGCGAGAGCGCGGAACCCTTCAGCCCTTCCACGATGAAGAGCAGGGCCTGGCCGCCGTCCAGGATCGGGATCGGCAGCAGATTGAGGATGCCGAGGTTGATGCTGATCAGCACCATGATCGAGAGATAGGTCTCCCAACCGCGCTGGAAGGCGTTGCCCGCGATCTCCGCGATCCCGATCGGCCCGGCGAGCTGGCGCCGCGAGACCTCACCGGTGATCAGCTTGCCCAGGCCGCGCAGGAAGGTGTGGGTGATCTCCACGGTCATCGCCACCGCGCGCGGGATCGCGATCAAAGGGTTGCGCTCCCGATCCATGACCGTGCTGCCCGGGAGGGTGGCGGCCTCGGCGGTGATACCGACCAGGTAGCGGGGCTCCTTGATGCCGAGTCCGACGTCCGTCTCGGTGAGCTCCGGCGCGATCGCGACCCGCCGCGACTCGCCGGCCCGGGCGAGGACGAGATCGAGCGCGCGGCCGCCGCTGGTGCGAACCGTCTCCGCGAACGAAGCAAAGCTGCCGACCGGCCGTCCGTCGACGGACAGGATCAGATCGCCGGCCTCGAGCCCACCGCGCGCGGCGGGCGAGTCGGGCGATACGCTGGAGACGAGCACGTTCGCCGGCACGACTCCCAGGGCGGCGAGGTCGCCGAGGGCGGCAACGGTCACCGCCAGACGCTCCGGGGAATCCTGGGGACCCCGCTCCACGTCGAACTCGACGGCGGCAGCCGGGTCCGCCGCGGCGTAGGCCGCCGCGAGCTCGTGCCAATCCTCCACCGCCTCGCCGGCCACCGCGCGCACGAGGTCGCCCGAGCGCAGTCCGGCGACAGCGGCCGCCGCCGCCGCGTCCGGGATGCCCAGCATCGCCCGGGGCCGCCCGTGGCCGAGGCCCACCCAGCCCACCGGCTGGACCTCTCCGAACTCGTCGAATCCCGAGCGCGTCCCCGCCACGAGCTCGAGCGTCGCGGCCTCACCGTCGCGCTCGTAGCTGAGGGTCAGGCGCTCGCCCGGCCGGGAACGCACCGCCTCCTCGACGTCCTCCCACCAGCGCACCGACGCTCCGTCCAGCGCGGCGATCCGGTCGCCGGGCCGCAGCTGCGCCTGCGCGGCGGGCGACGCCACCTCGACGGTGCCGATCACGGCATCGGGGCGCAGCAGTCCGACGAAGAGCGTGCCGGTGAAGACCGCCACGGGGAACAGCAGGTTCATCGCCGGACCCGCGAACACGACCGCGAGCTTTTGCCAGAGGGGCTTCGCCCCCAGCGTCTCCGAGGGATGGGCGCGCGCGCTGGGATCGTCCGCCTCGTCGGGATTCTCGCCGAGCATCTTCACGAACCCGCCCAACGGGATCCAGCCGACTACGTACTCGGTGTGACCGATGGTCCGGGACAGCCGGTGGCGGCCGATGCCGACCGGTGCACCGAAGCCGAGGGAGAACTTGAGCACCCTCACGCCGCACAGCTTGGCCACTGCGAAGTGGCCCAGCTCGTGGATGAAGATCAGGACCCCCAGCAGGAGGACGAACGCGAACACGTAGGAAAGCACCGTCACCCCCCATTCCCCCGGGCCAGCCACTCGCGCGCCCGGGCCCGCGCCCAGGCGTCCGCCTCGGTCACGTCGTCCAGGTCGCGCACGACGGCCCGGCCGCCGGACTTCGCCACGTGGGCCTCCAGCACCGCCGCATTCGCTTCGGCAATGGCAGGAAAGCGAACGGCACCGTCGAGGAACGCCGCCACGGCGATCTCGTTGGCCGCGTTGAGCACCGCCGGCGCGGCCTCGTCGGCGCGCAGCGCCTGGTAGGCCAGGTCGAGACAGGGAAAGCGCTTGCGGTCGGGCGCCTCGAACTGGAGTTGCCCCAGCGCCGCCAGGTCCAGGCGCGGAAGATCCAGGGGCAGCCTCTCCGGATGGGCGAGGGCCACGGCGATCGGCACGCGCATGTCCGGCAGCCCGAGCTGCGCCAGCACCGAGCCGTCGACGAACTCCACCAGCGAGTGCACGATCGACTCGGGATGGACGACCACGTCGACGCGCTCCGGCGGCACATCGAACAGCCAGCGCGCCTCGATTACCTCGAACCCCTTGTTCATGAGGGTGGCCGAATCGATGGTGATCTTGGGACCCATCTCCCAGTTGGGATGGTTGAGCGCCTCGTCCACCGTCGCACGCGCGATCTTCTCGGCCGGCCAGGTCCGGAAGGCCCCTCCCGAAGCGGTGAGAATCAGCCGCGCGACGTCTTGTGGCCGCTGCCCGGCCAGGGCCTGGAAGATCGCGCTGTGCTCGCTGTCGACCGGCAGCAGCGTCACGCCGCGGGCGCGCACCTCCCGCAGGAACAGCGCACCCGCCATCACCAGCACTTCCTTGTTCGCCAGGGCCAGGTCGCGTCCGGCCCGGATCGCGGCGAGCGAGGGGCGCAGGCCGAGCGCGCCCACCAGACCGGCGACGACCAGGTCGGAGGGGTGCGCGGCCACGGCGTCGAGCCCCTCCGCGCCGGTCTCGATGGACAGCTCGGCCCCGCCCAGGCGCTCGCGCAGGGCAGCGGCGCTCTCTGCGTCGGCCACCGACACGCGCTCGGGACGGAAGCGCCGCACCTGGTCGGCGAGCTTGGCGACGTTGCGCCCGGCCGCCAGCGCCACCACGCGATAGCGCTCGGGGAACGCCTCGGCGACGGCGAGGGTCTGCTCGCCCACGCTGCCCGTGCTGCCCAGCACGCTCAGGCGTTTGACGCCGCCGTCAGCCATCCCCGCCTCCCCGGACCTGCGCACTCGTCAGCCCGAAGCGCCGCTCGCGCGCCTGGTAGTCCAGCAGGGCCTCCACCAGGTGGCTCTTGCGAAAGTCCGGCCACATCACGTCCGTCGAGTAGATCTCGGTGTACGCGATCTGCCAGAGCAGGAAGTTGGACACGCGCGACTCGGAACCCGTGCGGATCAGCAGGTCCGGGTCCGGGATTTCGGGATCGTAGAGGTAGGCGGCGAAGGTCTTCTCGTCCAATCGCTCCGGGTCGACCTTGCCCAGCTCCGCGTCGCGCAGCAGCTTGCGGGCGGCGTCGACGATCTCGGCGCGACCGCCGTAGGACAGGGCGAAGACCAGCACCATCTCGCGGTTGCCGCGCGTGCGTTCCTCCGCCTGCTTCACCCGCTCGCGGACCGCCACACCCAGGCGCTCGCTGCGTCCGATCGAGCGCACCTGGATGCCGTTGCGATCCACCTCATCGATCTCGCTGTCCAGGTAGCGCTCGAGCAAGCGCATCAGCTCGTCGACTTCGGGCTTGGGGCGGTTCCAATTCTCGAGAGAGAAGGCGTACAGGGTGAGATAGCGGACGCCGAGCTCGTGGGCCGAGCGCACGACCGCGCGGACCGCATCGAGCCCGGCGCGGTGGCCCAGGATCCGGGAAATGCCGCGCCGCTCGGCCCAGCGCCCGTTGCCATCCATGATGATGGCGACGTGGCGCGGGATCGATTCGGGTTGCAGGCGCCGTTCGTCCATGCCTCAGACCTGGAGGATCTCCCGCTCCTTCTGGGAGACCATCTCGTCGATCTTCTTGATGTAGTCGTCCGTGAGGCGCTGGATCTTCTTTTCCTCGCGATGGCGGTCGTCCTGGGGCACGGCAGTCAGGTCCTTGAGCAACGAGAGCCCATCGCGGCGCGCATCGCGCACCCCCAGCTTGTGGTCCTCGGCCAGCCGGTGCACGTGCTTGACGAGCTGCTTGCGGCGCTCCTCGGTGAGGGGCGGCACCGGAACCCGCACGACCTTGCCGTCGTTGGCCGGGGTGAGTCCCAGGTCAGAGGCCTGAATGGCCTTCTCGATGCCTTGCAGGGAGCCCTTGTCGTAGGGGGAGATGACGATCAGCCGCGGATCCGGGGCGGTCAGGTTCGCCAGCTGGTTGAGGGGGGTCGGCGTGCCGTAGTAATCGATCAGGATGCCGTCCAGCAGCGATGTGCTCGCCCTTCCCGTTCGCACTCGCTGCAGCTCAGCCCGCAGACTGCGAATCGCCTTGTCCATACCCTCCTTCGACTCGTCGCGGACACGCCCGGCATCGTCTTCGGCCATGACCCGTCTACTCCCCTACTCTGGTGCCGACGACCTCTCCCGCCGCCACCTTGCGGATGTTGCCCGGCACGCTCATGTCGAAGACGATGATCGGCAGCCCGTTCTCCCGGCACAGTGCGATCGCCGTCTGGTCCATGACGCGCAGGTTCTTCTGGATCGCCTCGTCGAAGCTGAGCCGCTCGTAACGCCTCGCCTTGGGATCCAGCTTCGGGTCGGCGCTGTAGACACCGTCGACCCCGCTCTTGGCCATCAGGATGATCTCGGCGTGCACCTCCGCCGCACGCAGCGCGGCGGCGGTGTCGGTCGAGAAGTAGGGGTTTCCGGTGCCCCCGGCGAAGACCACGACCCGCCCCTTCTCCAGGTGGCGCACGGCGCGCCGGCGGATGTAGGCCTCGGCGACCGAGCGGATCTCCAGCGCCGAGAGCACCCGTGTCGAGAGGCCGGCCTGCTCCAGGGCGTCCTGCAGGGCGAGGGCGTTGATCACGCTGGCCATCATGCCCATGTAGTCGGCGCTGGCCCGATCCAGACCCTGCGAGGCCGCCGTGATCCCGCGGATCACGTTGCCGCCGCCGATCACGACGCACATCTGGGTGCCCAGCTCGTGCACTTCGCGGAGCTCGTCGGCGATGCGCCCGATCACGCTGGGGCTGATGCCGAAGCCGCTCTCTTCGGCGAGCTGTCCGCCCGAGAGCTTGATGAGCAGCCGCCCGTAGGCCGCCTTCACGACTCCCCCGCCCCGCCCAGCCGGAAGCGCTCGAAGGCCGCGACCCGCACCTCGACTCCGCTGCGACCGGCGACCTCCTTGATCAGCTCGCCCACCGAGCGGTCCGGGTCCTTCACGAACGGCTGCTGGAGGAGACAGATCTCGGCCGTGAACTTGCGCAGCCGACCCTCGACGATCTTCTCGACCACCTTCTCCGGCTTGCCACTCTGCTCGGCCTGCTTGCGGTAGATGCCGCGCTCCGCCTCCAGCACGTCGGGGGGTACATCGTCGCGATCCACGGCGATCGGCGTGGGATCCGCGGCAGCCACGTGCATGGCCAGGTCCTTGGCCAGCGGCTCCACGTCCGACGCCGCACCCGGCGTATCCAGGGCGACCAGCACGCCGAGCTTTCCGCCGGCGTGGAGGTACCCGCCCACGACTCCGGAGCCGTCGACCGCCAGCCGCGCGACGCGCTTGACCACCACGTTCTCGCCCAGCTTCGCGATGGCGGCGGTGACGCGATCCGCGACCTTCTCGCCATCGATCGAGGCGGCCAGCAGCGCGTCCACGCCGGTCACGGCTTCGCCTTCGCTCACCTCCCTCGCCAGGGAGTCGACCAGCTCGACGAAGGGACCGGTCCGGGCGACGAAGTCGGTCTCGCAGCCGACCTCCACCATGCCGCCACGGCCCTCTCCCAGATGGATGGCGATCGCCCCCTCGCTCGTGGCCCGCCCCTCGCGCTTGCCGGCCTTGGCGAGGCCTCGCTCGCGGAGCAGCCCGACGGCCTTCTTCAGGTCGCCGCCCGCGTCGGGGAGCGCGCGCTTGCAGTCCATCATCCCCGCGCCCGTCTGGTCGCGCAGCGCCTTGACCGCCTGTGCAGAAACCTCGGCCACCGCTCGTCTCCCCCCCCGTCCCGGCCCCGCGCTCCGCCGTCTCAGGCGGAGTCGGAGGCGCTGGGCCCCCCACCCGACGGGGTCGAATCGCCGCCGGGCTCCGCGGCGGCACCGCCCTCGGCCGGCGTTTCGGACGCCGGCGCTTCGGGCGCAGGCGTTTCGGGCGCAGGCGTTTCGGGCGCTGCCGGCTTCGCGGCAGCTTGGCCCTTGCCGGTGGCCTTGCGCGGGCTGGCGGTCTGGGCGGCTTCGCCGCCCCCCTCGCCCGCCGCTCCGACCCGGCCGAAGGAGCCGCCGCGGCCCCGCCGCGGTGGCTGCTTGATCTCGACCACCACACGGCCGGTCTGCGGCGCGGCCGGCCCGGGCGCCGTAGCGCGCACCTTCTCCTGTTCCGCCACCTCCGCCTGCACGCGTTCGTTGTGGATCGCCGAGCCCGCGATGCAGGCATCGGCCACGCGGGAGCAATAGAGCTGGATCGCGCGGATCGAGTCGTCGTTGCCCGGGATCACGCAATCGATGAGCGTCGGATCGCAGTTCGAGTCCACCACGGCGACGATCGGGATCCCGAGCCGGTGCGCCTCGCGAACGGCGATCAGCTCGCGGCTCACGTCGAGGACGAAGACCGCGTCCGGCAGGCGCGTCATCTCCTTGATGCCGTCCATGGACTTCCGGTACTTCTCGATCTGTCGGTTGATGCGCGATTGGTCCTTCTTCGAGAGCTCCGCGAGCTTCTCCTCGTCCGCGACCAGCTCCAGCAGGTCCTTGAAACGCTCGATCGACTTCTTGACCGTCTTGAAGTTCGTGAGCATCCCGCCCAGCCAACGGTTGTTGACGTAGAACTGGCCCGAGCGCTCCGCCTCCAGCCGCACCGGGGCCTGGGCTTGACGCTTGGTGCCGACGAACAGAACCCTCCCACCGGCGGCCGCCACCTCGCGCAGGAATTCGAGCGCCGCCTGGAAGCGCGGCAGCGTCTGGTCGAGGTCGACGATGTGGACGCCGTTTCGCTCGCCGAACAGGTAGCTCTTCATCCGCGGGTTCCAGCGCCGCGTCTGGTGTCCGAAGTGGACGCCGGCCTCCAGCAGGGTGCGGACGCTGAGCTCTTCCCGAAGGGCAGCCGCCGTCTCGCTGGACTGGGCGGCGCCGGCCTCCGCCGGGGCGGGGGCTTCAGCCGTGGGATCGGCCATGCAGGTCTCCTTCGCGGTTGTGCGTCCGTCCAGGGCCCGAAACTCCCCCACCCGGCTCCCGCCACGACCTGGCGGAGGGAACCGGGCACCGCAGGGGTGACCCGGAACGTGTGAATTGTCCAAGGGTTAGCAGAGTCCGGCACGCCTGACTAGAGCCCGGCAAGCGCTCGGAACCACTGCCCGGCTGCGCTAGCTGGTGTACTCGGCGTTGATGCGCACGTAGTCGGTGGACAGGTCGCAGGTCCACAGACTGGCCGAGGCGCGCCCCGCCCCCAGCGCCACCTCCACCTCCACCTCCGGGGAGCGCAGCCTGGCCGCCGCGCGGCGACGCGCCGCGGGGCCCGTGGACGCGCCGGCCCGGAACACCGCCACGCCCCCCAGCCTGACCTCGACGCGCTCGAGGCGCAGCCGGATCCGCGCCGCCCCGACGGCTTGCAGGATGCGGCCCCAGTTGGCGTCGCCGCCGAACAGCGCGGTCTTGACCAGCAGCGAGTTGGCGATGCGCCGCGCGGCGCGCTCCGCCTCGAGCCGGCTGCGCGCCTGCCGGACCCGCACGCTGACGAGCCGTGTGGCGCCCTCGCCGTCCCGCGCGAGGTCCCGGGCCAGCGCCGCGGACAGCTCCCACACGGCTGCTTCGAAGCGGCGCGCCCCGGGGCTGCGCCGGCTGCGCAGCACCGGGTTGCCGGCCGCACCGTTCGCGAGCAGCAGCAGCGTATCGCTGGTGGATGTCTCGCCGTCGATGGTGAGCCGGTTGAAGCTCTGGTCCGCCGCGCGCCTCAGCACACCGCGCAGGAAGCGTGGCGTCGCCGCGGCGTCGGTCATCAGGAAGCCGAGCATCGTCGCCATGTGGGGCTCGATCATGCCCGAACCCTTGGCGATCCCCCCCACGGTGACGGTCTTGTCTCCGCAGCGCAGCCGGGCCGCGGCCAGCTTGGGCCGGGTGTCGGTCGTGAGGATGGCGCGAGCGGCCCGGGCCATTCCGGCGGAAGACAGCGACGCGGCGGCCCGCTCGATTCCCTGGCGCACCCGGGGCATGGGCAGCGGTTCTCCGATCACTCCGGTCGAGGCGACGAGCATCTCGTGGGGGTGGGCGCCGAGGGCCCGGGCGGCGGCACTCGCCATGGCGGCCGCGTCGCGTCGCCCCCGCGCCCCCATGGCCACGTTCGAGTTGCCGCTGTTGATGACGACGCCCCGCGCCGTCCCCCGCCGCGCGTTCTCGCGGCAGAGCTCCACCGGCGCGCCCACCACGGTCGAGCGCGTGAAGACACCGGCGACGGCGGCCGGCGTGTCGCTCACGATCAGCGCCAGGTCCAGCCCCCGCGACTTGATCCCGCAGTGAACGCCGCTCGCTCGAAAACCCGGCACGCGCAGCGGCTCCTGACCCCCGCCGCGATCGGTCCGTCCAGCTCGCCTGACGCGGGTCGATGCTCGGCTCACGCGGGCGGTCTCGACCGTCAGCAGGGAACGCCGCAGG
>JAZFWH010000127.1:0-47996 GCA_036482635.1 Myxococcota bacterium
AATCGCCCAGCCGGGCGCGCCGCCCGTTGACCGTCACCCGGCCGGCTCGCACGAACTCCTCGGCGGCCCGGCGCGAGGCCACACCGGCCGCCGCCAATAGCTTCTGCAGGCGCTGCGGTCCCGGCCGAGCTGTGCGCTTGGCGGGCATGCGGCGTTGGTCGGCGCGGACGCGGCTCGAGCGGCCGGGTTACGCCCCCGCCACCGGGCTTTCGCCCGGCGGCGGCGGCTCATCGGCGGGCCGGGAGATCTGCGTCGAGGCCTCTTCGTCCTGCGCCCCGGCCGCCGGCTCCAGCTCCTCGATCTCGCGCAGCGGCGGAAGGTCTTCGACCCTCGCCAGGCCAAACACCTCGAGGAAGCGGCGACTCGTTCCGTACAGGAGGGGTCGACCCGGCACATCGCGATGCCCGGCGATCCGCAGCAGCCTCCGTTCGAGAAGGGTGCGCAGCACGGGGCCGCTGTCCACGCCCCGAATGTGCTCCACCTCGACGCGGGTCACCGGCTGCCGGTAGGCGACGATGGCCAGCGTCTCGAGCGAGGCCGGCGAGAGCCGCAGGGGACGCGAGGGCTGGAGCTGCCGCAGGTAGGGAGCGAACTCCGCCAGCGTCCGCACGTGGTAGCCGCCGGCGACCTCGCAGATCTCGAACGCCCTCCCCGCCTCCGCGTACTCCGCGTTGAGCTCCACGACCAGGGCGCGCGCGAGCGACGCCGTACCACCGGGAATCACCGCCGCCAATCGGATGGCCGGAACCGGTTCCGGCGCGGCCAGGATCAGGGCCTCCGCGATGCGGCGTTGCTTGGTGCGTTCCACGGTCACACCCCTCTCACATGATGTCCGCGATGCGGTCCATCCAGCTGAGCCCGCCCTCTTCGGGCGCGGCGCGCAGGCGGATCGGACCCTCGGGAACGCCGTGTTCACTCGCGGCCTGGTAGATGCGCAGCGCGGCGATTCGCGCGAGCTCGAGGATCGCCAGGAACGTGGCGACCAAGAGCGCGCGGCTGGGAGACCGCTTCTCCCCGGCCGCGATCACCTCGCCGAACAGCGCGAACTCCCGCCCTTCCAGCGCCTTCATCACGGCCAGCATCCGCTCGCGGACGGTGATCGTCTCGGCATGGATCTCGTGGGGCGCGTCGCTTGGGCCGGCGGCGCGCAGGGCGCGCCGGAAGGCTTCGATCAGCTCGAACAGCCCGACCTCGATCTCGCGTTCGGATTCCGGAAGCGGCTCCGGGCGCGGGCCACAGCCGGCGAAGACGTCCCGCCCGAGCCGCTCGCGCTCGTCGATCTCGGCGGCCGCCTCCTTGAAGCGCTGGTACTCGAGCAGGCGAGCGATCAGCTCGGCCCGCGGGTCCGGACCCTCCGCCTCCTCGTCGATCCCGTCCGGCGGCAGCAGCATTCGCGACTTGATCCAGGCGAGTGTGGCCGCCATCACCAGGTACTCGCCGGCGAGATCGAGGTCGAGCTCGAGCATCAGCTCGAGGTACTCGAGGTACTGCTCCCCGACCCGCGCGATCGGGATGTCCGTGACCTCCACCTCGTTGACCCGGATCAGGTGGAGCAGCAGGTCGAGCGGCCCCTCGAAGATCGGCAGCTTGACGGCGTACGGGGAGACGCGCACCCCCAGGGCCGCGCCCGTCGCGGCGTGGGCATCGCCGTGCGCGGTCGGAAAGCTCATCGCAGCTCCGAGGGGGCGAAAAGGCGCGGGGAGGCGCTCCGGCGAGTATGGACGATCCCGGCCGCAGCAGCAACGTCGGACCGGCCGCTCACTTGCCGGTCCGCGGGTTGCGCGCGGGTTGCGAATTCGCAGCTGCGGTTCGCCGAGTCCCTGTCGCTTTCGCTTTCCTGCGCGGGCGCGCTGCGCCCTTGCCGCCCCGGGCCGCGAGCTCGCGCGCCAGCGCGAGCGCCTCCTCCGGGTTGCGCACCGCGCCGTCGAGGTAGGCGGCGCGGACTCGCGCAAGTGCCCGCCCCACCGCGGGACCCGACAAGCCGATGCGGACCAGTTCATCGCCTCTCAGCGGGGCACGGCGCATGCGGTCCTCTGCCGCGTAGCGGACGATGCGGCGCCGCAGGGCCGGCGCGGCGCACGCGAACAGCGCCAGCAGCCCTTCTTCGTCGATCTCGGCCAGCAGGGCGTCGATGGCGCCGCGACCCCTCGCGCGCGAGAGCGAGCGCAGCCACCCGTCGCGCGCCCTGGGAAACCCGGAGATCCGTTGCGCGGCCTCGCCGCGCACCGCGAAGCGCCGCAGCGAACGCCGGCGCAGCCCGGGTGCGAGCGGCGCCAACCAGACAGCGAGGCCCGAAACCCAGGGCCGCCAGCGCGTCAACCGCCATGGCGGCGAGTCGACCGCGCGCCCCACGCGCCGCAGAGGCGCCGCCGTCTCCGGCGGCAAGGTGAGCCCGGGCTCCAGGGCGCCCAACACGTGCCATTCGGCCAGGAGCCCCAATGCGCGCGACGGATCCAGGCGCTGCGCCGCGTCGTCGAAGAGTTTGGCGATCTCGCGCCTGAGCCGGTCGCCGCTGACCCGGCCGAAGGCGCCGTCGCGCAGCGCGTCGCGGAGCGCCGCGCGGGAGCCGCGCGTGAGGGCGAAGCCCAGCCGCGGCGCCAGGCGCGCGGCCCGCAGCGCGCGCGTCGGATCGTCGTGAAAGCTCCGCGCGTGCAGCACCCGCAAGCGCCGCTCGCGGAGGTCGCGCAGGCCCTCTTCCAGGTCCACCAGGCTCTTGTGGGCGGCGCGGGCCTGTTTCGAGAGCGGCAGTGCCAGGGCGTTGACGCTGAAATCGCGCCGCCGCAGATCGTCGGCCAGGGTCCCCGCCGCCACTGCGGGAAGAGCGCCGTCGTGGGCGTAGGTCTCGCTTCGCACGTTGGCCAGGTCGACCGAGCAGTCCGCCGCGCGCACACTGACCGTTCCGAAGCGCGTGTGACTCGTCACGCTGGCGTCCGCCGGCGCCGCGTCCCGAGCGAGCCTGGCCGCGCCCTCGTCGCCGCGCGCCTCGACGATCAGGTCCAGGTCGGCGACGGGGCGTTCCAGCAACAGGTCCCGCACCGGTCCACCCACCAGGTAGACGGAGAGTCGGCGCGCATCCGCCGCGGCGAGCAGTGCATCGAGGAGATCGGCGCTGGCCTGCGGAAGCGCCCGTTTGACATCCGCGACGGTCGGCGGCCTCACGGCTTCCTCCGGGCGTTCGCGCGCCTGCCCTGCGCTGCGCGCTTGCCTTGCCCGACTCCGCTCGGCTTCGCCTCGCTGCGCGGTCGCGCTGCGCCCTTGCCCCTGGGATGGCGACGCTCGACCGTCTCGCGCAGGCGCGCCCGGCTGACGTGGGTGTAGACCTGCGTCGTGGACAGGTCGGCGTGGCCCAACATCGCCTGGACGGCACGCAGGTCCGCTCCGCCCTCGAGCAGGTCCGTGGCGAAGGCGTGGCGCAGCACGTGAGGCGACACGAGCTCCGAGGGCAGTCCCGCGCGCCGGGCGATCTGGCGGAGTCGCGCAAAGCAGTTCTGCCGCGTCATCTCCCCTCCCCGTCGGGAGAGGAACACCGCGGCGCACTCGCGGCGCGAGCCCCGCACCAGCTGGGGCCGGCCCTCCTCCAGGTAGGCGTCCAGCGCAGCCAACGCCGGCTCGCCCAGCGGCACCACGCGCTCCCGCCGCCCCTTGCCGAGCACGCGCAGCAGACCCGCGCGCCGATCGAGCGCGCCGAGTGGCAGTCCGACCAGCTCGCTCACGCGGAGTCCCGCTCCGTAGAGCACCTCCAGCATGGCGCGGTCGCGCAGGCCGAGCGGGTCGCAGGGGTCGATGGCGTCGATCAGCGCCGCGGTCTGGTCCGGGCGCAGGATGCGCGGGAGCGGCGACCGGAAGCGCGGACTCACCAGGCCCTCCATCGGGTCCGCGTCGAGCAGGCCGGCGGCGCCGAGGTGCCGCAACAAGCGCCGCGTCGAAACCAGCGCCCGCGTGCGGCTGCGCGGCCCGAGTCCGGCGCGCTCGAGCGCCAAGGCGAAACCGGTCAGGTGCTCCTTGCGCAGGCTGCGGAAGCCCCGCACGCCCCGCCGCTGCAGATACCCGGCAAAGCGCGCCAGGTCCCGCGCGTACGCCTCCACCGTCCGCGGCGACAGCCCGCGCTCGACGGACACGTGGGCGAGAAACCCGTCCACGGCGACCGACAGGTCGCGGGAGACCTCACGCGCCAACGCTGTCCTCGCCGGCCTTGACCACTTCGATGAGCGCCCGCTGCAGGCGCTTGCATGT
Source organism: Myxococcota bacterium (assembly GCA_036482635.1). Taxonomy (GTDB): domain Bacteria; phylum Myxococcota_A; class UBA9160; order UBA9160; family SMWR01; genus JAZFWH01. The sequence goes on from JAZFWH010000127.1 coordinate 4,234, forward strand.
CGACCGATCCAGCTTCTTGCCCCGGCCGTCCTTCAGGTAGAACGTATCGGTCACCTGATCGAGGACCGTCGCAGCCTTCGAGATGTAGATCTCGCAGCGATGCTTCGCGATCACCCGGGTGAGGTCGTAGAGCAGACCGAGACGGTCGTTCGCAGCCACGTCGACGATCGTGTAGAAATCCGACTCATCATTCGACACCTGCACGCTCGCCGGCTCCCGCGACGGGACCGCGCCGACGCCCACGCGCCGCCCGCGTTTTCGCAACAGGTCCTTCACCCCGATCTCACCGGAGACCACCGCGCGGAGCGAGACTTCGAACTCCTCCCAGGCCAGGCGCCGCTCGTCGTCCCCACCCCTGGGAGTGCCGAGTCGATACACCTCCAGCGCGAGCCCCGTGCGCGCGGTGTACACGTGCGCGCCCAGCACGTTGAGGTCATGGGCCGTGAGCGTGCCGGCGACGTTCGCGAACAGCCCGCGCACATCCCGGGTGGTGAGGATGAACTCCGAGAACCCGCCGCGCATCTCGCGCACTGCCATCGACAGCAGGCGATCCTCCCTCAGGCCCAGCACGACCAGTGCGTGTCGCGCGATCTGTCGAGGCGCGTGCGCGATGAAGTAGCGCCGCGGCATCATCTCGAAGTACTCGTGGATGCTCGATCTCGCCACGCCCAGCGATTCGAGCTCGGCGGCAGCCGATTCCCGCCGTGTCTCCACCCGCCGCTCCAGCAGTTCGATCGCCTTGGTCGGGTCGTCCGAACCCGATTCGAGCAACTCCGAGGTCCTCTCGAACAGCTCGCGCAGCAGCTGGCCCTTCCAGTCACTCCATGCAGAGGCCGAGGACGCGCGAATGTCCGCAAACGTCAGGAGGTAGAGATTGCGCAGGTTCGTGCGGTCACCGACGGCGCGGGCGAACTCGAGGATCAACTTCGGATCGGATAGATCGCGCCGCTGAGCCAGGTGCGACATGAGCAGGTGGCGCCGCACCAGGAACACCACCCGTTCGACTCGATCGGGGGACAGCCCGAGCCGCTCGACGCAGCCGCGGGCGCGCTCCGCCCCCTCGTTGGAGTGGTCCGCTCCTGTGCCCTTCCCGATGTCGTGGAGCAGGCATCCGAGGAAGAGGACCGGCCGGTCGTCGACGCCTTGCATGAGCTCGGTGAGCTCCGGCAGCCCCGTCTCGTAGGCACCGCTCCAGAGGCGGCGCAGCTCCGCGACGAGGAAGATCGAGTGCACGTCCACCGTGTAGGTGTGGTACACGACCTGCTGCCAGCGGCAGACGATGTGGTCCCACTCGGGCAAGTAGCGCGCCAGCAGGCCGACCTCGTTCATCGCCATCAGGGAACTGACGACGCGGCGTTCCGAGTTCAGGATCTCTTCGAAGATCCTCGCCGCCTGGGCGCTGTTCCGAAATTCATCGTCGATCAGGTCGAGGTTCTCGCGGATCAGGCGTCCCGCCTTCTGGGTGAGGGGTACGTCGTGCCCCTGGGCGGTGGCGAACGCGCTCAGCAGGCGCAGGGGACGCTCGCGCAGCTGTCGGACGTGGGGGATCTCGAGCTTCTCGCCGGCCACGCGAAAGCCGTCTTCGACCGGGTGGCTTGGCCCGCGCCGCGCGGGTCGGCGCACGCGGGCCTGACACTGCTCGATCACCAACGTCGAGTAGTTCTGAACCGCGCGGGCCCGCCGGTAGTAGTCACCCATGAATCTCTCGACCGGAAGCTCGCCGCGCTCTCCGAGATCGCGGCCGTAGCCGAAGGATTCCGCGATCTTCTCCTGCAGCTCGAAGCTCATCTGATCGTTGCGCCGCCCCGAGATCAGGTGCAGCTCGTTCCGCACACACCAGAGGAAATCGAGGGCGGCGACGTACTCCTCGAGCTCGTCTTCGGTAAGCAGACCAAGGCGCAGAAAGTCCTCACGGCCCCGGGCGCCGGCCTGTGTCGCCAGCATCGCCCAGTAGGCGACGTGTCCGTCTCGCAAGCCGCCGGCTCCGTCCTTCAAGTTGGGCTGTAGCAGGTACAGCGAGTCCCCGTAGCGCGTGTGCCGCTCGGTGAGCGCCTCGGCCTGCTCGGTGATGAAACGCGCCGGATCCCGAAAGATCTCGTTGCGCAGCTTTACGGCGAAGTCGTGGAAGAGCAGACCGCTACCGATCAGGAATCGAGGCTCGACGATCGCCGTGCGCACGGTGGCATCCTTGCGGGCCAGGTGCAGCGTGTCCTCGATCGTGCGCGTCGCACCGCCGACGGTCAGCCCCGCGTCCCACAACCATTGCTGCAGGCGCTCCGTCACTGCGGCCACGTGTGGCGTCAGTTCATCCCGGTACAGGAAGAGCAGGTCGACGTCGGATTGGATGCTCATCTCCCTGCGCGCGTAGCCACCCACCGCAAGCACGCACAGGTCGCTCTGCACGGTGTCCTCCCCGGCGAAGTAGTTCTCCTCCGCGAAGCGAAACAGGCAGCGGACCAGTTGATCCATCAGGTCCGAGTGGATCTCGTTCACAGCCTGCCCACTCTCGCCCGCGGCGTGGCGCTCTCGCAGGAACGAGCGGACCGCGGCGACGTAATCGCGCACCACGCCGGCGACCGCCTTCTCTTCGATCGGCTCGTCCTGGGCGGAACGCCGCAGTCGCGCGAAGTGGGCCTCGATCTGCGGAGGGCCACTCATCGACGCGACCTCGCGGCCAGCCCAGACCGATCGCTGCTGAGCGGGCGCGGGGCAGCCGTACGATCCGCGCGCTCGCCGGACCCGCGCACCTGGCGCGGCGACTCCAGGTCGGTGGCGTCGCGGTAGCGCGCGACGCCCTCGGCGATCTGCTCCGCCAGCGCCTCGATGTACTCGCGATCGCGCAGCCGCCGCGCCTCTTCGCGGTTGGTGAGGAAGCCCGCCTCCACCAGGATGGCAGGCATGTTGGACAGGAACAGCACGTAGAAGGGCCCCTTCTTCACGCCCAGGTCGGGTACCGGCCGGTAGCGCCTGGGAAGGCCGCGCACGAGCCGATCCTGGACCATCGTCGCCACCCGCTCCGAGTGGTCGGATGCCTCGGAGACGCGCAGCTTCGCCACGGTCTCCTGCAACTCGTTCACCTGGCTCCGCGTGATTCCGTTCTCGCGCGCCGCCACCGTGAGGGTGTGGCGTTCGTGATTCTCGTCGAGGTAGTACGTCTCGATCCCGCGCACCGAACGGCGGCGCGCGGCGTTGGCGTGGAGCGAGAGCAGCAGGTCGCCGCGAACCGACTCGGCGATGGCGGTGCGCTCCTCCAGGCTGATCGTGCGGTCGCCATCGCGCGTCGACACCACCTCGAACCCCCTCGCCACCAGCCGCGGGGCCAGGGCCTTCGCCAGGCGCAGGGTGACGTCCTTCTCGCGCAGGCCGCCCACGCCGATGGCGCCCGGGTCACGGCCTCCGTGGCCCGGATCGATCACTACCGTTCGCAGCGGCCGGATCGGCATGGGCAGCCGGCCGTAGCCCGGTCGCCCGTTCTCCCGGCGTTCGGACCAGCGCAGCGTCTCGCCGCGGCCCCGCTCGCCGTAGACGTCGACCACCACCCGGTGTGGATGCGTGAGCTCGATCAGCCGATAGCGATCGTAGCGCTCCAGGTCGAGCACCAGGCGCGTCGTCTTCAGCGTGTACTGACCCAGGCGGATCCCCCGCAGCAGGCCGTCCCTCACGGTGATCGCCTCGAGGTAGCGCCTCCCGACCCACAGGCCGTTGAGGTCGAGGTAGAGGCGTTCCGGGCGCCGCGCGCGCCCGTCCGCGCGCAGGTGCTGGACGGGGCCCTCGACCGTGACCGGCCGGGTGAACTCGACCACCACGCGCGTGTAGTCGCGGTACGACCAGTGACGCACCTCCACCACGTCACCCAGACCCGCCGGCCGCTTCGTTCCCAGCAAACCGAGCGCGGCCAGGACGAGCAGGAACAGCGGAAGTCGGCGCCTCACCGGGGCGGCTCCTCGGCGAGCCGCCTTCGCAGCCGGGCGAGCAGCTCCAGCGCCTCGATCGGCGTGGTCCGGTCGGTGTCGACGGCGCGCAGCTCGTCGAGCACCTCCGACGGGGCGGCGTCCGGCCGGGGGACCCCGCGCGCGAAGAGCCCGAGCTGATCGTCGTGGGCAGGCGCCTCTCCGGCGATGCGCGGGCGGCCGCGCTCGTCCAGCTCGCCGCCCTCCAGGTTGCGCAACAGCTCGCGCGCCCTGTCGAGCAACGACTCGGGCAGTCCGGCGAGCCTCGCCACCTGGATGCCGTACGAGCGGCTCGCTCCTCCCGGCACGAGCCTGCGCAGGAAGATCACCTGCTCACCCCACTCGCGGGCCTCGAAGTGCGCGTTCTTCACCCTGGCCTTGGTGCGGGCCAGATCCGTCAGCTCGTGGTAGTGGGTGGCGAACAGCGTGCGCGGCCCCAGCCCTGGCATGTCGTGCAGGTACTCGGCCACCGCCCAGGCGATGGACAGACCGTCGAAGGTGCTGGTGCCCCGTCCGATCTCGTCGAGGATCACCAGGCTGCGGCGCGACACATTGGCCAGAATCGCGGCCGTCTCCCTCATCTCCACCATGAAGGTGGACTCGCCTCGCGCGAGCCGGTCGCTCGCTCCGACCCGTGTGAACACCCGGTCGACCACACCGATGTGCGCGCTCTCGGCGGGCACGAAGCTCCCCATCTGCGCGAGCAGCACGATCAGAGCCACCTGCCGGAGGTAGGTGCTCTTGCCCGACATGTTCGGTCCGGTCAGGACGAGCAGCTGGGTCCCGGCCGGGTCGAGCTCCGCGTCGTTGGGCACGAAGCCTTCACCGGCGGCGACCAGGATCGGTTCGACCACCGGGTGACGCCCGGCCCGCACTTCGAGCCGCTCGCCCGCGTCCACCAGCGGGCGCACCCAGCCGTCGCGCCGGGCGACTTCGGCCAGTGCCGCCGAGGCGTCCAGCTCCGCCACGGCCTCGGCCGCCCCGCGCATGGCTGCGGCGTGCTCGAGGGTCGCGCGACGCACCGACTCGAAGAGCTCCCGCTCGAGGGCGGCGGCGCGCTCGTTCGCCCCGCTCACCCCGCTCTCCACCTCGCGCAGCTCGGCCGTGGTGAAACGCTCCGCGTTGGCGAGGGTCTGCTTGCGCTCGTAATCCTCCGGGACCCGGGCGAGGTTCGTCTTGCTGATCTCGATGCCGTAGCCGTGCACGGGGTGGTAGCGGACGCGCAGGCCCGCCACACCGGTGCGTGTTCGCTCGCGCGCCTCGAGCCCGGCGATGCGCTCCCGCCCCTTGCGCACGCCATCGCGCAGCCCGTCCAGCTCCGAGTGGTAGCCCTCGCGGACGTAGCCGGTCTGGTCGGCTCCGCGCGAACCGCGCGGCACGACCGGCGGATCGTCGACGAGTGCCTCGCGCAGCAGGCCCGCCACGTCGGGAAGCGCGTCGGGCAGGCGCAGCGCCGGCGGCCATCCGACGCGCTCCGCGGCCTCGACCGCAGCCGTCCCAGCGACGCCCTGGCGGGCCGGGAACAGCTCCGCATCCGGTTCGTTCAGCGCTTCGCGAACCGCCGGCAGCGCCTCGAGCGAGGCCCGCAGGCCGACCAGATCGCGCGGCGTGGCCGTCGGGCGCGCCGCCTTGGCGAGCAGACGTTCCAGGTCGCGCACGCGCCGCAGCGCCTCGCGCAGGCGCCGGCGCGGTCGATCCCGTTCGGCGAGGACCGCCACGACGTCCTGCCGCGCGGCGATCGCGGCGGGGTCGAGCAGCGGGTAGGCCAGCCAGCGGGTGAGGCGGCGGGCGCCCAGCGGTGTGGTCGTCTGGTCGAGCCTGTCGAACAGCGTCCGCGCGCGCGATCCATCCTCCGCGTTGGCGAAGAGCTCCAGGTGACGGCGCGTCGCCGCGTCCAGGACCATGGCATCGGTGAGTCCGTAGCGGCGCAGCCGCGACACGTGGGCCAGGGCGAAGGGCTGGTTCGCCGCCAGGTAGCTGACGAGCGCCGCGGCGGCGCGCGCCGAGGGCTCGGTCGCCCCCGGCAGCAGCCCGTGCGGGTGCGCGGGTGCGCGGGCCGGATCGAAGCTGGACGCATCCACCGCCGTGAGGGCCGCCGCCGGCAGCAGCACTTCGAGCTGGGCCTGGAGCCCGGGGTCCGACGATTCGGGCAGGAGGATCTCGCGGGGGTCGACGCGCTGGAGCTCCTCCGCCAGGGCCGGCGGCAGCGGCCCGCCGTCCGGGCCGCCGTCCACTTCGGTGGCGCGGAACTCGCCGGTGGAGGCGTCCAGCACGGCCAGACCCGTGGCCGGCCCGGGGGCGAGCGCCACCAACGCCAGCTCGCGCGCCGCCTCGATGCCCTCCGGGTCTCCCACGAGACCCGGCGTGACGACTTCGACGACTTCCCGGCGCAGCAGGCGCCGCCCCGCCGCGACCTTGGGGTCCTCTACCTGCTCACACACCGCCACGCGGTGGCCGAGGGAGGCCAGCCGCTTGATGTGCCCGTCGGCCGCGTGCACGGGAACGCCGCACATGGGCACGGCGTTCTGCTTGCCGCGGTCGCGCGTGGTGAGGGCGATGTCGAGCAGCGGCGCGGCGAGCTCCGCGTCGCGCAGGAACATCTCGTAGAAGTCCCCCATCCGGTAGAAGACGATCGCGTCGGGGTGCTTCGCCTTGATGGCCAGGAACTGGCGCATCATCGGCGTGTCGAGTGAGGAGCGCTTCACTCGAGCTCCTCCGGCGTCCGGAGCAGCCCGCGACGCTCGAGCACGTCGAGCAGCTCTGCGTACTCCTTCGTGGTCTCGGGGTCGCGGTGCTCGGAGAGCAGGATGCGGCCCAGGGTTCCGCGCGCCTCCAGGTCGTCCGGATCGCGCTCGAGGATCCGGCGCAACTCGCCGATCGCCTCGTCCACGTCGCCGCGCGCCGCCAGGGCGCGGGCCAGGGCGAGCCGCGCGGCGGGGTCGTCGGGGCGCTGGTTCAGCAGGCGGCGCAGGAAGGCCTCGTAGTCGCGGGGCCGACCGCTCGAGGTGTAGGTCGCCTCGAGCTGGGGATACACCAGCGGGCCGCTGCGCCGGTCGAGCTCCGGTACCCGGCCCCACGCCGCGATGGCCGCCTTCTCGCGCCCTCGCTCGGCCTCGAGCGCACCCAACACGAGCCATCCGCGGAGGCAGGCGCGGTCCTTGCGCAGGGCGCGCCGAGCGGCGCGCCGAGCGTCCTCGCGACGCCCTTCGGCCTGCGCCGCCTCCGCCATCTCCACCAACAGGGACGCCTCCGCCGGGCCCCGTGGCCCGCGCTCCAGCTTGGCCAGACGCCGCGCCATCTCGAGCGAGCGCGGGTACTCGCGCACGTCGGCGAACAGCCGCACCAGGGCGCGCAGCGCGCCGAGGTGGCGGCGGTCGCGGGCCAGCACCTCCTCGTAAGAGGCGATCGCGCGGCGCAGGAACCCCCCCTGCCGGAAGTCGGCGGCCAGGTCGCCGAGCACGACGACGCGCAGCCCCGGATCCAGGTCGGGGCGCAACAGCAGGTTCTGGTGGATGCGGATCGCCCGACCGATCTCCCCCCGCATCCGGAACAGGCGCGCCAGCGCCAGGTACGGAACCACCGCTTCGGAATCCGCGCGCACCGCCTGGCTGAGCAACGACTCGGCGCGATCGAGATCGCGGTCGAGCACGCTCAGCAGCGCGGAACGCAGCGCGCTGTCGATATCCCGCGGGGCGCGCGCGTCCCCCCCGAACGCGCGCGTCAACCAGCGCACGGAGCCTACCCGCCCCGCCCCGCCACTCCCCGAGCCGCGGGCCCCATCGCGGGAGCCGCGGAGCCGTCGCCCAGCCCCGGGGCTGGCTCCTGCGCGGAGAGCGGCAGATTGCGGAGCTGGTGAACCTCCGCTTCGAGGCCGTGCACGGTCTTCCGGTAGCGACGCGCCACCATCCCGAGCTTCGCCAGCTGGTAACCGCCAATCAGCGCTGCCGCCGCAACGCCAGCCGCGAAGGAGACGAGCAGAACGGCCCAAAGCGAGACGCCGCCGACTTCACCGAGCAGATAGTTCACGGTGACCGGGTCGCCGTTCTGGGCGGCGAAGCGCCACCCCACGACCAGCAGGCCGACGAACACGCCCGCGCCCAGCGCCCGACGAACGCGCCTCATACCCTCCACCGCGTGCGGCGTGATTCGGCCGTCAGGCGACCTCGTCGCGCAACGGCGACGCCGGGGACACCTCCACTCCGTCGACCATCTCCTTCAGCTCCTTGCCGACCTTGAAGAACGGCGTCCGCTTCGCCGCGATGTGCACCGGCTCTCCCGTCTTGGGGTTTCTCCCCTCGCGCGCCTCGCGAATCTTGACCTGGAAGCTGCCAAAGCCCCGAATCTCGATCCGTTCCCCCTGCCTCAACGCCTGCGCCATCGAATCGAAGATCGTGTTGACCACGATCTCCGTGTCCTTCTTCGAGATGTGCGGCGTTCCCTCGGCGACCACCTCGATCAGTCCGCTTTTCGTCATCGCTCTCCCCAGCAGCCCTCGCTTTCCGGGCCGCGCGATCTCCCCTACTCCTCGACGTCGTCCGACTTCTTCGCGAGCTTGTCGGCGATCAGATCGCCCAGCGTCGTGGTCTGAGTCTGCGCTTGTTGTGCGGCGTGCTTCTTCAACGCCGCGCGCTGCTCCTTGTCCGTCAAGGCGCGGATCGACAGCGAGATCTTCTGCTCCGTGGCATCCACCTTGACCACCAGCGCGGTGACCGTCTGACCCGTCTGCACCACGTCCGAGGGCTTCTCCACGCGCTCGGTCGACAGCTCCGAGCTGTAGATCAGGCCCTCGATCCCCTCTTCGAGCTTCACGAACGCACCGAAGTCGGTCACGGTGGTGACCTCGCCGGTAGCCTCGTCGCCCACCGGATAGCGCTTGAGGATCTCGTTCCACGGGTTCGGTTCAAGCTGCTTGATCCCCAGCGAGAACTTCTCGTTCTCCTTGTCGATCTTCAGCACGACCGCCTCGACCTCGTCACCCTTCTTGAACTTCTCGCTCGGATGCTTGATCTGCTCCGTCCACGAGATGTCGGAAACGTGCACGAGACCGTCGATCCCTTCCTCCAACCCCACGAAGATTCCGAAGTTCGTGATGTTGCGGATCGTACCGTTGACCCGGGTGCCGACCGGGTACCTCTCCTCGATCACACTCCAGGGGTTCGGCTCGATCTGCTTCATCCCGAGCGAGATCTTCCGCTCCTTCTCGTCGACGTCGAGGACGACCACGTCCACGGTGTCGCCCACCGACACCACCTTGGAGGGGTGCTTGATGCGCTTGGTCCACGAGATCTCGGAGACGTGGATCAGACCCTCGATCCCGGGCTCGAGCTCCACGAAGGCGCCGTACTCGGCGAGCGAGACGACGCGGCCCTGGACGCGCTTGCCGACCGGGTAGCGGACGGCGGCGTCGATCCAGGGATCCGGCTGGATCTGCTTCAGGCCCAGCGAGACCCGCTCGGTCTCGGGGTCGAATTTCAGGACCTTCACCTTGATCTCGTCGCCCACGTGGAAGAGCTCGCTCGGGTGGTTGACGCGCCCCCACGACATGTCGGTCACGTGGAGCAGGCCGTCGATTCCGCCGAGGTCGATGAAGGCGCCGTAGTCGGTCAGGTTCTTGATCACCCCGTCGATGATCTGGCCGGGGGCGAGCGTCTGAAGCGTGGTCTCCCGCAGCTTCTTGCGCTCGGTCTCCAGCAGCGCACGACGCGAAAGGACGATGTTTCCCCTGCGCTTGTTGAACTTGATGATCTTGAACGTGAGCTTCTGGTTGACGACCTGCTCCAGGTTGCGCACGGGACGCAGGTCCACCTGGGAACCGGGTAAGAACGCCTTGACGCCGATGTCGACGGCCAGCCCGCCCTTCACGCGCGCGATGACCGTTCCCTCGACCGGCTCGTCCGCCTTGTAGGCGCGGCTGATTTCGTCCCAGATCTTCAGCCGGTCGGCCTTCTCCTTGGAGAGGACGATGCGGCCCTGGTTGTCCTCGGCTTCCTCCAGCAGGACATCCACGTGGTCCCCGGCCTTGACGAGCACCGTGCCGTCGTCGTCCATGAACTCCCAGGTGGGGACGAGCCCCTCGGACTTGAAGCCGATGTCGATCTGGACGTGCTCGCTGTCCACCGAGAGGACCAGGCCGCGCACGACCTCGCCCTCCTTGATGGACTTGAGACTCTCTTCGAAGAGATCGGCGAAGCTCGCTCCGCCCTGACCCGTGGTTGCTTCGCTCATCGTTCGTTGTCAGCTCTCCTTTCCGGTCCGCCTCGGGGCGGCGATTTCTCGAGACTCTCCTCGCCCTGCTCCGCAGCCGCAGGGCGCTCCGCGCCAGCGGGCGGCGCGGGGGACAGGAGGGTAAGGGCCGAGCGCGCGCTCGCAATCCAGCGCGCCACGGCTTCGGCCTCTCCCGCCTCCACCGCCCGAGTCAGCTCGGCGAGGGCCTCCCGGGTCGCCTGGAGCGGCGCCGCGAGGGCCTTGGCGTTGGCCGTCAGGATCTCCCCCCACAACCCCGGATCGCTGTGCGCGATGCGGGTGAAATCCCGAAACCCCGCGCCCGCCACCTCGCCACTCCCCGGTGGCGCCCCGGCCAGGGCCCCGGCGAAGGCCACGGACAGGAGGTGGGGAACGTGGCTCATCCAGGCCACCTCCGCATCGTGGAGGACCGGCTCCCGGACGACCACGCGCGCCCCCAGGGCGCGCCAGAACTCGCAGACCCGCTGCCGAGCGCCTCGGTCGGGATGCTCGCTCACCACGCAGGGGGCGCCCTCGAACAGGTCGGCGCGGGCGTGCTCCAGGCCGCGCCGGTGGCTCCCCGCCATCGGATGCGAGCCGACGTAGCAGACCCCACGGGGCAACAGGCCGGGCAGGGTCTCCGCGAGCGGCGCCTTCACGCTGCCCACGTCGGTCAGCAGCGCGTCGGCGCGCAGCGCGGGGGCGGCGCGGCGCACGACCTCCGCCATCGCACCGATCGGGGTCGCGAGCACGACGAGGTCCGCCCCGCGTACCACGTCGTGGAGATCGCCCGCCTCGTCCACGGCGCCGCTGCGCAGCGCAGCCTCCAACGTATCGCGGCGCCGCGAAGCCCCCGCAACGCACTCCGCCAGTCCGCGCTGCCTCGACGCCAGGCCGACCGAGCCGCCCAGCAGGCCCAGCCCGATCACCGCGATCCGCTCGAATCGCCCGTTCAGCATTCGCGCTCCCGCATGCGGCGCAGCGCCTTCACCAGGCGCTCGTTCTCTTCGGGGAGCCCGACGCTGATGCGCACGTGGTCGGGCATGCCGAAGCCCGCCAGGGGGCGGACGATGATCCCTTCCCGCAGGAGGCGCTCGTGCACTCCGGCGCCGGTGTGCGCCAGCAGAAAGTTCGCGTCGGTCGGCCATACTTCGATGCCCAGCGCGCGCAGCTCACGGCTCAGGGTGTCGACGCCCTCCGCGTTGATCCGCCGGGAGCGCTCGACGTGCTCGCGGTCGTCCAGGGCGGCCAGCGCGGCCACCTCGGCCAGCCGGTTCACGTTGAAGGGATGGCGAGCGCGTTCCAGGTAGCCGGCGAGCTCCGGATCGGCGACGCCGAAGCCGATGCGCAGCCCGGCGAGCCCGTAGATCTTGGAGAACGTGCGCAGCACCAGCGTTCCCGGGCGGCGCCGCACCCAGGCGAGCGCGTCGGGAAAGTCGGCGCGGCGCGCGTAGTCGACGTAGGCCTCGTCGACCGCCAGCACCGTCGACTCAGGCAGCCCCGCGGCGAAGCGATCGAAGGCTTCGGCTCCGACACTGGTCCCCGTCGGGTTGTTCGGGTTGCAGACGAACACCACGCGGGTTCGCTCGGTCACGGCGTTCGCCATGGCGGGCAGGTCGTGCACGAGCTCGCGCGTCAGCGGCACCTGGACCGGCGTCGCGCCCATGCCCTGGGTGACGATCGGGTACATGGCGAACGAGGGCCAGGCGTACACCGCCTCGTCGCCCGGGCCCAGAAACGCCTTGGCCAGCAGCTCGAGGATCTCGTCCGCACCCGCACCGAACACGAGCTGCTCGGGGCGCACCTCGAGCCGGCCGGCCAGCGCGCGGCGCAGGGCGAAGCTCGCCCCATCGGGGTAGCGGTGGATCCCCCCCAGCGCCGCGCGGACGGCCTCCAGCGCCTTGGGCGACGGCCCCAGCGGACTCTCGTTGGAGGCGAGCTTGATGGCGCCCTCGATGCCGAGCTCGCGCTCCAACTCCTCGATCGGCTTCCCCGGCGCGTAGGGCTCCAGTGTCGCGATGTGGGGCTTGACGCTGCGCTCGAGTGCCACGGCTATGCCCCCACCGCGCCGGGACCCGGCGGACCCGCGTCGGCCGGGTTGCGGGGAAACGAACCGAGCACGCGGTGCGAGAGCGCGACACGCGCCGCCGTCGCCAGGGCCTTCGCGACCGGCTCGTCGCTGCAGTGCCCCTGCAGCTCGATGAAGAACAGGTACTCCCACGGCTTTCCAGGCATCGGCCGCAGCTGGATCGACGTGAGGTTGACGCCGCAATCGGCGAAGGGCGCGAGCAGGCTGTGGAGCGCGCCGGACTCGTCCTTGTGCAGCGTGAATACGACGCACGTGAGGTCATCGCCGCTGCGCGCCGGCGCTCCCCTGGAGATCACGAAGAAGCGCGTCGTGTTGTCGCGGCGGTCCTCGATGGCCGTCTCCACCGTCTGTAGGCCGTAGACCTCGCCGGCGATGGCGCTGCCGATCGCCGCGACGCCGGCGTCCTCCGCGGCGGCGCGCGCGGCCGAGGCCGTGCTGGCGGTCTCCACCCGCTCGACTCCGGGCAGGTTGCGGTCGAGCCACAGGCGGCACTGGGCCAGGGGTTGCGGGTGAGACGCCACGCGTCGCACGTCCTCGAGCCGGCCGCTGCGCGACAGCAGCTGCTGTGACACCCGCAGCAAGGCCTCGCCGCAGATCTGCGTTTCGAACTGCACGAGCGCGTCGAGGGTCTCGGTGACGATGCCCTGCGTGGTGTTCTCCACGGGCACGACGCCGAGCGACGCGCGCTCCCGCTCGACCGCCGCGAACACGTCGGTGATGCTGGGGGCGGCGGTCAGGTCGGCCAGCTCCCCGAAGCGCCGGCGCGCGGCCAGGTGGGTGAAGGTCCCCTCCGGGCCGAAGTACGCGACCCGCAATACCTGCTCGAGCGAGCGGGTGGCGGAGATGATCTCGCGGAACACGGGGCCGATGCCGGCGTTGGGAAACGGGCCGGCGTTGGCCCGGGTCAGCTCTTCGACGATGCGGCGCTCGCGCCCGGCCTCGTAGACGCCAACCCCACCCTTCTCCTTCACGCCGCCCACGGCCTGCACCAGGCGGGCGCGCTCGTTGAGGCTCGCGAGGATGGCCCGGTCGACGTCGTCGATCTGCCGACGCAGGTCGGCGAGCTCGGAGGCCGCGTCGGGCGCGGCCGTTGCGGGGCTCGACTGTCGGGGCTCGGCCATCGTCCCTTCCGTCGTGACGCCACGGATCGAGACCGCCGAGCGGCTAGACCCGCGCGTGGGGCAGCTCGGGGTGGACTTGGCGGAAGCACCGGGGAGGCCGAAAGTCCGCTAACCCCCTGAAAAGGCTCGCGCAATATAGTGGAGCCCTCCTGCCCGCGCAAACCCCCCCGCCCGATTTCGCTCGAAACGACAGGGGGTTATCCCAAATGCGCCGCCCGACTCTGCCAGCTCCGCCGCGCCGCGCGCTAAGCACGTGGAATTCATAGCTCTTTTTCAGCTGTGCCGGGGAGTTCCCCCCGTCAAGCGCGCAGCGACGGGCGTCGATAGAGCCCAGCGGAGGGAGCCCCGCTCGGACGATGGACGCCACCGGCCCGCCGCCGACCCGACGCGTGCGCATGAGCCTGGGGACCAAGCTGGTCCTGCTCGTGTTTCTCGCCACCACCGCCAGCGCCGCGGCGCTGGCCTGGATCTCGCTTCAGGCGACCCACGCCACCCTGCGCGACGGGCTGGGCCAGCGGCACACGGCGGCCCTCGATGAGCTCGCCCCGGCGCTGCGCAGCCGGCTCGCCCAGTACCAGGCAGAGATCGAAGCGGTCGCGACCGAGCGCCGCCTGCTCGACGCCCTCGGCCAGGCGCGCCGCCGCCCGTCCACGGGACTCGCCAAGCGCCTGGCGAGTTCCGCGCGCAGCCTGCGGCGCCTGGAGTCCCTGGTGCTCGTCGCTCCCGACGGCTCGGCACTCGCCTCGGCGGGGTCCGGCCCCGCGCTCTCCACAGACGGGCGTGCACAGCTCGCCGGGGGAGGCCCCGCCCCGCTGCGCCTGCTGCCCGCCGAGTCGGGCGAGCTGGCGCTCTTCGCGACGGCGCCGGTCGGCCCGGGCGAAACACCCGCCGCCACCCTGGTCGGCGCCATCCCGCGGGCCGGGCTGGAGGCGCTGTTGGAGGCCCGAGCCCTCGGCGACGGCGCACAGATCCTGCTGGTCGACGGCGATGGACGGGTCGCGGCCGCCTCCGCTCTGCCCGGCGAGAGCGAGAGCGCCCGTGTCCCGCCGGAAGCCGGCGGTTCGAGCGGCCGGACGCTGCTGCGCCACCACGCCACGCAGGGGGGCGCCCGGGTGGTGCTGAGCTCCGAGCCCGTGGCCGCCGCGAACTGGCGCGTGGTGATCCGTGCACCCTTCGACGCGGCCTTCCAGCCGCTGCTGTCGCTGGCTGCGCGCCTGCTGGTGGCGAGCCTCTGCGCCGTCGCGCTGTTCAGCGGCATCGCCTACAAGGTCACGACCGACGTGCGCAAACCGATCGAGGCGCTGTCGAACAGCGCGATGCGGATCGCCCAGGGACAACTGGACCTCGAGATCCCAGAGCCCACGACGGACGACGAGATCGGCCTGCTGACGCGCACCTTCAACCAGATGATGCGCCGGCTGCGCAGCTACCAGGTCGAGATCGAGACGACCAACCGCGCGCTGATGGATCGCAACGAAGTCCTCTCACAGCTCTCGATCACCGACGGGCTGACGAAGCTCCACAACCACCGCTACTTCCAGGACTACCTGGGCCGGGAGATCAAGCGCGTGAAGCGCACGGGCGAGCCGCTCTCGATGTTGATGGTCGACATCGACGACTTCAAGCGGCTGAACGACCGCATGGGGCACGCGGCGGGGGACGAGCTGCTCGCGGGCATCGCCCGCATCATGACGGATTCGGTGCGCGAGACGGACCTGCTCGCGCGCTACGGTGGCGAGGAGTTCGTCGTCCTCGCGCCGGGGACCGACCTGGCCGGTGCGTACAACCTGGCGGAGAAGTTCCGAAGCGCCATCGCGGAGACCTCGTTCATCCTCGACGACTCCCTGCGCCCTTCCCGCATCACGGTCTCGATCGGCGCGGCGCAGTTGGCTGGCAATCGCCGGAAGTTCTTCCAGCACGCCGACCGCGCCCTCTACTGGGCCAAGGCGCAGGGCAAGAACTGCGTCGTCGTCTACAGCGAAGAAGAGGTGGGCGAGGAGAAGCGAGGGGGCGAACCGGTCAGCTAGCGGTCCCGCCAGCGTGGCCTGCGGCACAGGCGCGTGCGATGCTTGCCGCGATGGCGAAGATCATCGGCCTGACGGGCGGCATCGGGTCTGGCAAGAGCAGCGTGGCGGCCTTGCTGGCGCAGCTCGGCGCCACGGTGATCGACGCAGACGCCATCGTCCACGAGTTGCAGGCGCCGGGCGCCCCGCTGCTCCGCGAGATCGCGGAGGCCTTCGGTCCGAGCGTGCTGGACGCCTCGGGCGCCCTCGACCGCGAGGCGCTGGCGGCGATCGTCTTCCGCGCTGCCGATCAACGCTCGCGCCTCAACGCCATCGTTCACCCCAGGGTCGGCGCCGAGCTGGCGCGCCGCGCGGCGAAGGCACTGGAGGCGGGGGCCGACCTCGTGGTCCTCGACGTCCCGCTGCTGTTCGAGGGACGCGGCGGGACGGCCGCCCGAACCGGGATGGACACCACGCTCGTCGTCTACGCTGCGGAGCCGATCCAGATCGAACGCACCGTCGCACGCGACGGCTGCACGCGCGACGAGGCCGTACGGCGGATCCGCGCACAGCTTCCCATGGAGGAGAAGAAGCGCCTCGCCGACTACGTGATCGACAATTCGGGCACGCGCGAGGAGACCGAGGCGCAGGTGCGTGTCTTCTTCGACGCGATCATGTCGGCTCCGGGCGCAGGGGGGCCTTGAGCTCCGCCACGAACTCGGCCGCCGCAGCGATCGCACAAGACGGAGACCCGGCCGCCTCGATGCGATCGATCAGGGCGCTGCCGACCACCACGCCATCCGCGAACGCACCCAGCTGGCGCGCGTGCTCCGGCTCCGAGACGCCGAAGCCGACGCACACGGGAACGTCCGAGGCCCTCCGCACCTGGCGCACCATCTCCTCGATCCCGCGCGCCAGCGCCCGGCGCGCACCTGTCACCCCCGTCCGAGACACGCAGTAGAGAAAGCCGCGGGTCTGCCGGGCCAGCATCTCCAGGCGATCCGGCCGGGTCGTGGGAGCGGCGAGCAGAACCACGTCGACTCCGCGGCGCTCCAGGGACTGAAACAGCGACCGGCCTTCCTCGGGGGGAAGGTCGACCACGATCAGCCCGTCCACCCCGACCGCCTGCGCCGCCTCCGCGAAGCCCTGCTCTCCCATGGCGTAGATGGTGTTCGCGTAGCCCATCAGGACCAGGGGCACCTCGAGCTTCGGGCGCACGGTCTTCACCAGCTCGAGGACGCGGCGCAGCGAAGTTCCCGAGCGCAGCGCCCGCTCGCTGGCGCGCTGGATCACCGGACCG
Organism: Myxococcota bacterium; assembly: GCA_036482635.1. GTDB lineage: Bacteria > Myxococcota_A > UBA9160 > UBA9160 > SMWR01 > JAZFWH01. The sequence goes on from JAZFWH010000127.1 coordinate 20,919, forward strand.
TCGCCGATCGGGTCCGAGAAGGGAATGCCGAGCTCGATCGCGTCGGCGCCGGCCTCCGCCGCGGCCAGCACGAGCGCCTCGGTGGTGCCAAGGTCCGGGTCTCCCGCGGTGAGGAAGGGAACGAGGGCCCGCTCCCCGCGCCCGCGCAGCGCGGCGAAGCGCTCGCCGATGCGGCCCATCAGTGGCGCTCGTGTCGCCGGGCCGCCAACAGGTCGCGGACCAGAGGGGCATCCTTGTCGCCGCGACCCGAGAGGTTGAGCAGGACCGTGGCCTCCCGGGGCAGCGTCGGAACCAGCACGCGGGCGTAGGCGATGGCGTGGGCCGCCTCGAGCGCCGGGAGGATGCCCTCCGTTCGCGAGAGGTACACGAAGGCGTCGAGCGCCTGCTCGTCCGTCACCGACACGTACTCGGCGCGGTCCGTGTCGCGCAGATGCGCGTGCTCCGGACCCACGGAGGGATAGTCGAGGCCGGCGGAGATCGAGTGAGCGGGGAATATCTGACCGTCGTCGTCCGACAGCAGCAGGCTGCGCATGCCGTGGAGCACGCCGGGCACGCCCGCGCACAGGGCGGCGCCGTGGCGACCGGAGCGGCCCAGGCCCTCCCCGCCCGCCTCGACCCCGATCATCCGCACCCCCTGGTCCTCCAAGAAGGGATGGAACAGGCCCATGGCGTTGGAGCCGCCACCGACACAGGCGAGCAGCACGTCCGGCAGACGCCCCTGGATCTCCAGCATCTGGCGGCGCGCCTCGATGCCGATCACCCGCTGGAAGTCACGGACCATCGTGGGATAGGGATGCGGACCCATCACCGAGCCGATGCAGTAGTAGGTGGTGCGGACGTTCGTGACCCAGTCGCGCAGGGTCTCGTTGACCGCATCCTTCAAGGTGCGAGATCCGCTGCCCACCGAGTGAACGGTCGCGCCCAGCAGCTCCATCCGGAACACGTTCAGCGCCTGCCGCTCCACGTCCTCGTCGCCCATGTAGACCACGCATTCGAGGCCCAGCAGCGCGCAGGCGGTCGCGGTCGCCACACCGTGTTGGCCGGCTCCCGTCTCGGCGATCACGCGGCCCTTGCCCATCTCCCGGGCGAGCAGGCACTGCCCGAGCACGTTGTTGATCTTGTGGGCGCCCGTGTGGGCCAGGTCCTCACGCTTCAGGTAGAGCTTCGCCCCACCGAGCTCGTCGGTGGCGCGGCGCGCGAAGCTGATCGGCGTCGGGCGCCCGGCGTAGTTGGCGAGCAGGTCGTCGAGCTCGCGGCGAAACTCCGGCCGGGCGCAGATGCGCGGATAGGCCTCCTCCAGCTCGTCGAGGGCGGAGATCAGCGTCTCCGGTACGTAGCGACCGCCGTATTCCCCGAACAGCCCGCGCACGCCCTCCCGGTCCTTCACCCGCCGCCCTCCGCCTTGCGCACCGCTTCGATGAACGCGGCCAGCTTCGAGGCGTCTTTGCGGAAATCCGCCCCCTCGACGCCGGTGGCCACGTCGACGCCCCAGGGAAACATGTCGCCCAGCTCCGCGAGCACCTCTCCGACGTTGTTGGGATCGAGTCCGCCCGCGAGGATCACGTCGTGCCCGCTCTCGATCAGCCCCGCTGCGTCTCCCCACTTCCAGGGCTTGCCGCCGCCAGCTCCGCCGGTCGGGTGGTCGAGTAACAGGATCGTCCCCGGAAACTCGGCGGCGGCCCCCGGGTCGGCGCCCCGGATCGCCTTGATCACGGGCAGATCCACGGCCTCCACCTCCTCCTCAGATTCGCTCCCGTGGAGCTGCACCCGCTCGAACTCGACCCGGCGCAGCACCCGCTCGATGTCGCTCGACTCCGCGTCCTGGAACACGGCGACTCGCTCGATCCGACCGGCCACGCGTTCCGAGATCTCCTCCGCCGCCTTCAGATCGAGGCAACGGGGTGAGCTCGACACAAAGTTGAGACCCATCAGATTGGCGCCGGCGTCCACCAACGCCTGGGCGTCGTCCGGATGGGTGATCCCGCAGATCTTGATACGAACGCTCCCAGTCACAAGGTCCTCCGTAGGCGTCGAAGCGCGAGGCCGATGTCCTCCTCGCGCATCAGCGCCTCGCCCACGAGAAACGCGTCAGCCCCTGCCAGGGCCAGACGCTCCAGATCACCAGCCGTCAGGATGCCACTTTCGGCCACCAGTACGGCCCCTTCCGGGGCGGCGGCGGCCAGGCGCTCGGTCACGCCGAGGTCCACCTCGAAGCTGCGCAGATCCCGGTTGTTGATGCCGATCAGGTCCGCCCCGGCGGCCAGCGCCATCTCGAGCTCGCGCTCGTCGTGGACCTCGACCAGCGCGTCCAGGCCCAGATCCAGGGCGCGCCGCCGCAGGGCCGCCAGCCGGTCGCGGCCACCTTGGTCCCCGAAGGCGGCCGCGATCAGCAGCACCGCGTCGGCACCGCTCGCCCGGGACTCGTCGACCTGGTAGGGGTCGACGACGAAATCCTTGCGCAGCAGCGGAAGCGAGACAGCCCGTCGCACCAGGGCCAGGAACTCGAGGTGCCCGCCGAAGTAGTGCTCGTCGGTGAGCACCGAGATGGCCGCGGCGCCCGCGCCGGCGTAGGCCACGGCGCATGCCACCGGATCGAAGTCCGCGCGAATCTCGCCGCGGCTCGGCGAGCGCCGCTTGATCTCGGCGACCACGCGCGGCTGCGCCGAGGCGACCAGTCGGGCGCGGAAGCCGCGCGGGGCGTCCGCGACCCCCCGGGCCAGTGCCGCCATCTCGTCGGGCTTCACCGCCTGCTTGGCCGCGTCCACCTCCCGCCGCTTGTGGGCGAGAATCTCGTCCAGAATCGTCACGCTCTCGGACCCGACCGCACCCTGCGGCCTCATGCGGAGACCCTCATGCTGGCCTCCACCAGGCGCTCGAGGCGCTGGCGTGCGGCGCCCGAGGCGACACTCTCGCGGGCCAACGCCAGCCCTCCCTCGAGATCGTCCGCCACACCCGCCACCCACAGCGCCGCGGCCGCGTTGACCAGCACGATGTCGCTGCGCGGCCCCGGCTCGCCCTCCAGCACCGCCGCTACGATCGCGGCGTTCTCGGCGGCGTCGCCACCGCGCAGCGCGCCGGCGGCCGGAGGCTCCAGGCCGAGGCTGGCGGGATCGATCTTCAGCGCCGTCACGCCGGTCCGGCTGGCGAGGACCGCGTCAGTCGGGCACGACGTGGTGATCTCGTCCAGGCCGTCGCCGCCGTGGACCACCAGGGCCCGCTCGGCGCCGAGCTCGCGGAGCGCAGCGGCGATGGGTTCGACGAGCTCCGGCGCGTAGACACCCACCAGCTGGTACCGCACGCCCACCGGGTTGAGCAGGGGGCCCAGGCAGTTCATCAGGGTGCGGATTCCGAGCTCCTTGCGCACGGGTGCGGCGAAGCGCATGGCCGGATGGGCGCGGCGGGCGAAGAACGGCGCGATTCCCACCTCGGCGAGGATCCGCGCCGCCACCTCCACCGGCAGGTCCACGCCCACACCCAGCGCCTCCAGGACGTCGATGCTGCCGGCTCGACTCGAGGCAGCGCGGTTGCCGTGCTTGGCCACCGGCACCCCGGCTCCGGCCACCACGAAGGCCGCAGCGGTGGAGACGTTGAAGGTCTGCGCTCCGTCGCCGCCGGTGCCGCAGGTGTCGATGGTGCGCGGATCGACCCGCGGAGCCGCGACGGCCCGCGCGCGCAGCGCCCTGGCGGCCGCGACGATCTCGCCGACGGTCTCGCCCTTGGTGTGCAGGGCCACCAGCAGCGCGGCGATGGCGACGGGTGACGCCTTGCCGTCCACGATCTCGCCGAAGGCCGCCTCGAGCAGGCGCGCGGGCACCTCGTCTCCCTCGACCGCGACCGCGATGGCCTCGCGCAGACTCATGCTGCGGCGGGCTCGCGGCAGCGCTCGAGGAAGTTGCGGAGCAACGCCTTGCCCACGCGCGTGAGGATCGACTCCGGATGGAACTGCACGCCCTCGATCGGCCGCACCCGGTGCCGCACCCCCATGATCTCGCCGTCGGCCGTGCGCGCCGACACCTGGAGCTCCTCGGAACAGGAATCGCGGGCGATCACCAGGGAGTGGTAGCGGGTCGCCTCGAAGGGCGACTCGATCCCCCGGAACACACCGCGGCCGTCGTGCTCGATGGATGAGACCTTGCCGTGCATGATCGAGCGCGCGCGCATGATGCGTCCGCCGAAGGCCACCCCGATGGCCTGGTGCCCCAGGCACACGCCCAGCAGGGGCACGCCCCGCTCCGCGCAGGCCCGCACGCATTCGACCGAGATGCCCGCATCCTCCGGCTCGCCCGGCCCCGGCGAGATCACCACTCCTGACGACGGGCGCTCCAGCAGCTCGTCCACGCCGAGGGCGTCGTTGCGGAACACGTCGACTTCCGCCCCGAGCTCGCCGAGGTACTGGACGAGGTTGTAGGTGAAGGAGTCGTAGTTGTCGATCATCAGCAGACGCATCATCGACGCCCGCGCTCAGTCGATTCCTTCGCGCGCCAGATCAATCGCTTCGATCATGGCGCGCGCTTTGTCCATGGTCTCTTGGAACTCGGATTCCGGGTCCGAATCGGCGACGATGCCGGCGCCGGTTCTCAAGTAGATCTCACCGTCCTTGATCAGCATCGTTCGGATCACGATCGCCGTGTCCATGTTGCCGGAGTAGTCGATGTAGCCGACGCAGCCGCCGTAGCAACCCCGCCGCAGTGTTTCGAGCTCGTCGATGATCTCCATCGCCCTGACCTTCGGCGCCCCGGACAGGGTGCCGGCCGGGAAGGTCGCGCGCAGCAGGTCCAGCCAGTCGAGGCCTGGGCGCAGCCGGCCCTGCACGTTGGACACCAGGTGGATGACGTGGGAGTAGCGCTCGACGACGGCGAACTGGTTCACGTTCACCGATCCGGTCTCGGCCACCCGCCCCACGTCGTTGCGGCCCAGATCCACCAGCATCAGGTGCTCCGCTCGCTCCTTCGGATCGGCGAGCAGCTCCTCCTCGAGGGCGCGGTCCTCCTCCGCCGTGCGCCCTCGGCGCCGGGTCCCGGCGATGGGACGCACGTCGATGTGCCCGTCGTCGAGGCGCACCAGCGCCTCAGGGGAGGCACCGATCAGCACCGCGTCGTCGCAGCGCAGAAAGAACAGGTAGGGACTCGGGTTGATCGCGCGCAGGTGTCGATAGATCGTGAACGGGTCCACCTGCAGGGGAATCCGGAACTGCTGGGAGAGCACGATCTGGAAGGCGTCGCCCGCTTCGATGTACTCCTTCGCTCGCTTGACGATCTCGTGGTACGCCTCGCGCGTCATGCTGCGCTGGACGTCCATCGGGGCTCGGACCGCCGCGCGCAGCGCCTCGGCGGGCAGCGGTTCGCGCAGGCGGCGCACGGTGGCGTCCAGCGCGGCCACGGCCTCCCCGTAGAGCGCTGCGCGATCCGCGCCCTCCGGCACGTGGACGTGGCGGATGAGGAACGCCGACTGCCGCACCCGGTCGTGGGCGAGGATCGTCTCGGGCAGCACGAACCACAGATCGGGGAGGTCGATCTCGTCCGGGTTCTCGTCGGGAACGCGCTCGACGAAGCGGACCCAGTCGTAGCTGACGACTCCGACCGCTCCGCCCAGGAAGCGGGGTAGCTGCGCGCCCTCGGGCCTCACGGCCCGCAGGCTCGCCAGCTCCTGGCGCAGCAGCTCCAGGGGATCGCCGGGAGCGCGCAGGCGCTGCGTTTCCCCGCCGCGTTCCCACTCCACCTCGGCACCGCGCGCGCGGAAGATGGCGCGCGCACCCGTCCCGATGAAGCTGAAGCGCCCCCACTTCTCGCCGCCCTCCACCGACTCGAACAGGAAGGTCGTGCGTCCGTCGTCCAGGCGGCGAAACAGCGAGAGCGGTGTGTCGAGGTCGGCGGTGACCTCGCGCACGACGGGAACCAGGTTTCCGTGTGCCGCGAGCTCCTCGAACGTTTCCCGGGACGGGCGAAGCAACTCGTCCTCTGGCGGGCCCCGGCCGGCACCTCGCCTGGTGGTAAGCCAAAAAAATCAACAGTTTCGAGTTGTTATCAAACAGGCCCGGAGCCGTCAAGGAAAGCCGACGCCGCCGGTCGAGCGGGGGGGCGTGTCGTCGCCGAGGCCGGTCAAGCGGTAGAGGAGGCTGAAGCGGATCCCGCGCTCGCGATCCTGGGAGACCTCGACGCCCGCGGACCAGCAGCGGCAGCGTGAGGTGTACTCGATGCCGCCCAGGTTTCCGATCAGCAGCGAGCTCTCGAAGCTGTAGACCCCCCGGTAGTGGATACTCCAGCCCCGCGTGACCGCCCAGCGCACAGCCCCTTCGATCTGGTTGATGCGGCCGAAGCTCGTCTTCGGGCTGTCGAAGCGGTTGTCCTCGTACGGGTAGTTCTCGAAGAACTGGGGAATGTCGCGCAGGAAGCGGTAGGTGAGGCCAGCGGAGTGGCCGGCTTCGGCTCGCCAGCTGACCTCGAACAACGCCTCGTCCAGCTGCGCATCCTCGGGATCGAAGCCGAGGTTGAAGCGCGCCGTGGCGCCTTCGAACGGGTACGCGCGGCCATCGAGGTAGAGGCTGGCGAAGCGGCTGGTCTCGAAGTCGTAGCCCGCCTGCAAGGTGAAGTCCGCCAGCAGCCGCGCGGCCTCTTCGCCGCCGCCCGCCGCGAAGAGGCGATTGCCCAGGCCCCAGGTCAGGCCGTTGAACTTGCGGATCCGGTCGGCCGGATCGAGCACCACGTTGTCCAGGTCGAGCCCGCGGAGGCGCTGCTGGGGAACCGCCGTCTGCGGCACGAACAGCGGGTTCGACCCCTGGGAGTCGTGGGTGACCAGCGCGTAGCCCAGGCGGGGCTCCAGCAGGTGGGTGACGCCCTTGCCGAAGCGCCGGGTCAGGCGCGAGCGCAGGTCGACCCGGCCGGTGAACAGACCCCGCTCCTCGAAGTCCATGACGTCGCTGTGGTAGAGGGTCTGGTACCAGGACGCCTCGGGGTAGACCTCGAAATAATTCGCCACGCGAAACGGCACCCCGAGCCGCGGACGCAGGACCAGCCGGTGACCCTTGTCCACCAGCGGCTCGCCCTCGTCGAAGAAGCCGTTCGATTCCGTTCCCGTGGGAGTGTTGTCCCCGCTGGGGTCCCCGCCGGCCGGGACGCCCGTGTTGGGGTTGCGTTCGAAGAAGGCCAACGCGCCGCCCCGGGTGTCCGGCTGGGCGTCGATTCCCGTGTCGAGGAACAGACCGTTCGCAGACAGGTTGTCCGCCCCGAGCTCGTCGATGGCGTCTCTGCGCGGGTAGAAGTGCGTGTAGTGCACGTCGAGGGCGGGCACCAGCCGCTTGAGCCACGGCAGCTGCTGCGGCAGCGCTCCGAACACCAGGTCCGGGAGCCGTTGCAGCAGGTACTTGTCCCGGTCCACGTCGTCGGGGCTCTGCTGGTCGTCGACGAAGCTGGCCCCCAGCATCACCCCGTACTGGCCGACGCCACCCAGCTGGCGCGCCGCGAAGCCCTGCGACTCGACGAAGCGCGCGAAGCGAAGATCGTCGAGCTCGGGGAAGTCGAGCGTGTACTCGTTGTCCGAGATGAAGTTGAAGTTCGCCTTGTAGCGCGTGTCGAAGGGCAGGAACAGGTCCTGTTCGCCCGACACCGCCCAGCGATTTTCGTCGAAGGGATCCTGGGGCGTGTCCGCGTCGATGTCGTGGTCGTACAGGTAGGCGCCGAACAGGTCCCCCTTCGACTCCTCGCCCAGCACGAACTCGGCCTCGATCTCTGCCTTGGGCCCGCGCTTCGTGAGGTAGCGTGGCGTGACGGTGAGATTCAGGTTCTCGCGCGCCGCCCAGAAGAAGGGCAGCCCCACGGTCACGCCGTTGCGGCTGCCGACGCTCAGCTCGGGCAGCAGGAAGCCGGTCTGCCGCCGGGTCTTCACCGGGTAGATCATCCAGGGCAACCACACCACGGGCACGCCCAACACCTCGACCGTGGTGTTGCGCGCGGTGCCGTAGCCGTCGACCTCCAGGTCGGCCTTCTCGGCCTTGATCTGCCAGGGGTCCGGGCCATCGTCCGGACAGTGGCACGTGCTGAACGTCCCCTCCTCGAAGCCGTAGGTTCGATCGCCCCGCTTGGTGATCACCGCGGCCTCGGCGTGAAAGTCACCCCGCTCGGAGACGAAACTCCCGTCGAAGATCACGCCCTCCAACGTCAACACGTTGAACTCGGCGAAGTGGGCGCGCAACGTGTCCTCGTCGTCGACGAAAACCACGTTGCCGCTGGCGACGCCGCGCCCGCTGGTGTTGTTGAAGGCGACCCAGTCGGCGGTCAGCGTGCGCTCGCCCTGCCGAATGCGAACCGATCCGCTGGCGATGTACAGGTCTCGCGCGGCTTCGTACTCGAGCACGTCCGCCGTGAGCTCGAAGGGCTGACCGGCCAGTGGGCTGTCCGGCTGGGCGGCGCCACCGTCTCCGGACGCTCCCGCGAAGGCTGCGAGCCCGGCCAGCAGCGCCGCAAGTCTCGGCAAGCGGGCTTCCCCCAAATCCTCAAAAGCGACGCTACCACGAGCGCTTGGCCGCAGACAAGCAGCTGCGAAGCGCGGCCGGACGCCGTGGCGCGGGGCGCCGCGAGCCGCCCGGCGCAGGCGTTCAGTCGGGCGAGTCGAGGCAGGCGGAGAGGGCTTCGAGGTCCGGCGCGGAGAGCACGTCGTCGACCAGGCGCACGAGCCTGCGTTCGAACAGGTGATGGAGCGCACGGTAGGTTTCGAGCAGCGGCAGCCCGGCCTCCTCAGCGAGCTTGCGCAGGCTGGTGGGCATGCGCGCCGACTCCCGGTCCGCGGACCGGGCGCGGCGCAACAGCACCCGCACCACCAGGCGCAGCTGGTCTCCCCCTCCCAGAAACGCCAGGCGGCGTTCGGCCTCGATCAGTCGGGACACCAACACGCGGATCAAGCGGATGGCGATCTGCGGCTCCTCCAGGCACATCGCCTCCAGGGTCCCCCGGTCCAGCTCGAGAACGCGGGTGTCCTCGATCGCCACCGCCCGCGTGGTGCTCGGCCTGCCGAGCACGACGCCGAGCTCGCCGAAGAAATCCCCCGGGCCCAGACGCGCCACGAGCCGGTGGCCCTCCGAGCCCTCGCGGGTCAGCTCGACCGCGCCGGCCTGGATCACGTAGAGCTTGTCGCCGGGATCCCCTTCGTCGAACAGGATCTCGCCGCCGGCGAAGGCGCGCTGGTAGGAGCTCCGCGCGCCGAGGGTCGTGTCTTTGGACGCCAGGGGAACTCCCGCCGCGAACGCGCCGGGCGCCGCCAGCCGCTGCGGCGCTCCGGACCGCGCTATCTCGCCACGGGTTTCGACGGCCCCGCCGGGGGGCTTTAGCTGGCGGGGAGCTGCGCGGCGACGACCTCCTCGAGCTCATCGCGCTCGATCAGGCCCACGTGGAGGGAGTCGATCGTGCCGTCCGGAGCGACCACAGCCAGGGTCGGGAAGCCGAGGACGCCGAATTCGTTGGCCAGGCGCTCGCTGCCCAGCAGGATGGTGTAGCGGACGCTCTGCTCCGCCACCCAGGGCGCCACCACCTCCACGCCCTCGACGTCCACGGCCACGCCCAGCACCGCGACGTCCCCCCGGTCCTTGTGGGCCTCCCAGAAGGCGTTGAGCTCGGGAACCTGGAAGATGCACGGGGGGCACCAGGTCGCCCAGAAGTCGACCACGACCGTCTTGCCCCGGAACTGGGAGAGGCTCACGGGGTTGCCGTCGAGGTCCGGGATGGTGAAATCGGGCGCCAACCTCCGCTGCTCCGCCTCTGCCGTGGCATCGCCCGACCGCTCCAACGAGCAGCCGGACTGCGCCGCGGCCAACGCCAGAGCGACGCCGACGATCACGCGCCGCACCCCCAGGCGGGAGATCCACCGCGTCATTGCAGCGCTTGCTCGGCGGCGCTGAGCAGCTCCGTCATGAAGCTGAAGCGGCGATTGAGCGTCGAGAGCTGGCCGGACACCAGCAGGAACCCCACTCCCACCAGGATCATACCCGAGGCGATCTCGAGCTTGCGAAAGTGGACCTTGATGCGCTGGAACGCATCGAAGAAGTAGTTGATGCTCCAACCTGCCGCGAGAAAAGGAACGGCCAGCCCCGCCGAGTAGATCAGGAGCAACCCCACTCCCTGCATCGCCGTCTCGCGCGTGCCCGCGAGGGTGAGGATCGTGGCGAGGATCGGACCGATGCACGGCGACCAGCCCAGGGCGAAGCCGGATCCCACCACGAAGGCGCTGAGGAAGCTGCGCCGGTGGAGTCGGAACTGGAAGCGGGTGTCGCGGTAGAGCAGCTTGATGCGGAACACTCCGGTCATGTGGAGCCCGAGCAGGATGATCAGGAGGCCGGCGATCTCGCCCGCTCCGAACTCGATGCCGAGCAGCTCGGCCCGCCAGGTGCGCAGGATGTGACCGGCGGCCACGGCGCCGACGCCCATCACCACGAACACCACCGTGAAGCCGGAAACGAAACCGAAGCAGGCGCGCATCACGCGCCGCCTCTGGCCGGCGTCGCGTGCGCCTTCTTGCATCGCCTCTACGGAGATGCCCGAGATGAGGGACAGGTAACCGGGCATGAGCGGGAGCACGCACGGTGACAGCACCGAAAGAAGTCCCGCGGCAAAGGCGAGATACGCGTGGGCGCCCAGCTCGTTCATGGCAGCTGGCCCATAGGATCGCCGCTCGCCGCGACCCCTGCCACCGGAACCCCCATGGGGGCTCCCGGGGTGAGGCGGGCCGAGCGCCCGCCCCGGCGGCGCCTACCAGTCCGGGTCGCTGGCGCTGCCCTCGTAGGCCGGAGGCGGTGCGCGCCCGATGAACTCGAGCGGCTGGTCTCCGCGCAGATGCGACGGCGTGACCACATAGTCTCCCCGGACGGAGGGCGTGAGCACCGCGTTCAACACCTCGGAGTCGCCGCCCGAGAGCGCCCACGCAAGACTGCCGAAGATCAGCCCGCCGGTGGCGTACACAATCTTGATCGGTCCGTAGACCAGCGAACACAGGGCGGCCAGCGCACCCATCCCGCCGGTGGCGCCGAGGTTTCCCTCGGCCCGCGCCGGCCCCGGCTGGACCGCGACCAGGAGTACGAAGGCGAGCAGCGCGGCTCGCAAGCGCTTCGAATTCACGGTGAACCTCTCTTTCGATGGGCGACCGTTCGACGTGCGACCGCACGCGGAAATTCCGCGGTGCCCATCCCCCCCCGCCATGATGCCGCCAGCGGCCGCCTCGTCAAGGTACCCGCCGAAAGCGCGGCCGCGAGCGTTCAGAAGCGCTTCTCCGTGTCGAGCAGGATCGTGACGGGCCCGACGTTCACCAGCTCGACCTCCATCATCGCCCCGAAACAGCCCGTCACGACCGGCACGCCCAGGCCCCGGGCCGCCTCCGCCAGCGCCTCGACCAGTGGCCCGGCCCGCTCGGCCGGGGCCGCCTCCGCGAACGAGGGCCTCCGGCCGTGGCGCGCATCGCCGAACAGCGTGAACTGCGAGACGACGCCCAGCGTCCCGCCCGTGTCCAGCAGGGACCGGTTCAAACGCTCGTTCTGGTCGTTGAAGACGCGCAGCTGCACCAGACGTCGCGCCAGCTCCCCCGCCTGCTCGACGCTGTCGTCGCGGCCGACCCCGACCAGGGCGAGCAGTCCCTCGCCCATCGCGGACACCTCGCGGCCGCCGACCGCCACGCGGGCCGAACGCACGCGCTGGACCACCGCGCGCACGAACCTAGAGCGTCTCCTGGACGGCGAAGCGGCCGGAGTACACCGCCTCGCCCTCGGTGCGCATCAGCACGATCTGGCACAGGCGCACACCGCTGTGGATCCGCAGCGGGTGGCCGGCCACGTTGCTCATCTCCAACACCTGCCGGTTCGCGACGCCGGGCTGCACGAAGGCCGACGTGACGTGGACCATCAGTCCCAGCCGTGCAAAGCGGCTGCGGCCCTCCAGGAATCCGCACAGGTCCCGCGGCAGCTCGATCAGCTCGCGCGTGATGCCGTGGATGGTACGGCCGGGCTCGAGCACGTACGGACCGTCCAGGCGGTGGACTCGGGTGTAGTCGCGGAAGTCGGCCTGCTCGCGAAGATCGATCGGCCCGGCGCCGGGCTCGATGATGCGGATCTCGTCGCCGAGCGTGAGGTCGATCGAAGCGGCGCCGAGCTGGTCGGGCGAGAACGGCGTGAGCTTCAGACGCCCCGACTCCAACTCGGCGAGAATGGCGTCGCGCGTGAGCACGGACATCGGGAAACGCATGATACCGTATGCCGCATGGCCCACCCCTATTTCGACCTCGAGCTGCCGATCGCGATCGGCCACCGCGGCTGCGCGGGCGAGGCACCGGAGAACACGCTGGTCTCCTTCGAACGAGCGCTCGCCGCCGGCGCCGTCGTCCTGGAAACCGACGTCCACCTGACCCGGGACGGGGTGCCCGTGCTGCTCCACGACGACGGCATCGACCGCGTCACGGAGGGCTCGGGCCCCGTCGCCGCGCTCGGCTTCGAGGAGCTTTGCGGCTTCGACGCCGGCTACCACTTCACACCCGACGCCGGCCGGACCCATCCGTTCCGCGGCCGCGGCCAGCGGGTTCCGTCCCTCGAAGAGGCGCTCGCCGCCTTCCCCGAGGCTCGCTTCAACCTCGAGCTGAAGCAGGACCTGCCGGGGATCGTGGAACGCACGTTGGAGGTGGTGGCCCGCGCCGGCCGCGAGGCACTGACGCTGGTGACCGCAGCCGACGACGCGCTGATGGCGCGGCTGCGCGAGCACCTCCGGGCTCACGCCATCGGCGTCGCCCAGGGCGCCAGCGCCGGCGACGTGTTGGACTTCATCCGCAGCGGGCTCGACGGTACAGCCCCCGCCCCTGGACCGATGGCGCTGCAGGTCCCGGCGGAGTTCGGCGGTCGCCCCCTGGTGACAGCGCCCCTGCTCAAACACGCCCACGCGCACGGCGTGCAGGTCCACGTCTGGACCATCAACGACCGCAGCGAAATGACCCGGCTGCTGGACCTGGGTGTGGACGGAATCGTCAGCGACTTCCCGGGGCGTCTCGCTGCGCTGATCGAGGCGCGGCGCGCCCGAGCTTGAGGGTGGGCGAGCTGGCCGCACCCTCGCCCTTCTTCGTCGCCCAGGCCGCCCGGATCGGTGAGGCCGCGCGCAGCGGACCGCTGCTCGATCTGGCCTGCGGCCCCGGCCGCCACGCGCTGGCCGCAGCCACGCGGGGCGCGCGGGTCGTGGGCCTCGATCGCAAGCTTCCGGCACTCGCCGAGCTGCGCGCCGCGGCCCTCGGCCGTCGCCTGGCGCTCGAGACGGTCTGCACCGACCTGGAAGGAGGCGCGGGAATCCCCGTTCGCGCCGGAGCTTGCGCCGTCATCCTGGTATTTCGCTTCCTGTTCCGCCCGCTCGCCGGCGCGATTCAATTGGCGCTGCGCCCCGGCGGCCTGCTCGTCTACGAGACCTTCACGACCGAGCAGACGCGGCTGGGCTGGGGGCCGAGCAATCCCGCCTACCTGCTTCGGCGCGGCGAGCTGCGCGAACTGTTCGCGCCCCTCGAAGTGCTCGAGTACTGGGAGGGAGTCCGCTCGGGCGAGCGCCCCGAGGCGGTGGCCCACCTGCTCGCCCGCCGCCGGCGCTGACGCACGGTGGGGCTTGGCGCTGCCAGAGTGGTTGGACGCCGCCCCACCCGCAAGCCCGGTGGCTCGCCCGGCCTATTCTGGGCCCGCCGTCCGCAGGCGCTCGAGTGCCCAGCGCGCGTGCTCGGCGAGCAGCGGATCCGCTCCCTCGGCGTACTCGCGCACGGGCTCGATCAGCTCCGGGTCGCCGGAGTTGCCCGCGGCGACCAGCGCGTTGCGCAGCAGTCCGCGGTACTTCGCCCGGCGCAGCGCGGTGCCCCGCGTCGCGTTTCGCCAGGCCGCCTCGTCCAGGCCCAGGATCCAGCGCAGCGAGGGTCGCACCCACTCGGGGCGGGGCCTGATGCGGGCCCGCAGACCCTCGCGATCGGCGGGAACGCTCCGGCGCTCGCGCTGGTTCCAGGGACACACTTCCTGGCAGATGTCGCAGCCGAACACCAGATCGCCCTGCCCTTCGCGCAGCTCCTCCGCGATCGGCCCGCGCGCCTCGATCGTCGCGTACGAAATGCAGCGCGTCGCGTCGAGCACGTAGGGCTCGACGAAAGCCTGGGTCGGACAGGCGTCCAGGCAGGCGCGACAGCTGCCGCAGTGATCCGGCTCGCGCGCGCCGGGCTCGAGATCGAGGTCGGTGAGCACGACACCGAGGAAGAGGTACGACCCGAGCTCGGGATGGATCAGGCAGGTGTTCTTGCCGATCCAACCGAGCCCCGCGTAGGCGGCGAACACGCGCTCCTGCACCGGACCCGTGTCGACGTAGGCGCGGGTGCGCACGGGCCGTCCGATCAGGGCTTCGAGCCCTGACTCGAGGGCGCGCAGGCGGTCGATCAGCACGTCGTGGTAGTCGTCGCCGCCCGCGTAGCGCGCCACGCCCGCCGACCCGGGTGGCGCTGGGGGCCCGGCCCCCGGATCGTAGACGAGACCCACGGCCACGACGCTGCGCGCCCCCGGAAGTACCCGCCGCGGATCGACGCGCTCCTCGACGCGGCGGCCCAGGTAGGCCATCTCGCCGGCGTAGCCGCACGCCAGCCAGTCGCGCAGGAAGGCCGTCTCCGGGGTGGACTCGGCGCGGGCGATTCCGGCCAGATCGAAGCCGACGGCGAGCGCGAGGCCCACGACCCGCTCGCGGAGGGTCACCGGCGGCGCCGCCGACGGCGGTTGAGAGACGGAGGGGTCGCGGCCGCCGGTCATCGCACGCTCCGGCGGCACCGTACCGCCTGGCGCGGGTGGGTCAACCGGGCCGACGCCTGCACCGCCCTCGTCCATTCGAGAAAACACAAATTGAACCTGCTCGTTGCGCGACAACGTGCAAGCGATTCCGAGACCCGGCGCCGCCCGCAGACAGGCTAGCCGGCGGTCCGTCAGCGGTTATGATGACCAACCCCCGGGCGCGCGGACCCGGGCGCGAAGGGAGACCCCATGGGGCGAGTCCGGTTCCCGGCGGGGTTTCGGTGGGGCACGGCGACGGCCTCCTACCAGATCGAGGGCGCCTGGAACGAAGACGGCAAGGGCGAGTCGATCTGGGACCGCTTCACCCACACCGAGGGTCGGATCAAGCACGGCCACAACGGCGACGTGGCCTGCGACTCGTATCACCGCTACGCCGAGGACGTCGCCTTGATGCGGGAGATGAACCTGAGCAGCTACCGCTTCTCGATCTCCTGGCCGCGCCTGCTACCGGACGGACAAGGGCCGGTCAACGCGAAGGGCCTCGACTACTACCGCCGCCTGATCGACGAGCTGCAGGCGGCCGGCATCCGGCCCTTCCCCACCCTGTACCACTGGGACCTTCCCCAGGCCCTGGAGGAAGCCGGCGGTTGGCCGAACCGCGACACCGCCGGCCGCTTCGCCGACTACGCCGACGTGGTGGCGCGTTCGCTCGCCGACCGCGTCGAGCATTGGATGATCTTCAACGAGCCCAGCGTCTTCACCGTGATGGGTTATCTGGCGGGCATCCACGCGCCGGGCCGCCGCGAGCCGGACGCCTTCCTGCGCGCCACCCACACCGTCAACCTCGCCCAGGGTGAGGCGTTCCGCGCCATCCGCGCCGCCCGCTCGGATGCCGTGATCGGCACCGCGCTCAACATGTCGCCCTGCGAGCCCGCGGGCGACAGCGAGGCGGATCGCGCCGCCGCCGAGCGCTTCCACGCGGCGATGAACCTCTGGTACCTGGAGCCCGCCCTGCGCGGGCGCTACCCGGACGCCTTCCTCGAGGGTCCGCCGTTCGAGCGGATGGGCGTCCGCGACGGGGACATGGAGCGGGTGCGCGCGCCCCTGGACTTCCTGGGCATCAACCTCTACAGCCGCACGCTCGTCGCACACGCCACGGGCGATCCTCTCGGCCTCGGCGCGCGCGCCGCGGGGCCCATGGGCGGCGACCAGGGCCGCAAGACCGACTTCGGCTGGGAGGTTTGGCCGGAGGCCCTGTACGACATGGTCATGCGCATCACGCGGGACTACGACCGGCCGATCCTCGAGATCACCGAGAACGGCTGCTCGTACGGCGACGGGCCCGACGCGCGGGGCGAGGTCCGCGACACCCGGCGCATCGACTTCTACCGCGATTATCTCACCGCCCTCGCACGGGCGATCGAGGACGGCGCGGACGTGCGCGGCTACCACGCCTGGACCCTGCTGGACAACTTCGAGTGGGCGGAGGGATTCGAGCAGCGCTTCGGTCTGACCTACGTGGACTTCCCGGGCGCCGATCGCACGCTGAAGGAGTCGGGCCGCTGGTACGGCCGCGTGGCGGCGGAAAACGGCTTCGAGACCTGAGGAGCGCCCGGTGCAGGACAAGCTGTTCTTCCTGATCGGACCGCCCCGCTCCGGTTCCACACTGCTGGCCCGCATGCTGGGCACGCACTCGGCGGTGCACGCTCCCGCGGAGCCGCACCTGCTCACGCCCCTCGCCCACCTGGGGTACTACGCGAGCGTCGAGAGCGCGCCCTACGACCCCATCATCAGCCGGGGCGCCATCCGCGAGCTGGTGGGGGAGCTGCCGGGAGGCGAGGCCAGCTACCTGGAGGCGCTGCGCGCCTACAGCGACGCAATCTACAGCCCCCTGCTGGAGGCGTCGGGCAAGCGGCTCCTGCTGGACAAGACGCCCGCCTACGCCCTGGTCCTGGACTTCCTGGCGAAGCTCTACCCGCGCTCGCGCTACGTGGTGCTGACCCGCCATCCGCTGGCCATCTGGTCGTCCCAGGTCCAGTCGTTCTTCGACGGCGACTACCAGGCGGCCCACCGCCTCAACCCCCTGCTCGAGCGCTACGTGCCGGCCATGGCCCGCTTCCTGCGCGAGCGGCCCGTGCCGCTCCACCACGTCCGCTACGAAGAGCTGGTGAAGGACCCGGGCACGCAGCTGGAGGGCCTGTGCGAGTTCCTCGGCCTGGAGTTCGAGCCGCAGATGGTGAACTACGGCGGCGCTCCCCAGGGACTCGCGAAGGCGGCCGCCGGCCTGGGTGACCCGATCAGCGTGGCGCAGGAGACGCGGCCGACCACGAAGTTCCTGGAGCGCTGGAGCGACGAGATGGCGGGCGACCCGGACCGGGTGGCCTATGCGCACCGCATCCTGGAAACCCTGCTGGACGAGGACCTCGCGGCCTGGGGGTTCTCGCGCGGCGAGATCGAGGCCCAGCTCGACGCGGTGGACGGCGCCGCGCCGCGGCGGCCGCGCCGCCTGAGCCGCTACACCGCCCAGCGCAAGCTGCTGGTCGTGCTGCGCCGCAACATCCACCGCAACGCGTTCGGCCGACTGGTGCAGCGCGTGCGTTTCGCCTGCGACGTGCTGCTGCGCTGAGCGGCCGGGGTGCGGCAGCGCCCCGCACCAGCTGCTATAAGAGAGCGCATGACCGAGCAACAACCGGTCGGCCGACTGGACACTTCACCCCAGTACGAGCCTCCGAGCTTCGAGCTGATCCCGCTCGACTGCGAGATCACCGCCTACGCACCGGACGGGGACGAGCCGCTCTTCTAGGCGGGATCGCGAGCCGTGTCGCGCCGCCTCGGCCCGTTCATCCGCGAAGTCCTGCGACGCTACTTCGTCGCCGGGGTCGTCTTCTTCGCGCCGATCGCGATCACGATCTGGGCGATGGGCGCCATCATCGTCTGGCTCGACAACCTGATCCTGCCCCGCGTGCTCAAGCTGGTGGTCCCGGGTCTGGACGAGCCACCGGCGCTCCCGCTGGTCGGGATGCTCTTCACCTTCGTCGTCATCATCCTGCTCGGCGTGATCGCGCGGCACCTGTTCGGCGCGGAGTTCGTGCGCGCCTGGGAGCGCCTGCTCTCCCGCGTGCCCGTGGCGCGCAGCATCTACGGCGGCGTCAAGCAGCTCTTCGAGGCGATCTTCACCTCGCAGCAGCGCTCCCGCTTCCGGCGCGTGGTGATGATCGAGTACCCCCGGAAGGGGATCTACGCGCTGGCCTTCACCACCGGCCCGGCCCAGGGCGTAGTCCAGAGCGCCACCGCCGCCCACGTCATCAACTGCTTCCTGCCCACCACCCCCAACCCCACCTCGGGTTTCTACCTGCTGGTGCCCGAAGCCGAGATCTTGGAGGTGGACCTGACGGTCGAGGAAGCGTTCAAGCTGGTGATGTCGGCCGGTCTGGTGACGCCCAACTCCGTCGCGGCCGCGGCGGGCCCGAGCGCAAGCGACGACTCCGCGGCGCAGCCGGCCCCGTCGACCGGATCTACTCGGAGCTGACGCGGGCGACCAGGTCGCGGAAGCCCGGGTGGGTCACCAAGCCCACGGCGTCGCCCTCCTGCACCATGGCGATGACCTGGGGGTCTTCCAGCAGCCGGCGCAGCTCGGGATCGTCGCGCAGGCCCTTGACGCGCCGACCCACCTCGGACAGCACGTCGTACATGGCGCTGCGGAACAGGACCGGGTCGGCCGCGAAATCGGGCTCCACCATGCCCAGATTCGCGAAGCGCTGGCGCGTCGCGTCGTCCGCCGCCAGGCGGATGAAGCTGCGGCGATTGAGGGCGGCGTCCACCGAGCCGTTCTCCACGTAGGTCCAGAACATCCGATCCTCGCGCAGCGCGTCGATCTGCGGGTTCTCGAGCAGCGCCTGCACGTCCGCGATGGCGGCGCCGGGTCGGGCCGCCATGCGCGCCATCACGCGCCCGCCCGATCCGTCGTCGCCGAGCGCCGCCCCGACGCCCGCCTCCACGACCACCCCGGTGACGTGGGCCGCCCGGGAGCCGGCAATGTCCGGGAGCGCCTCCACCGTGCCGGTGGCCCGCAGCGCGTCGAGCCAGAGCGCCAGCCACGAGATCAGCAGGACGACGAGGACGCCGCGCAGGGCGCCGAAGCTGCCGCCCAGAAAGCGGTCCCGCGCGCTGCGCGGCTCCCCTTGGCGCGCGCGCCGCTCCCAGCGACGCGCCAGCGCCGAGACCACGGCCATGGCGACGTAGGCGACGACGAAGGCGAGGGTTCCGGCGATCGGCAGGCCGAGCAGCGGGGGCAGCCCGAAGCCGGCCGCCAGCGTGGGCCCGAAGCGGGGCGCCGCGGCGATCGCCGAGCCGTAGGCCACGCCCAGGGAGAGCAGACCCAGACCGCTGGCGAGGCCTCCCCGCAGCGCACCCACGCCGACGAAGAAGCCCAGGACCAGCAGCGCGATCGCGTCGAGCCACATACGGGCCTTGAATCGGCCCGACGCGGGCCCTGCTGAAGGTTTCGGGCCCGGCCCGCGCAGGCCGGTGGGGCCCCCCCCCTCAGTCGTCGCTGCGGCGGCTCGCGGTCAGGTACATCCCCACCAGACGGGCGACGAAGATCGCGACGTAGAGCTGCCCCACTACGGCCTCCAGGGTCGCGAGGGCCCTCGCGCCGCTGGAGACCGGCGTGATGTCGCCGTAGCCCAGCGTCGTCAGCGTGATGAAGCTGAAGTAGACCAGACTTCCCTCTCGCAGCGCCCGGCTCGCGCCCGGAATCGCGCCCTGGCCCGCATAGGCGAAGGATCCGGGCGCGGTGTACTCGAGGTGCCCGTAGAGCAGCGCGAAGCTGATCCCGATCAGCAGGAAGACGGCGACGCCGCCGAGGATCGTCTCCAGGCTGACCGTGCGCTCCCGAAGGATCGTGCGCAGGATCAGCACGATCATGTAGAGGAAGAAGATGTCCTGTAACAGGAAGGCCGCCAGCACGAGCTGTGGGTGCTCGGCGGCGAACCACTCGAGACCGACGGCGGGAAGGGCCAACGTCAGCCCGATGGCCAGGCTGCGCGGACTGCGGCTGACGGCCCAAATCCCTGCGAGGAAGAGCGCGGAGAAGATCAGCTCGAACAGCGGAACCCAGTCCGGCGGGAGTTCCGACAGGAAGGGCACCGCGAACAGCACGAGCGCGAGGCCCACCAGCAGCACGGAGTAGCGTGCGACGCGGTCGTCGGACGGGCGGGTCGGGGCGGGGTTGGTCAAGGCGCGCGGAGGGTAAGCGTTCCGAACAGGTCGAGGTAGCGCACCTCGACCGGCGCACCGGCCGCCTCGGCCGCGGCGCGGATCTCCTGCTCGAACGCGGCCAGGTCGGCGGGGTCGCTGGGCTCGCTGGCCCGCGGGTCGTCGATGGGGCGGAAGAAGCTCTCGAAGTGGTGGGGTACGACCACGCGCGGGCGCAGGCTGGTCACCAACGTCGCCGCGTATTCCGCGTCGCGGCCCTGGACCGCGGCCAGCAGCACGTCCACGCTCACCCCCTCCTTGCGCAGGCCCTCCAGGGCGGGCGGGTGCACCCCGGCGCTGCTCAGCAGGAACAAGCGCAGGCCCGTGGGGCGATGTTCGACCAGGTAGCCGCGCGCGTCGCCGAGCACGAACGACAGGGCGTGAATCGGGCCGTCCGGCGGCTCCTCCAGCTGCCCCGGGAGGGGCACGCGTCCGAGCAGCACCGCGGCGTGGCGACTCTCGACCACGCGAATCGCGAACGGTCCGACTTCGACGCGCGCGCCCGGAGCCAGCTGCTGCGTCTGTTCCGCGGCCAGGCCGTAGCCGCGCGCGATCGCCACGCTCGTCGCGCTGCCGGCCAGCGAGGCGCCGCTGCGCTGCGCGATCCACGGCGCGTCGCCCAGGTGGTCGAAGTGGCTGTGCCCGATCAGGATGAGGCGCGCCCGGGCCAGCTCGGGCGCCGGGCTTCCGGCCGCGAGCAGGGGGCCCAGCACCGCGGGGTTCGGGCGGTAGCGGAACAGCGCCGTGCGCCACAGGCCGGGACGGCTCAGGTAGGGGTCGTGGAGCAGCGCCGTGTCGCCGCTCTCGATGGCGAAGCCGGCGACACCCAGCCAGCGGACCGTGACCGCGGGCTCCGCCGACGCCACCCCGCCGAGCGTGGCGGCCCACAGCGCGCAGGCCAGGGCCCAGCGGACGCACGCCGTGGACGTGGGACTAGGCCTCCGGTGTGTAGCGAACGCGCATCTCCTTGCAGCCGTTGATGAAGTTCGAGCGCATCCGCCGGGGCGGCGCGGCGAGCTCCATGTCGGGCAGGCGCGTCACGATCTCGCGGAAGATCTCCTGCAGCTCCATGCGGGCCAGGTTGGCGCCCAGGCAGAAGTGCTCGCCGATGCCAAAGGCCACGTGCTCGTTGGGGCTGCGCGCGACGTCGAAGGCGTTCGGGTTCTCGAATACCTCCTCGTCGCGATTGGCGGAGGGGTACCAGATCGTCAGCTTGTCACCCTGCTTGATCTGCTGGCCGCGCAGCTCGGTGTCGCGGGTGGCGGTGCGCCGGAAGTAGTGCACGGCCGGCGCGTAGCGGAGGATCTCCTCGACGGCCGAGGGGATCAGCGACGGATCTCGCACCAGCCGCTCGCGCTGCTCCGGGTTCTCCATCAGCGCGTGCATGCCCCAGCTGGTGACGGTGCGCGTGGTCTCGTTGCCGGCGACCGCCAGCAGCAGGAAAAAGGACGAGAACTCGAGCTCGGTCAGACTCTCGTCATCGACCTCGGCGTTGATCAGCCGGCTGACCAGATCGTCGCCGGGATTCGCCTTGCGCTCTGCGGCGAGCTGGTTCGCGTAGGCGAACATCTCCGCAGAGGCGATCATCCCCTGCTCTTCGCTGGTCGAGTACTCCGGGTCGTCGAAGCCGATCAACCGGTTGCTGAGCTCGAAGATCTTGAAGCGGTCCTGCTGGGGCACACCCATCATCTCGCAGATCACCTGGAGCGGGAGCTCCGCGGCCAGGTCCTGCACGAAATCGCACTCGCCCTTCTCGGCGACCCGGTCGACGATCGCTCTCGCCAGCTCGCGCACGTGGTGGCGCATGTCCTCCACCATGCGCGGTGTGAACCCGCGCTGCACAATGCGGCGGAACTTCACGTGCTGGGGGGGATCCATGTTGAGCATGATCACGCGCATACGCGCCAGCAGGTCCGGGGGCCTGTCTTCGATGTTGGTGCCGCCCAGCCAGGACGAGAAGAGCTTGGGATCGCGCGACACGTGCTTGAGGTCGGCGTACTTGGTCACGCACCAGAAGCCCGGGCCGTCGGCCTCCGGGTGGAAGTAGAGCGGCGCCTCGGCGCGCAGCTTCTGGAACCAATGGTGGGGAACCCCATCGACGAAGGAGTCGGGGTCGTTGAGGTCGATTTCGGGGAAGTGGACCATCAGAACCTCTCGCAGGCGCAGCGCCCCTAGAACGCGTTCCGCTTCGAATTAGAACACGTTTCACCGCGCCCGGCAATGCGAAGCACGGGCGGCGGCACAGGTCTCCGCCCTCCGCGCCGCAGCCCCCACCTTGCACTTGTCACTTCCTACCTGCGGCTGGGGCCCCGCTTCGGGCGCCTCGCGGCCCCACCCACCCGATCGGGTTGGCCCGCGCCTTGCTCTGCACTGCGGCCATGACGTCGATCCAACGGACGGTCGCCCGCCCGCTGCCCGTCCCTCGGCGCGCGCTGGGAATCGCCGCCGCCGGGCTGGGCCTCGCGGCGTTCGCCTGGCTGGTCTACCTGGGGCTCACCTGGGACCTGCGCTCCGCCGGCCGCGAGGCCGCGGCGGCGTTCCGCTCGGCAGTGGTCGCGCGCGGAAACCTGCGCGAGACGGTGGTGGCCACCGGGACGATGGAGCCCCTCGCGCGGGTGGTGGTCCAGTCCGAGATCCCCGGCATCGTGGGGCTCGTCCACGTCGACGACGGCGACCGGGTCGAGCGAGACCAGCCGCTGGTCGAACTCAACGACGAGCGCCTGCGCGACCACGTCGCCCTGCTGCGAGCCGGCTACGAGTGGCGGCGGGCCCTGGTGCGGGTAAACGTGGTCGGGCGGGCCCAGGCGGAGCTGGCCAAGCTGCGTCGCGACCAGCGCCGCACCGCCGAGCTCTTCGCCCGCGGCATCGCCTCCCAGCACGACCTCGACGACGCCCAGCACCTGGTGGCCCTGGCTGAGATCGCGGTCGCGGACGCGGTGGCCGAGCGCGACGCGCGCCGGGCCGCCGCGGAGCAAGCCGCCAGAGCCCTGGAGCGCGCGGAAAGGGACCTGGCGATGACGACCATTCGCTCCCCGATCGACGGAGTGGTCGAGCGCCGCGAGGTGGAGGTGGGCACGGCGGTCGCCGACCTCCAGAACGGCGGGACCGTGGTGGTGGTGCTCGCCGACGACCAGCGCATCCACCTGCTCGCCGAGGTGGACGAGAACGACGTCGCGAGCGTGGGCCTGGGCCAGCTCGCCCAGGTGAGCATCGACGCCTTCCCCGACGAGGTGTTCGACGGGTTCGTGCGCAAGGTGGCGTCGTCGGGCAAGAGCGCGGGCAGCGTCTCCAACTTCGAAGTCGAGATCGAGATCGACAGCGATGCGCGCATCCGCGTGGGCATGACGGCGGACGCCCGCATCGTGGTCGGCGAGCACAGGTCGGTGCTGCTGGTGCCCAACGGCGCGATCGTCCGAACCGACGACGGCCCGCGCGTGCGCCGGGCCCGGGACGCCGAAGCGGGCGCCTTCGATCTCGTGGAGATCCGGGAGATCTACAGCGACGGCTTCCAGACCGCGATCGGCGCGGGTCTGGCCGAAGGCGACGTCGTGCTCCTGCGCGCCGACGGTCCCACCCAGTGGCAGCCCTGATCGAACTGCGCGGCGTGTCCAAGAGCTTCCGCCTGGGCGCACAGGAGGTCCCGATCCTGCGCGGCATCGACCTGTCGATCGCGGAGGGGGAGTTCGTGGCGATCGCGGGCGCCTCGGGGTCCGGCAAGACCACCTTGCTCGAGATCCTCGGGGCCATCTCGCGGCCGAGCAGCGGCTGCTATCTCTTCGACGGCACACCCCTCGAGGGCTGCGACGACGACGCGCTGGCGGACCTGCGCGCCGAGCGCATCGGCTTCGTGTTCCAGACCTTCAACCTGATGCCCCGCATGTCGGCGGTCCGCAACGCCGCACTTCCGCTGCTCTACGGGGGTGTCGCGCGCGGCGAACGCGAGCGCAGGGCCCGCGCGCTGCTCGAGCGACTCGGGCTCGCCCACCGCCTCGCGCACCGGCCGAACCAGCTCTCGGGGGGCGAGTGCCAGCGCGTCGCCATCGCCCGGGCGCTCGTCAACGAGCCGCGTTTGCTGCTGGCGGACGAGCCCACCGGGAATCTCGACGAGCGCACCGGGAGGGAGATCCTCGCGATCTTCCGCGAGCTGCACCGCGAGGGCCGGACGCTCGTGATCGTCACCCACAGCGCCCAGGTCGCCGCGGCCGCCGGGCGGGTGGTGCGCATCCGCGACGGGCGCGTCGAAGCGGACGGGG
This sequence comes from Myxococcota bacterium, assembly GCA_036482635.1. Lineage (GTDB taxonomy): Bacteria > Myxococcota_A > UBA9160 > UBA9160 > SMWR01 > JAZFWH01. The sequence continues at coordinate 45,180 of JAZFWH010000127.1, forward strand.
CAGGTCCCGCGCGCTCATCCGGGCCGCAGGCCGCGCCCGCCCACAGCGGCCGCGCCGGGGCCTGAGCCCGTGCGCAGCCCGCGCGCGTGGCGACGCCTGGTCCGCCTGCTCCCGCAGCTCGCCGGTGACGGGCTAGCGCAGCTGCGGGCGGGTTGGCGCAGCCAGGCCCTGACGCTGGTGGGCATCCTCTGGGGTGCGGCCTCGGTCGTGCTGCTGCTCTCGCTCGGCTCCGGCTTCAACGACTTTCTCGACATGAGCTTCGAGAAGACGGGGCTGCGCTGGACCCACGTGGACAACGCCTACACCTCCTCCGAGCGCGGCGGTCGGCGGCCGGGGCGCCGCATCCGCTTCGACCTGGACGACCTCGAACGCCTGCGGGCGGGCGTCCCCTCCGCGAGCCTCGTGGCCGCCGAGGCCCTGAGCCGGGTATCGGTAGAGACGCCGCGGCGCACGCGAGCGACCGTCGTTTCGGCGGCCAGCGCCGAGCTGCGCACCATCCAGAACCACCGGGCGAGCCGCGGTCGTTACTTCGACGCTGAGGACGAGCGGGAGCGGCGCCGCGTCGCGGTGCTCGGCCCGAATCTCGCGGAGATCTTCTTCGGCGAGGACGATCCGATCGGCCGCACGCTCCAGGTCGGTGGCGAGCCGTTCGAGGTGATCGGCGTGTTGGCGCGCAAGGGATGGCACCTGATCACCTTCATGGACATCTTCGACAACATGGTCTTCCTGCCCCTCGAGGTGGGCCTGCACGCGCTCGGCCGGGGCAAGGAGGTGGGCCACTTCTTCTTCGAGCCACGGCGCCTCGACGACGAGACCGCGCTGCGCGGCGAGGTCTTCGCGGCGCTCGCGCCCTTCCACCACCTGGCGGAAGACGACGAGCAGGCGCTCCGGCTGATGAGCGTGCCCGAGGTCGCCGGGCCGACGCGCAACATCTTCTTCGCCCTCCAGGTCCTGCTGGGTGTGGTGGGGACGGTGACCCTCGCCATGGCCGGCATGGGCGTCGCGAACCTGATGATCGCCATCGCCAACGAGCGGCGCATGGAGCTGGCGGTGCGCCGCACCTGCGGGGCGCGGCGCGCCGACCTGATCCTCCAGCTGCTGGTCGAGACGCTGGTGGTGGTACTGGCGGGCGGCGCGGCGGGGGTGGCGGTCGGCCTCGGCGCGGTCGGGGCGCTGAACGCGTTGCCCCTGCCCGAGGAGTTCCCGCCGCCCCAGCTCCTGCCCAGCGTGGTCGCCACGACCTTCGGCGTGCTGGTCGGCGTGGGACTCGCGGCGGGCGTGGTCCCGGCGCGCGTGGCGGCGCGGGTCGATCCCGCCACGGCCCTGAGGGTCACCTGATGGAGGCCCGCGAGCAACTGCGCCAGGTGGCCGAGTCGATCGCCGACCACCCGGGCCGCGTGGTGGCGTCGTCGATGGGCGTGTTCTGGGGCGCCGCCGCCATCGTGCTGCTGATGGCCTTCGGCAGCGGATTTCGCGAGTACATGCGCGCGGAGCTCGACCGCTACGGGAAGGGAGCGGTGCAGCTCTTCCCGGCCAGCACCTCCTCGGGGTTCCCGGGCTACCGCAAGGGCGTCGCCGTCGAGATCGCGCGGGCGGACGCCGCGGCCGCCGAGCGGGTCCTGTCCGAAGAACTCGAAGCGCTGCTGCCCGAACACCGCTCCGAGGAGCGCGTGCTCGTCGAAGCGGGTGGCCGCGTGCGCCGTCTCGACCTGAGTGCGAGCGACGAGCGCTTCGCCCACTACCGGAACTTCGCCATGGCTCACGGTCGCTTCTTCGACGCGTCCGACCTGGAGCGGCGGCGCCCGGTCGCGGTGCTGGGACACGCAGCCGCCGAGGACCTGTTCGGGCGGGCCGCCGCGGCCGTCGGCGAAACGCTTCGCATCGAGGGTCACAGCCTCGAGGTGATCGGCGTGGCGCGCCCCAAGGGCCGCCAGTACACCAACACCCACCGCCCGGACAACCGGCTGTTGATGGTGCCGGTGACCACGGCCGAATCGCGTCTCGGCTACCGCGAGCAGGCGCTGACGAGTCTGCTGCTCATCCCACGAGCCGGCGTCGAGGCGGAGCGGGCCGTGGCCGCCGTGCTGGCGCGGCTCGGACCCCCCTCCGGCTTCCACCCCGAGGACGCCGACGCGGTCAAGTGGTACGACACCACCGCGATCCTGGCGATGAGCGACCTGTTCTCCACCGGCTTCCTGATCTTCGTGGGTGTGGCCGGCACCATCACGCTGCTGATCGGGGGCGTCGGCATCGCCAACTACCACCTGGCGACCCTCGCGGAGCGCACCGTCGAGATCGCGGTGGCCCGGGCGATCGGGGCCCGCACCCGGACCCTGATGATCCAGGCGCTGGCGGAGGCAGCGATCGTCTCCGCCGGCTCGGCCCTGCTGGGCGTGCTGCTGGGTCTGGCCGGGTGCGCCGCCCTGGCCGCACTGGCGCCGCCGGGCCAGTTCCCGCGGCCCATCGTCTCCGGGCTGGTGTTGGGCGTGACGCTGACGGCGACCCTGGCGGTGGCGATCGTGGCCGGCGCGGTGCCCGCCAGCCGGGTGCGCCGCATCGAGATCGCCGCCGCCCTGCGCTCCGGCGGCTAGGAGGCCGACTCGAGAGTCGGCCTCCGCGCGCAGCGAGCCCGCAAGCCCGAAGGGCGCGCAGCGAGGCGAAGCCGAGCGGAGGCGGGCCCCTGCAAGGCAAGGTCGCGAAGCGACCGCGCAGCGAGGCGAAGCCGAGCGGAGGCGGGCCCCTGCAAGGCAGGCGAGCGAAGGCCGGAGCCCGAGCGCGAGCGATCAGCGAGCGAGAGGCCCGGCTGGAAAGGCCCAG
>JAZFWH010000128.1:0-22776 GCA_036482635.1 Myxococcota bacterium
CGCCGGAGGCGGGGCGATGCCGCGTCGGCGCGAAGTGAAGCGAGTCTGCCTGGCCTACAGCGGCGGGCTGGACACCTCGGTACTGCTGCACTGGCTGATCGAGAACTACGGCTGCGAGGTGGTGGCCTACACCGCGGACGTGGGCCAGGAAGAAGAGCTCTCGGAGGTACCGGAGAAGGCGCGCGCCACCGGGGCCGTCGACTGCGTGGTGCGGGATCTGCGCGAGGAGTTCGCCCGCGACTTCGTGTTTCCAGCGATCCGCGGCGGCGCGATCTACGAAGGCACCTACCTGCTGGGCACGGCCCTGGCGCGGCCGTTGATCGCCCGCCATCAGGTCGAGGTCGCACGGCAGACCGGCTGCGACGCCCTCGCCCACGGAGCCACCGGCAAGGGGAACGACCAGGTCCGCTTCGAGCTGGCCTTCCGCGCCCTGGCGCCCGAGCTCGAGATCATCGCCCCGTGGCGGGAGTGGGAGCTGCGCTCGCGCAGCGACTGCATCGCCTACGCGCAGAAGTACGGCATTCCGGTGGCGGCGACACTCGAGAAGCCGTACTCCATCGACCGCAACCTCATGCACACCTCCTTCGAAGGGGGAATCCTCGAGGATCCCTGGCGGGAGCCCGACGAGGAGATGTTCATCATGACCCGTGCGCCGCAGGCGGCGCCCGGCGAGCCCGCAGACCTGGTGATCCGCTTCGAGAGCGGCACGCCGGTCGCTTTGGACGGCGAGGCGCTCTCGCCCGCCGCGCTGCTCTCGCGCCTGAACCGGATCGCCGGAGAACACGGCGTAGGCCGCGTGGACATGGTGGAGAACCGCGTCGTGGGTCTGAAGTGTCGTGGAGTCTACGAGACTCCCGGGGGTACGGTGCTCCACGCGGCCCACCGCGCCATCGAGTCGATCACCATGGACCGGGAGGTGATGCACGAGCGCGACCGCCTCTCGCCGCGCTTCGCGGAGCTCATCTACAACGGATTCTGGTTCTCGCCGGAGATGGACTTCCTGCGGGCGGCCCTGGAAGCGTCCCAGGAAAACGTCACGGGTGAAGTACGGGTACGCCTCTTCAAGGGGAGCGCGAGCGTCACCGGCCGCCGCTCGCCCGTATCGCTGTACTCGGCGGCGCTGGCCTCGTTCGACGACGCGGGTCCCGCCGACACCTACGACCCCACAGACGCCACCGGCTTCATCCGCCTTCAGGCCCTGCGCATCACCCGGCGCGGGGACGCGGACTGAGCTCAGTCTCTCTCGCCCAGGAAGCGGAGCAGGTGCGGGAGGGAGAGTTGTATCACGTCCACCTTCGGGTCGAGCTCGGCACCCAGCGCGAACACGTAGGCCAGCGTCTTCGCGTAGAGGAGCAGGTCGTTGGGGAGCTGAAGCCCCTCGGTGTGCTGCAGGAGCGACTTCGCCTGGTCCTTCAGTGAGAGCACCTGCGAGCCCCCCATCGCCAGCGGACCGCCCCGGGCGCGGATCCGCTCCAGCATGTCGGACACCGCCCGGCGCACGGCCGGACGCGCCCCCGGCGCGATCATGCCCATCCGGTCCATGCCCGCGATGAACGCCTCGAGATCCTGTTGCAGCAGCGCGTGGATGCCGAGGCGCAGCTCGCGGCGCAGCGCCGGCTCGAGCCTTCGGCTGAGGCCGAAGTCGACGAACAGCACCCGGGGCTTGCGCGCTCCGGGCTCGTCGAGCACGAAGAGGTTCCCCGGGTGGGGATCCGCGTGGAAGAGGCCGTCGGCGAAGACCTGCTTGGCGTAGGCGCGCGCGACGACCTCCAGGACCTCGCGGGGGCTGGCGCCGATGCGGGCGAGCGCCCGCGCGTCGGTGATTCGCACGGCGGAGTGGTAGCTCATGGTGAGCACGCGCCGTGTCGAGTGCGAGGGAAACACCCGCGGAACCGCGATCTGGGGGTCGTCCGCGAGGTTCGCGGCGATCTCCTCCGCGACGCGCGCCTCGCGCTCGAAATCGAGCTCCTCGCGCAGGCTGCTCGCGAACTCCTCGAAGAAGCGCCGGCGGTCCCCGCGCCGCCCGTCCGAGCGCCGGGTCCAGAATGCGAGCAGCCCGCGCATCAGGGCGAGGTCGGCCGGGAGGGAGGCCGTGAGCCAGGGGTACTGGACCTTTACGGCCACGTCCTCGCCATTCGCGAGGCGCGCGCGATGGACCTGCGCCACCGAGGCGGCTCCGATCGGCTCCGCGTCGAACTCGCTGAACAGCGACTCGAGCGGTGCCCCGAGCTCGTCTTCGATCATCCCGCGCAGCTGCGACAGTGGCAGCGGTACCACCCGGTCGTGCAGCGCGCCCAGCGCGCGGGTCACGGGCGGCGGCAGGACGTCGAAGCGGATGGCCGCGAACTGCCCGGCCTTGGCGAAGGCCCCCTTGAGCGCCCCGAGGGTCGCGACGGCGCGCGCCAGGACTCGCGGCTGCAGGCCCGCGCGGCGCTGGCGGCGCCCCAGGCCGCTGAGGAGCTCGCTGACGGCCCAATCGGCGCTGCACGCCAGCGCGCAGGCGCTCAGGCGGAGGATCTGCTCGATCCCCAGGGCGCGCAGGACGAAGCGAGGTTTCCTTGACAACGAGTCAAACGCTAGTCTACCCAGTCGATCTCTGCGGCCCCGTGCCCTCGGGCGGCGGCTGCTCACGGAGTGCGCCCCCCATGTGCGAGCCGAGCATCCGCACCTTTCTGGCCGCCGCGCTGGCGATCGCGTTCGGCGCTTTCGGTTGCCACCAGCTCGATTTCAGCCCGCGTTTCGAGAAGGGCGAGATCGACATCTTCGACGACCTCTTCTCGGTATCCGTTGCGGACGAGAAGCACGGCGTCGCAGTCGGTTATTACGGCACGGTGTACTGGACCGACGACGGCGGCGAGACCTGGCAAAAAGGCATCACCGACACGACCCGGCTGCTCTACTCCGTCTCCATGGCCGACGCGCAGTACGGCTGGGCGGTGGGGCAGATGGGCACGATCCTGCGGACCGAGGACGGCGGCGCGAGCTGGCTGAAGCAGCCGAACCTCAAGGGCGAGCAGGGCTCGCACCTGTTCGCTGTGCACGCGGTCGACCCGAGTACCGCCTGGGTGGTCGGGGAGTGGGGAACGCGCATTCTCACGGAGGACGGGGGGAAGACCTGGCAGGACCGCTCCCTCACCGTCGACATGCAGCACCCCCAGTTCGTGTGGCTCTCCTTCCAGGATCAGGATCGAGTCCGACAGGGCCAGAAGGTCTACGAAGACGTCGGCCTCAACGACATCTTCTGCCTGCCGGCGCCCGGCGAGCGCTGCTGGATGATCGGCGAGTTCGGTTACATCTTCTACTCCGAGGACCGGGGTGTGACGTGGAACCGCAGCGAGATCCTGGGCGAGATCCGCACGGACCCGATCTACTTCGCCTACGACGAGATCGAGATCGCGGATGGGGACGTCGCCAGGCTGGAGGAATTCGCAGCCGCGGTCGCGGACGAGCAGCACCTCAACATCCTGGTCGACCCCTTCGTCAGCCCCCGGGAGGTCGCCACACTGATCGAGGCGGGCGATCCCTCCGGGCTGTTCGACGTGATCGAGGCGCGTCTCGCCGAGGCCAGCTCGGTCCTGGAGGAGGCCGGCATCCTCACCGACAGGCTGCGCAAGCCGAACAAGCCACCCTGGGACTTCGAAGACTTCGTCGAGGACGACGCGACCTTCCTGGAGCGCTACCTCGAGGGCCGCACCTCCATCCGGCCGATGTTGAGGGTCGGGATCATCCAGAACCCTTACCTCTTCACCGTCCGCTTCCAGGACGATGAGAACGGCTTCATCGCCGGCCTGGGTGGCGTGATCTTGAGGAGCCAGGACGGGGGCCGGAGCTGGACCTACCAGGACACGGGCCGCAAGCAGGCTTTCTACTCGGTCTCCTCGGGCAACGGCCACGCCGTCGCCGTGGGCGAGAAGGGCCTGGTGCGTTATTCGGGCGACGGCGGCGACACCTGGCGGGCCCCCGCCGAGCGCGACTTCCCGCCGATCTTCACCTTCATGCGCGACCTCGACTTCGACGGCCACCAGCGCGTGGGATTCATCGTCGGGCAGGAGGGCATGGTCCTGCGCAGCGTCGACGGCGGGAATACCTGGTCGCAGGTGCTGCCGCCCGCGGAGGACGGCAAGGGCGCCTGAGCGGTCGTCAGCGCGAGCGCTCGCGAAGCTCCACCCTTCGGATCTTTCCGCTCACGGTCTTGGGCAGCGCTTCGACGAACTCGATCGCGCGCGGATACTTGTACGGGGCCGTGGTGCGCTTGACGTGCTCCTGCAGGCGGCGCGCCAGGCCGGCGCTTGCCTTCGCAGGGTCGCGCAGCACCACGTAGGCCTTGACGATGGCACCCCGGTCCGGGTCCGGCGCAGCCACGGCCGCCGCCTCCACCACGTCCTCGTGTTCGACCAGGGCGCTCTCTACCTCGAAGGGTCCGATCCGGTAGCCGGCGGAGATGATGACGTCGTCGGCGCGCCCGACGAACCAGAAATAGCCGTCGTCGTCCCGGTAGGCGCGGTCCCCGGTCACGTACCACTCGCCGCGGCGAGCGCGTCGCGTCGCGTCCCGGTCCTTCCAGTACTCGCGAAACAGCCCCGGCGCACCCCAGCGCACCGCGATGTCGCCCACTTCGCCCGGGGCGAGCGCCTGGCCCCCCTCGTCGATCACCTCCACCGGTTGCCCGGGCATGGGCAACCCCATGGATCCGGGCCGCAAGGGCATGCCCGGGAAATTTCCGACCAGCAGGATCGTCTCGGTCTGGCCGTACCCGTCGCGAATCTCGATGCCGGTCGCGTCGCGCCAGGCGCGGATCACCTCCGGATTGAGCGGCTCGCCCGCGGAGACGCACTCGCGCAGGTTCGGCGCGCGAAACGCACGGAGATCCTGCTTCACGAGCAGGCGGAACTCGGTGGGCGGCGCGCAGAAGATGTGGGGCGCCGCCTGGGCCAGCAGCTCCAGCTCCTGGCGCGCCTCGAAGCGGCCGTGGAAGAGAAAGACCTCGGCGCCGGCACTCCACGGCCCGAACACCACGCCGTAGGCCGCCTTGGCCCAGCCCGTGTCGCTGGTGGTCCACAGTCGGTCGCCGCCTTCGACGCCGTGCCAACGCAGTGCCGTCAGGCGCTGGGCGCAGGTGTAGGCGTGGTCGTGGAGGACCGCCTTGGGAGGACCGGTCGTCCCGGACGTGTAGTAGACCAGGGCCGGGTCCGAAGCGCGCGTGGCGCGACCCGCCGAGTCGTCTTCGGGCATGCCCGCGAGCGCTTCGGCGAGATCGGTCCAGCCCTCGGGGACCGGTTCGCCCTCCGTGGCGAGTGCGAGGAAGTGGCGCACGGCGGGGAGCTCCCGGCGCACGGCGTCGACGGCGGGCGCCTGCTCGGCGCTGCTGACGATCGCCACCGCGCCGCTGTGGGCGCAGCGGTAGGCGATGTCCTTCGGGCGCAGCAGGGTCGAGCTGGGGATGACGACGACGCCCGCCTTCAGCGCGCCCACGGTCACCAGCTGCCACTCGGGCACCCGGGGCAGCATGACGATCAGCGGGTCGCCGGCCCGGATCCCCAGCTCGCGCAGCAGCTGGGCCACGCGGTTGGAGCCGGCGCGGACGTCGGCGAAGCTCAGGCGGCGCTCGCGGGCGCGCGCGTCGCGCCACAGCAGGGCGGGGCGCTCGGGCTCGACCGCGAAGCGGTCCACCACGTCGCGCCCGAAGTTGAAGGCGGCGGGTACGTCCCAGGCGAACGCGTCGACGTCGCGCCGGTAGCGATCCAGGGCCTGGCGCAGCTCGCTCATCGAGCTGGCGATCCTACCAGCTGGCGCGGGGGCTCCTCAGCGGGCGCTGCGGAACGGGCGCGGCGGGGCTATTTTGCCCCGCGGGAAGAGGTTCTCAAGGCGGCAACTCCACTCGCCGATTCTGGAGTTGGGGGAGACCATCGGGTGAGCAGCCAGCCGCAAGGGCCCGCGCGCCTCCTGGTCGTCAGCGGCGACCCGGTCATCCGCGACAGCGCCTGCGCTGCGTTGCAGGCGGTGGGGCGTGTGGACTGCTGCGCGAGCGGGGAGGACGCCCTCGCAGCGCTGCGCCGGGAGCCCGCGGATCTGGTGATCGCCCAGGAGAGTCTCTCCGGCCTGTCCGGGGTGGATCTCCTGGAGCAGGTCCGGCGCGCTCACGCGGGCACGGAGTTCGTGCTGCTCGCCGACGCCGACTCCGCGGAGAGCGCTCGCGCGTTGGGCATGGGCGCCGCCCACTACCTCGCTCCGCCCGTGCGCGGCGAGGAGTTGGCGCTGGTCGCGGAGCGCATCCTCGCGCGGCGCGAGCTGGTCCAGGAGAGCCAGCGCTTGCGCGACACGCTGGAGATCCTCGAAGCGTGCACGCCCCTGCTGCGCTGTCTGGAAGCGAGCGAGGTGTACGCGGTGGCGCTCGACGTCCTGCTCGACGCGTTGGGTCGCGAGCGCGGGATGGCCTTCTTCCAGCGCCCGGAGGTCCCCGCATCCGACGGCGTGGTGTTTCGCGGCTTCAACGAAACCGAGGCCGAACGGCTGCGCGAACTGCTCGTCGATCGCAAGCCCGTCGAGCCGGCCTCCCTGGGACAGCTCGAGACGGTCTCCGACAGCGCGCTGCACGAGGTGCTGCGCGACGTCGGCATCCACTGCGGACGCATGCTCGCGATCCCCCTCCGCGGTCCAGAAGCCGAGGTCGGGGTGCTGTGGGTGTTCGAGGACGCCCGTCCCTTCGCGCCGGGAGAGATCGAACGCACGCTGCTGATCTCGGCCCAAGCGGAGATCGCCCTGCACAACGCCGAGCGCTACGGGCACGCCAAGGAGCGCGCTTTCCTGGACGACGTGGCCGACGTGTACAACGCCCGGTACCTGTTGCAGGCGACGGAGCGGGAGATCCAGCGCGCGGAGCGCTACGGCAAGGAGCTGTGCGTACTGTTCCTGGACCTGGACCGCTTCAAGCTGGTGAACGATCGCTACGGCCACCTGGTCGGCTCGCAGACGCTGCGCCGGCTGGCCGACGTCCTCAAGCTGTGCATCCGCCAGGTCGACACCCTGGCCCGCTACGGCGGCGACGAGTTCACGATCCTGCTGCTCGACACGCCCATCGAGTCGGGCGTCGAGATCGCGGAGCGGATTCGCCGCACCGTGGCCGAGACGATCTTCGAGGGCGGCCGGGACGCGCCGATCCGACTCACCATCAGCATCGGCGTGGCCGCCTATCCCCAGCACGGGCGCGACCGGGACAACCTGCTGGACCTCTCCGACAAGGCGATGTACCGCGCCAAGTCGCTGGGGCGAAACTGCGTCTGCTCGGCCTCCGACCTGAGCGGCTGACCGCGGTTGGCGATCCGCGCCGGTCTCTGCTAACCAACTCCGCGATTTTATTCCGTTTTTCTTGATCGATCCGACCCCGGAGGCCGTCTGACGCGAGGGCGCGCCGAACCCGACGGCATCGCCGGCATGCGCCGCACGCACGCCTGCGGTGAGGTGACGACGGACCTGGTCGGAAGCGCGGTGACGCTCGCCGGCTGGGTGCAGCGCCGCCGCGATCACGGTGGCGTGATCTTCGTCGACCTCCGCGACCGGGAAGCGCTGGTCCAGGTGGTGTTCCGCCCGGACACCTCAGCCGAGTGCCACGAACGCGCGGGGGAGCTCCGCTCCGAGTACGTGATCAGCGTGCGCGGCACGGTGCAGCGCCGTTCGCCGGAAACCGTCAACCCGAAGCTCCCGAGCGGGGACGTGGAGGTCGCCGTCAGCGAGCTGCGCGTGCTCAACCGCGCGACGCCCCCGCCCTTCGCCGTCGAGGAGGACGCCGGCGTCGACGAGTCGGTGCGCCTGCGCCACCGGGTCCACGACCTGCGGCGGCCTCCGCTCCAGCGCGCCCTGCGCCTGCGCCACCGGCTCTACCAGGCCGTGCGCCGAGATCTGTCGCGGCTCGGCTTCCTGGAGATCGAGACGCCGATGCTGACCCGGTCGACGCCGGAGGGCGCGCGCGATTTCCTCGTGCCCAGCCGCCTCCAGCCCGGCTCGTTCTACGCCTTGCCCCAGTCGCCGCAGATCCTGAAGCAGCTGCTGATGATCGCCAGCTTCGACCGCTACTTCCAGATCGTCCGCTGCTTCCGGGACGAGGACCAGCGGGCGGACCGGCAGCTGGAGTTCACCCAGCTCGACCTCGAGATGTCCTTCGTCGGCGTGGAAGAGATCCTCGAAGTGCTGGAGGAGGTGACCGTGAGCGGCTGCGCCGAGGCCGCGGGCGTCCAGCTGGAGCGCCCCTTTCCGCGCCTGTCCTTCGCGGAGGCGATGGCGCGCTACGGCACCGACCGGCCCGACACGCGCATCCAGCTCGAGCTCGTCGAGCTGACCGATGCCTTTCTCCAGAGCGAGTTCCGCGCCTTTCGCTCCAACGTCGAGCGCGGTGGCGTGGTGAAGTGCCTCCCGATCCACGACGCCGACGCCGTGGGGCGATCCGAGACCGACCGGCTCGAGGCCTTCGTGAAGAAGGAGCTCGGGGGCAAGGGTCTCGCCTGGATCCGGGTGGGTGGCGATGGCAAGTGGCAGTCCCCGATCGTGAAGTTCCTGTCCGACGCCGAGCGGGCCGCGATCGCGGAGCGCACGGCGGCGCGCCCCGGCAGTCTGCTGCTGTTCCAGGCCGACGACCCCGCGCGCGCCAACGCGATTCTCGCCCGCCTGCGGGTCGACCTGGGGCGCCGCCTGGGGCGGGTGGACGGGCGCGCCTGGGACGCACTGTTCGTGGTGGACTTTCCCCTGTTCGAGCGCGGCGAGGACGGCCGGCTCACCTATCTGCACCAGCCGTTCGTCTCGCCCCGGGACGAGGACCTCGAGCTGCTCCAGTCGGACCCCGCGCGGGCGCTCGGAACCCACTACGACGTGATCCTGAACGGCGTCGAGCTTGGCTCGGGAAGCCTGCGCAACCACCGCAGCGACGTACAGCGAAGGATCTTCGAGATCATGGGCTACCCGAAGCGGGAAGCCGAGGCGCGCTTCGGGTTCCTGCTCAACGCGCTGGACGCGGGGGCTCCGCCCCACGGCGGCTTCGCCTTCGGGTACGACCGCTGGGTGATGCTGCTGGCCGGCGAGGAGAGCCTGCGCGACGTGATCGCCTTCCCGAAGACCCAGCGGGGCCAGGATCTGCTGATGGGAGCACCGGGCCCGGTGGAGGGCGCCCAGCTCGACGACCTGGGCCTGCGCCTGGTCGAAGATCCCGAGGAGAGCTGAATAGGCGGGCGCGCGGCGGCCCGCGGGCCGCAGCGCTGGCGCCGCGCCAGAGGATTCCTTATATCGCTCCCGCCATGGCAAGCTACGAGAAGCTCCAACCCCCTCGTCGGGGAGAGAAGATCGGCCGGGATCCGAAGGGCCGCCTCGTCGTGCCCGACAACCCGATCATTCCCTTCATCGAGGGCGACGGCATCGGCCCGGACATCTGGGCGGCGGCGGTTCGCGTCTTCGACGCGGCCGTCGAGAAGGCCTTCGGCGGCCGCCGCGAGATCGCGTGGTACGAGATCTACGCGGGGGAGAAGGCGAACCAGGTCTACGGGCCCAACAGCTGGCTTCCCGAGGACACGGTCCACGCCATCGAGGAGTACGGCGTCTCGATCAAGGGGCCCCTGACCACGCCGGTCGGCGGGGGGATCCGCTCGATCAACGTGAGGCTGCGCCGCGTGCTCGACCTGTACGCCTGCGTGCGGCCGGTGCGCTGGTACCGGGGCGTGCCCTCGCCGGTGCGCCACCCCGAGAAGCTCGACGTGGTGATCTTCCGCGAGAACACCGAGGACGTCTACGCCGGGATCGAGTGGAAGGCGGGCTCGCCCGAGGCGGCGCGGGTGATCGAGTTCCTGAAATCGGAGATGGCGTGCGTGGTCCGCGACGATTCGGGGATCGGCGTGAAGCCGATCAGCGCCACGGGCACCAAGCGCCTGGTGCGCATGGCGATCCAGTACGCCCTGGAGCGTGGCCGCGAGAGCGTCACCCTCGTGCACAAGGGCAACATCATGAAGTACACCGAGGGGGCCTTCCGGGACTGGGGCTACGAGCTGGCCAAGAGCGAGTTCCGCGACCGGATCGTCACCGAGGACGAGCTCTGGGATCAGTACGGCGGCGAGCTTCCGGAGGGTCGCGTGCTGATCAAGGATCGCATCGCCGACGCCATGTTCCAGCAGGTGCTGCTGCGCCCGGACGAGTATTCGGTCATGGCGATGCCGAACCTCAACGGCGACTACATGTCCGACGCCTGTGCGGCCCAGGTCGGCGGGCTCGGCATGGCGCCGGGCGGCAACATCGGCGATCGCGCCGCCCTGTTCGAGGCCACCCACGGAACGGCGCCCAAGTACGCTGGGCAGGACAAGGTGAACCCCTGCTCCGTCATCCTGTCCGGCGTGATGATGTTCGAGCACCTCGGCTGGAAGGAGGCCGCGGTCGCGATCGAGCGGGCGATCGAGGCGACGATCGCCCAGAAGCGGGTCACCTACGACCTGCATCGCCAGATGCAGGGCGCCAGCAAGCTCTCCTGCAGTGGCTTCGCCGAGGCGATCGTCGAGAACCTGTGAGCGAAGGACGAGAACCATGCGCAAGAAGATTGCCCTGATAGGCGGCGGCAACATCGGCGGCGTACTGGCCGAGCAGGTGGTCTCCCGCGAGCTGGGCGACGTCGTGATCTTCGACGTGGTCGAAGGCATGCCCCAGGGCAAGGCCCTCGACATCGCGGAGGGCGCGCCGCTGCTGGACTCGGCTGCGCGGGTCGAGGGGGCCAACGACTACGCGGCGATCGCGGGCGCGGACCTGGTGATCATCACGGCCGGCCTGGCGCGCAAGCCCGGCATGTCCCGGGACGACCTCCTCAAGACGAACCTCACGATCATCAAGAGCGTCGCCGAGGGCGTGAAGCAGCACGCTCCGGAGGCGTACGTGATCGTGGTGTCGAACCCGCTGGACGCCATGGTCTACGCGTTCAAGACCGTCTCCGGCTTTCCCAGGCAGCGGGTCGTCGGGATGGCGGGCGTGCTTGACTCGGCGCGCTTCCGCGCCTTCGTGGCCTGGGAGCTCGGCGTCTCCAGTCAGGACGTGACCGCGCTCGTGCTCGGCGGCCACGGCGACACCATGGTGCCCCTGACCCGCTACTGCACGGTGGCCGGAATCCCCATCTCCCAGCTGCTGGCGAAGGACCGCATCGAAGCGATCGTCCAGCGCACGCGCGGTGCGGGCGGTGAGGTGGTGGGTCTGCTCAAGACGGGCTCCGCGTTCGTGTCGCCCGCCGCGAGCGCGATCGAGATGGCCGAGTCGATCCTCGTGGACAAGAAGCGCGTGCTCGCCTGCGCCTGTGAGCTCGACGGCGAGTACGGGGTCGAGGGGCTGTACGTGGGCGTGCCGTGCGTGCTGGGTGCCGGCGGAGTCGAGAAGATCATCGAGGTGGAGCTCAACGCGGCGGAGCGCAAGCTCTTCGACGCGTCGGTCGAGCACGTCCGGAACCTCGTTTCCCAGATCCAGCTGTGAACGTTCACGAGTACCAGGCCAAGGCGCTGCTGCGGGAGTTCGGCGTCGCGGTGCCGCCGGGGCGGCTCGTGACCCAGGCGGCGGAGGCCGAGCGGGCCGCGCGCGAGGTCGACGCCGAGGTCGTGGTCGTGAAGGCGCAGGTCCACGCCGGCGGGCGCGGCAAGGCGGGGGGTATCGCGCTCGCCCGCTCGCCCGAGCAGGCCGGGCGCGCGGCCGGCGAGATCCTGGGCATGACGCTGCGCTCGGCGCAGACCGGGCCCGAGGGCAAGCTCGTCCGCAAGGTCTACCTGGAGGCCGGCTCCGAGATCGAGCGCGAGCTGTACCTGGCCATCGTGCTCGACCGGGCCGACGAGAAGCTCGCCGTGATCGCCTCGACCGAGGGGGGCGTCGAGATCGAGGAGGTGGCCGCGCGCAGCCCCGAAAAGATCATCAGCACCAGCGTGGATCCCAACGTGGGTCTCCAGTCCTACCAGATCCGACAGATCGGCTTCGCCCTCGGGCTGGGGCTCGAGCAGGTGCGGCAGCTCGACGGGTTCCTGCGCGGACTCTACCGGCTCTTCACTGAGAAGGACGCCTCGTTGGCGGAGATCAACCCGCTGGTCGTGACGAAGGGGGGCGATCTTCTGGCCCTCGATGCCAAGCTCAACTTCGACGACAACGCCCTGTACCGCCATCCGGAGATCGCGGAGCTGCGCGATCCGGACGAGGAGGACCCCCGGGAGCGGCAGGCGCGGGAGATCGACCTCGCCTACGTGGGCCTGGAGGGCGACATCGGCTGCATGGTCAACGGCGCCGGGCTCGCCATGGCCACCCTCGACATGATCCAGCTGTGTGGCGGAGCGCCGGCCAACTTCCTGGATGCCGGGGGCGGGGCCGACCGGGAGAAGGTCAAGGAGGCCTTCAAGCTCATCCTGCGCGACCCGAACGTGAAGGCGATTCTCGTCAACATCTTCGGCGGCATCGTGCGCTGCGACCTGATCGCCGAAGGTGTGGTGGCGGCGGCCGGCGAGCTCGACCTGGCGGTGCCGCTGGTGGTCCGCCTGCAGGGAAACAACGCCGACCGGGGTCGCCGCATTCTCGCCGACTCGGGGCTCGACATCACGCCGGCCGAGACGCTGCGCGAGGCCTCCGAGCGGGTCGTGGCGGCGGCCGCGGCGGCGAGGGCCTAGGCGTGGCCATCCTGTGCGATCGCGCCACGCGGCTGCTGATCCAGGGCCTGGGCCGCATGGGGCAGTTCCACGCCAAGCTCTCGATCGATTGCGGCACCCAGGTCGTGGGCGGCATCGCGCCCGGCAAGGGCGGCCAGGTCATCGAGGGGATCCCGGTCTTCGACACCGTGCGCGACGCGGTGAGCGAGACCGGCGCCAACGCGTCGGCGATCTTCGTGCCGCCGCCCGGTGCCGCGGACGCGATCCTGGAGGCGGCGGAGGCCGGCCTCGAGCTGGCCGTGTGCATCACCGAGGGCATTCCGACCCTGGACATGCTGCGGGCCAAGAGCGCGCTGCGCGGCTCGCCGCTGCGCCTGGTGGGGCCCAACTGTCCCGGCGTGATCACGCCCGAGCAGTGCCGCATCGGCATCATGCCGCCCGGGATCGCCAAGCCCGGCCCGGTGGGCGTGGTGTCGCGCTCCGGGACGCTCACCTACGAGGCGATCGACCAGCTGTCGCGGCTCTCCATCGGCCAGTCCACCTGCCTGGGGATCGGCGGCGACCCGGTGATCGGGACGACCTTCGTGGACGCGCTGGCGCTCTTCGAGGCGGATCCAGAGACGCAGGCGGTGGTGATGATCGGCGAGATCGGGGGCTCCGCCGAGGAAGCCGCCGCGGAGTTCATCGCCGCCCACGTGAAGAAGCCCGTCGTCGCCTTCATCGCCGGGCAGAACGCGCCGCCCGGCAAGCGCATGGGGCACGCCGGCGCGATCATCGCCGGGGGGAAGGGCAGGGCCGCCGACAAGATCGCCGCCCTGGAGGCGGTGGGCGTGGCCGTCTCCCGCTCGCCCGCAGAGATCGGCGCCACCCTGGCCGAGCGCGTTCCCGCGCTGCGACCCTGACGGCGCGGCGGCGGCCGACCGGGTCAGGGCTCGACGGTCCAGGTGTCGCCGGAGCGGAGCAGGGCGTCCAGGTCACCGCGGCCGTGCTTGCCGACGGCACTCTCGACCTGCTGTTCCAGGAGCGCTTCGTAGGTCGGCCTCTCCACCGCCCGGAACACTCCGATCGGTATCGGGTACGCCGGCCGCTGCAGGCTGGCCAGGGCGAAGGCGTAGGCCGGCGTCTCGTAGCGCTCGTGGTGGACCGCGACGCCCTCGGCGGTCGGGTCCTCCCCGTTGGCCAGCGACACGACCGAGGGGACCCCGTCCTGGATGCGGATGCCCTGGCGCTTTCCCTTGCCGCCGAAGGCCAGGGGCTCTCCGTCGTGCAGCACCAGAGCCGCTTCGACGCGGCTCTTGCGGTCCTCCACCTCGATCCACTCGTCATCGTTGTAGACGGGGCAGTTCTGCAGGATCTCGACGAAGGCCGTGCCCGGGTGGTGGAAGGCGCGCCTCAGTGTCTCCTGGAGGTGGGGGGCGTCCACGTCGATGGTGCGGGCGACGAAGGTCGCCCCGGCACCCAGCGCGAAGGCGATCGGGTCGATCGGGTGGTCGATCGCCCCGTCGGGCGTCGACTTGGTCTTCATCCCCAGCCGCGACGTGGGCGAGTACTGGCCCTTCGTCAGACCGTAGACCCGGTTGTTGAACAGCAGGATTTGCAGGTCCACGTTGCGCCGGATCGTGTGCAGCAGGTGGTTGCCGCCGATCGACAGACCGTCGCCGTCGCCGGTCACGACCCAGACCGAGAGCTCGGGGCGGCTCGCCTTGATCCCCGTGGCGAAGGCGGGGGCCCGGCCGTGGATGGTGTGGAAGCCGTAGGTGTTCATGTAATACGGAAAGCGGCTCGAGCAACCGATACCGGACACGAACACGAAGTTCTCGCGCGGCACGCCGAGTTCCGGCATCACGCGCTGGACGTTGGCCAGCACCGAGTAGTCTCCGCAGCCGGGACACCAGCGGACGTCCTGGTCCGAGACGAAGTCGTTGCGGGTGAGTGCGCCTTGCTCGGCCATTGTCATGCCTTTCCCAACATGGAGTCGATGTGCGCGCGGAGCTCCGCGATCTGGAAGGGCTGTCCCGTGACCTTGCTCAGCGATTCGACGTTCACCAGGTACTCCGCACGCAGGAGCCGGCTCAGCTGCCCCTGGTTCAGCTCGGGGACGAGAACGCGCTCGAAGCGGCCCAGGATCCCGCCCAGGTCGGAGGGAAGGGGGTTCAGGTAGCGGAGGTGCAAGCTGGAGACGGCGCTGCCGTCGGCCCGGGCTTCGTCCACGGCGGAGCGGATCGCGCCGTAAGTCCCCCCCCAGCCCACCACCAGCAGCTCGCCGCCATCCGTGCCCTCGATCTCCAGCGGGGGCAGGTCGCGGGCGATGCGCGCCACCTTCTCCGTCCGGAGCTCGATCATGCGCTGGTTGTTCCTCGGGTCGTAGGAGACGTTGCCCGTCACGTCCTGCTTGGAGAGGCCGCCGATGCGGTGCTCGAGCCCGGGCGTGCCGGGGATCGCCCAGGGGCGGGCCAGGGTCTCCGGATCGCGGGCGTACGGGGCGAAGCCTTCGGCTTCGGTGCGGAACTCGACGGGCTGGCGCGGCAGGGCCTCGACCTCGGGAATGCGCCAGGGCTCCGAGCTGTTGGCGAGGTAGGTGTCCGAGAGCACGATGACCGGCGTCATGTGCTTCACCGCCAGGCTGAAAGCCTCGAGCATGGTGAAGAAGCAGTCCCCGGGCGTCGACGGCGCGAGCACCGGCACGGGGCTGTCCGAGTTGCGCCCGTACAGTGCCAGCAGCAGATCCGCCTGCTCGATCTTGGTGGGCATCCCGGTGGAGGGGCCCGCGCGCTGGATGTCGACGACGACGACGGGTAGCTCGGCCATCACGGCCAGACCGAGGGCCTCCTGCTTGAGCACGAAGCCCGGTCCGCTGGTGGTGCACACGGCCAGCATTCCGGCGAACGCAGCGCCGATCGCGGCGCTCATCGCCGCGATCTCGTCCTCCGCCTGAAAGGTCTTGACGCCGAAGTGGCGATAGCGCGCGACCTCGTGCAGCACGTCGCTGGCCGGGGTGATCGGGTACGCGCCCAGAAACACCGGCTGTTGCATCTGGACGCTCGCCGCGACGATTCCCCAGGCCAGGGCCGTATTGCCCGTGATGTTCCGGTAGACCCCCGGCGCGATCTTGGCGCGCGGAACCACAAAGGAGACGGGGAAGAGCTCCGTCGTCTCACCGAAGGCGTGGCCGGCCTTGAGCACCCGGCTGTTCGCCTCCAGCAGGTCCCCTTTGAAGCGGCCGGCGAGCCAGCGCAGGGTGGGCTCCATCGGCCGTTGGTAGAGCCAGTACATGAGGCCCAGCGCGAAGAAGTTCTTCGAGCGGTCGGCGTCTCGCTGGCTGAGCTGCAGATCCTTCAGCGCCGCGCGGTTGAGCCGTGTGAGCGGGATCTCCACCAGCTGGAAGCGCCGCCGCAGATCGGGGCGGGGGTCCCCGTCGTAGTCGGCTCGTTGCAGGCTCTTGGTGTTGAAGGCGTCCGAGTTGACGATCACCATGCCGCCGGGAATCACGTCGTCGACGTTGGCGCGCAGCGCGGCCGGGTTGAAGGCGACGAGCACGTCGGGCTGGTCCGCCGGCGTGCGGATCTCCTGGGACGAGAAGTGGATCTGGAAGCCCGAAACGCCCGCCAGCGTGCCTGCTGGGGCGCGGATCTCCGCGGGGAAGTCGGGCAGCGTCGACAGGTCGTTGCCCGCCATCGCCGTGGCCTCGGTGAACTTGGTGCCGGTGAGCTGCATGCCGTCGCCGGAGTCCCCGGCGAAGCGGATGGCCACCCGCTCGACCTGCTCGGTCGGCTTCCCCGGCATGCTTCGTGTCCCCGGCGCTCGCGCCGCGCTCCCTGAAGGCATCTTTCCTCGCTAAGCCAATTGTATCCGCCACCGGCGAGGGCGAAAGGGCCCGGAGCCGCCGCGCCGGCCCGCGCGCCCGGGATGGAAACGCAGCCCGCGCGGCGCGTTCCGCCGTTCGGCTGCGCCCGGCTGAAGTCTCAAGATCGGCCCGACGGGGTCCGATAGGCTCGGCATGCTCTTCGCCGAGAGCTCTCCGCCGGACGAGCGCGCCCCGCTGGCGCGACTGCATCTCTCGCTGAACAACCCGGTGGTGGCGACCGACGCCTTGCCCGCAGGTCCGGCCAGCGCGGCGATCGCGCTGCACCGCGCCGCCGGAGGCTCCGCCCACCTCAGCGTCGCCTTCCGCTCCGCGAAGACCGGGCAGCTGGTCTTCTACTCCCCGCGCGAGGCGGTGGACGCGGCGGAAGGCGCGGCCGACGCGATCGAAGCGGCGGTGTGCTTCGCGGAGAGTCTCGGGTTCCTGTTCGACGAGGACGAGGTCCAGGGGCGCGGCGAGCCGCGGGTCGACGCCGCCGCGCGGCTGTGGGCCGAGTTCGTGGCGCGCCCGACAGGGGACACGGTCCGGGCCGAGGCGGCGACCGCCGGGCCCGAGCCGGCCCTCGCCGAGTCCGGCCAGCGGGTCGAACCCGCCCCGTCGTTGCCCCCGGAGCCGTCGGATGTTGCGTTTTCACCTCAGCCGCGGGAGCGGCTGCTCAGCAAGTTCCGCATGCGCAGTGCGCAGAACGGGACCGCCGCGCGCGGCGGTCTGGCCGCGCTGCCGACGCGCCCCTGAGGCGGTGGGGATCGGAGGGGTTGATGAGGGCTCGCACTGATTTTCGCGCACTGACAGCGCTCGCTGCGCTGGCCGCCCTGCTCGGGGCGGGGTGCGTTACGACGGCGACCAGGCTGGAGCGCGAGCAGAAGACCAAGCAGGCGAGGTCCCACCTCGACCTGGGCGTCGATCACCTGGCCAACGGCCGCACCGCGCTGGGCCTGCGCGATCTGCTGCGAGCCGAGCAGCTCGATCCGGACAATCCCCAGACGCACTACGCCCTGGGCGTCGCCTTCCAGCGCAAGGGCAAGCTGGACCAGGCCGTCGGCCACCTCCGGCGCGCACTGGAGATCCACCCGGACCACCACGAAGTGCGACTTCACCTCTCCGCGCTCTACAGCCATCTCGGGCGCTACGACGAGGCGATCATCGAGGCCGAGCTGCTGTTCGAGGACCCGACCTTTCTCGGGCCCTGGCGTGCACTCACGCAACGCGGGTGGGCGCATTACAAGCTGGGGCACGTCGCCGACGCGCGCCGCGATCTCCAGCTCGCGTACGAGTACGCCAATGGCCAGTACTGGAAGACTCTGCTCAATCTCGGCATCTTGGAGCACGAAGACGGGCACCGGCTGGAGGCGATCGACCTGTTCCAGGGCGTGCTGACACTCGAGCCGGGACCCAGTGCCGAGGCCGAGGCGAACTATCGCCTGGCCGAGATCTACATCTCGTTGGGCAAGCGCGACCGCGCCATGAACCATCTCATGGCGGCCGTCGCGCAGACACCGGGCGGCCGATGGGGCAAGAAGTCCGAGGAGTACCTGAAGCGGCTTCGCTAGCTGTGGAGCCCCCCGAGGAGCGGGAGCCCTCGATCGGACGCTACCTCGCTGAGCAGCGGCGCCTGCGCGCCATCTCCCTCGAGGAGCTGGCCCAACTCACCAGGATCCCCCGCCGTTCCCTCGAGCGCCTCGAGTCGGGTGTCTACGACGGCGAGGTGGACGGGTTCGCGCGAGGTTTCGTGCGCGCCGTGGCCGAGGGGCTGGGCCTCGATCCCGAGGCCACCGTGATGCGGCTGCAATGCGAGCCGCCGAGCGACGCCGCGGAGATCGCGGGCCGCATGCGCCGCATCCGTGGCGCGCTGCTGGCCGCAACCCTGATGCTGGTGGCGCTGGCCGGCGTCGCGCTGGGCCTGTGGAAGCTCGGGGAGCTGGTGCTCGCGCCCCGCGCGGAGCCGGGCGGTCCCGAGCGGGTGTACCGACGCGACGCGGTGCGCGAGCTGGCAGAGCAGCAGGCGCGTCGGTCGCAGCGCCCCGCGCCGCTAGAATCGGCGCATGGCCACCACGCGGACTGAAGCCCTGATCCTGCGCTGCGTCGATTTCGGCGAGTCGGATCGCATTCTCCACCTGTTGGTGCCCGGGTCGGGTCGCCTGACCGCGATCGCCAAGGGGGCCAAGCGCAGCGTTCGCCGCTTCTCGGGGACCCTCGATCTCTTCCACCACGTGCGCGTCCTGGTCGAGCGCCGTCGCTCGTCGGCGATGGCCCGCCTGGACCAGGCGAAACTGATCGAATCGTTCACCCCGCTTCGCTCCGACCCCGCGCGCTTTGCCCTGGGCTGCTACCTGCTCGAGCTGCTGGACCGACTGGCACCGGAGGGCGGAGTGAGCTCCGACACGAGGCGCCTGTTCGCGTTCGCCCTCGGAGCGCTGCGCATGCTGTGCGCCCGTCGCCCCGACGCACGGCTGCGCACGCTGCTCGAGCTGCGCGCCCTCGACGCACTGGGGCTTCGGCCGGAGCTGCGCCGTTGTGTCCGCTGCGGCCGCGTACCGCGCGACGGCGTCGAGGTGGACTTCCACGTGGCGGACGGTGGCGCGGTGTGCGCTGCGTGCAGCGTTCGCTTGAAGGGTCTGCTGCGGGTCCACGTGGGGACCCTGCGGGTCCTCGAGCAGGGCCTGCGCTTCGACCTCGAGCGCCTGGACCGCCTCCGGTTCGGCCCGCAGGCGCTCGAAGAGTCGCGCCAGCTGCTGAGCCGCTTCTCGCGCTTCCACGTCGGCATCGAGCTGCGCAGCCAGCGCTTTCTCGACGAGGTCCTGGGGAAGGCCTCGGCGGCGACCCAACCGTCCGAGTCCGGCCCGCTCTGATGCAATCGATCGCGGCGCCGGCCGCGAAGCAAAAGGGATATACTCGCCGCCTTCGTCTCATGTCAGCCGAGCGAGCCGCGAACCGTCGCCCCCTGGATCGCATGGAGGACCTCGTCTCCCTGTGCGCGCGGCGGGGCTTCGTGTTTCCCTCCAGCGAGATCTACGGGGGCATCAACGGCTTCTGGGATTACGGCCACCTGGGCGTCGAGCTCAAGAACAACCTCAAGACCGCGTGGTGGCAACGCGTGGTCCGCGCGCGCGCCGACGTGGAGGGGATCGACAGCGCGGTGATCGCGCATCCGCGCACCTGGGAGGCTTCGGGCCACCTGGAGCACTTCAGCGATCCCATGGTGGATTGCCGCGCGTGCAAGAAGCGCTTCCGCGCGGACCAGCTCGAAGAGGCGGGTCCGTGTGCGGCGCGCGAAGGGACCTCCGACCACGACTTTACGCCCGCCCGCCATTTCAACCTGATGCTCAAGACCTTCGTCGGTGCTTCCGAGCAGGCGGCCGACACCGCCTACCTGCGCCCCGAGACGTGCCAGTCGATCTTCACGGGCTTCAAGCGGGTGCGCGAGGCCTCGCGCCAGAAGATCCCGTTCGGAATCGCCCAGATCGGCAAGGCCTTTCGCAACGAGATCAACCCCCGCCACTTCACCTTCCGCTCACGCGAGTTCGAACAGGCCGAGCTCGAGTTCTTCGTGGATCCGCCGGAGCGGGAGCGCTGGTTCCGCTACTGGCTCGCAGAGCGCCTGCGTTTCCACCGCGACCTCGGTCTGGGGGAGGATCGGCTGCGAATTCGCGAACACGAAGCGGACGAGCTCTCCCACTACGCGAGGGCCGCCTCCGACGTCGAGTTTGCCTTTCCGTTCGGTTGGCAGGAGATCGAGGGCGTCCACGACCGGGGCGACTGGGACCTCTCCAGGCACACCGAGTACTCCGGCAAGGACCTCGGCGTGACGGATCCGGAGACGAAGGAACACTTCATCCCGGTCGTGATCGAGACGTCCGTGGGGATCGATCGGACCTGCCTGGCGATCCTCTGCAACGCCTACCAGGAAGAGACGCTCGAGGGCGGGGAGACCCGGACTGTGTTGTGCCTGCACCCGGCGCTCGCTCCGATCAAGGCCGCCGTCCTGCCGCTGTCGAAGAAGCTGGCGGGCCCTGCCCGCGAGCTGGAGCGGACGCTGTGCAGGCGGCTCAACGTCTTCTACGACGACGCCGGCAACATCGGCCGCCGTTACCGGCGTCAGGACGAAGCGGGAACCCCGTTCTGTGTGACCTACGACTTCGACTCGCAGCAGGACTCGAAGGTCACGATTCGCGAACGGGACAGCATGGTTCAGGAGCGGATCGCGATCCAGGAGGTGCTGCCCTACCTGACCGATCGCGTGGACTTCCCGCCGTGAGCCGCCGCGCGGGTCTCCTGGCCGCAATCGTGACGATCGGCTGCGGCGCGTCGTTCCAACGCATCCCCGAGCCGCCGGGCGGTGCCCTGGCCGTGCCTCCCGAGACGGCGCTCTCCTTCTACCAGAACGTCGACGCCTTCTACGGCCGACTGATCCTGCGGCGCTTCAACACCCTCGAGACGTTCAACGACCCGGTGCTGCGCCAGCACTTCCGCTCGATCGACCTGTTCTTCGACTACTACGCCGACTTGGCTCAGCAGCTCGCGGATTCCTACTTCGAGAAGACGCGCCCGCGCGTCGTCCAGGTGCAGGAGTTCGTTTTCGAGGACGCCCACCGCGTGCGGGTGCAGATCCGCTTCGTCGGGGACGACAGGAGGCCGCTGCGCATCGGGAGTACGTCGCTGATTCGGCTGGATCGCTGGGAGCGCGCCGACGGCGCCTGGTGGCTCACCCCGGGCAAGCTCTAGCCGGGGAAGGCCAGATCGAAGCCACCCCGCGGGGGGTAGAAGGTACCCCTCTTCTCAACGGATTCCGAAGCGCTCCGTGAGAACTCCCGTCCATACAAGTGGAAAACCCTTTCTACTCAGCGCCCCGGGCGGCGCTTTGCGCCAAGTAAAAGATTCCTGTGCGAAATCGCGCATTTTGCAACGTAGCTTGCGGGTTCGTGCACCCTGGCACGCGCCTTGCTCTAGCCCAAAGTGGGATCTTGGATCCCCACTTTTGAGAAGCCCAAGCCGCCCGCAAGGAGCCAGGACCAGGGAGTCGTATCGCAGCGCAGGGGGGCTCTTTTCCCCGCAGTCCCCCATCTCGCCGGCATCGCTCGGGCGACACGGTTGCGCCCGGGCGGTCGGTGGACACCCGCGGTCGATGCTCAGCGCGAGCGGAGTCGGGAGGCAGATTGCCCCGCTGCGACGGAGCTTGGAATAGCGATCGGGAGCTGGTCGAGCGCATCCTGGGCGGCAGCCAGGAGGACTTCGAACTCCTGTACCGGAGCTACTTCCCCCGGGTCTATCGCTTCGCCCTCAAGCGCCTACGCGACCCCAGCGAGGCGGAAGACGTCACCCAGGAGGTCTTCCTCACCGTCTTCAGCGTCCTCGACAGCTTCCAGGGCAACTCCACCCTGCTGGTCTGGATCTTCGGGATCACGCGCAATACGGTCAATCGCCGCTTTCGCCGCTTCCGCCCCCGCCTCGAGCCCCTGGACGCGCCCGACGCCCGGGAAGCGGCATCGACCGGAGCCCTCCCTGACCGGGTGGCGGACTGGCGCCGGACCCTGCGGCGCTGCGAGGCGCTGATCGAGCACCAGCTGACGCCTCTGCAGAGGCGCATCTTCCACCTGAAGCACCTGCGGCGGCAGTCGATCCGGGCCATTGCGGTGGCCCTCGACAAATCCGAAGACGCCGTGAAGGCCAACCTCTACCGGATGCGCCGCGCCATCGCCGAGGGTGCGCCGGACTTGGAGACGCTGCTCAGGACCTGAGCCACGCGGCCGTCCGGCCGGACCCGCCTCCCCCGGGGGGCTCTTCGGCGTCTGCCACAAACGGGCAGATCTCGCCACAGACCCAGTGAACGGGCGCAGTGCCCGATCCTGGGGAGGGACAACGCGAGGAGATACGCGTTGCCCCGCAGCCATCGATCCGAGACCCGCGCTCGCGAAACCCGCAGCGATCAGGACCTTCTGGCAGGCATCCGCCGATCGGACGAGGCGGACTTCACGCTGCTCTACGAGCGCTACTTCCAGCGGGTCTACCACTTCGCGTACGCGCGCTTGCGAAACCACGCGGACAGCGAGGAAGTCGTGCAGGAGACCTTCACGGCGGTGTTCCGCTCGATCGACGCCTACCGTGGCGAGTCGTCGCTGGTATCATGGATCTACGGGATCGCCAAGAACACGGTGAACAACCACCTGCGGCGGGCCAAGACGCAGGAGCTGTGGCTGGAGCGGGCCGAGCCGGAACTGCTGCGCGACTCCTCCTCGCTGGGATCCTGCACGCCCGAAGACAACGCCAACCTGAGGCGTTGCGCCGATGCCA